>SVQE01000006.1 GCA_015065505.1 Oscillospiraceae bacterium
ATCAAATCAAGTCCGCTTGACTAGTTAACAGCCTCAACCATTTCCTTTATAACATTTTTTGTGTCTTCATCAAGGTGCTTATTCTTGTAAGACCGCCTTGAATGGCGCATTTCAATCGCTTTAATATATTCCTGTGTGGTCATAATTAATCCTTATCAGTTTCGAGCCCCGAGCTCCGAGTTCAAGGGTCTTGCAGACAGCAATTATATAATTGCCGACCGCAGGTCCCTCAATTCGTAATTCGTAACTCGTAATTCGTAATTGTTGATTAAATTATACCACACTCAATATTCAAACTCAATATTATACTTTCTAATCCATACATAAACCTGAACAATGTAAGCAAGAACCTGGGGAGTGCGCATAAGCTGACCGTACCACGGCTCCTTCATTGATTCGGGATTTTGCATAAGCTGATAAACGGCTGAGCGGTTGAGCATATCATAGAGAGGGCAGGTTTTATCACTGAGAACATATTCAGCCATTTTGCAGACCTCGCGCAGATAAACAGGGTTAAAGGTTTTCGGATAGGGGCTTTTCTTGCGCCAGGTTATAACCTCGGGAAGCTCGTTTTCAAAAGCCTTTCTCAGAATACCCTTTTCCCTGCCCGAATATGCTTTAATGCTCCACGGCATATTATAGGCATATTCAACAATGCGCCAGTCGCAAAACGGAACGCGCACCTCAAGCGATGCTTCCATGCTCATAACATCTTTTCTGACAAGAAGGGTTTGCATAAACCAGTCAAGATTTAAAACAAACATTTCGCGCATTCTTGCTTCAAGCGCCGAATCCGAGGGAAGCTTATCTGTTTTATGCACGGTTTGCAGGTAGGCAGCTCGGGCGTATTCCTCGCCCTCGGGAAGAAAACCCTCTTTCAGAATACTTTTGCGTATATCCGTTGAGCGCGACCACGGGAAGGTTTCTTCAAAAAGGATTTCACTTCTGTGGTACCAGGGATAACCGCCGAAAATTTCGTCGGCGCACTCGCCCGAAAGCGCAACGGTGTAGTTCTTCTTAACCTCTTTGCAGAAAAGCAGAAGGCTTGAATCAACATCGGTAAAGCCGGGGCTGTTTCTTGCAATCGCCGCATCAATCAGCGCATCTGCAACCGAGGTATTATTCAGCACAATGTTATGGTGCTCGCTGCCTATATAGTCGGAAATCAGGTTGATATAATCGGAATCCTTGTTGGGCTGAAACGCGCTTGCCTGAAAATATTTTTCATTATCATCATAGTCAACCGAATAGGTGCTGAGCGTTTTGCCGTCATCCCTGAAATAATCCGATGCAACCTTTGAAATGATTGAGGAATCAAGTCCGCCGCTTAAAAATGTGCAGAGCGGCGCATCGGAAACAAGCTGACGGCGGATTGCGTCGGTAACAAGAAAATGCGTTTTTTCCTGTGCTGAAACCTCGTCGTCCTCAAAGGGCTGCGCCTTAAGCTTCCAGTAGGAATTAATGCTTATTTTGCCGTCCTTAAACAGCATATACGACGCAGGAGGCAGCTCCTTTATATCGCGGAAAACGGTTTTTCCAATCGTTTTTGCAGGGCCGAGCATAAATATTTCATTGAGCCCTTCCCTGCTGCAAACGGGCATAACACCCTTAACATAAAGCAGACTTTCCATACGGGAAGCAAATGCAAAAGTGCCTGCGATATGCGAATAATAAAGCGGCTTAACACCGATTCTGTCCCTGCATAAAAACAGCGAACCGTCCTCATTGTTATAAATCCCGTAGGCAAATATGCCGTTAAATCGTTCGGCGCTTTTTTCTTTCCACATATGAAAGGCTTTAAGCACAACCTCGGTGTCGCAATCGGTTTCAAAGCGGTAGCCGAAACGCTCAAGCTCCCTGCGAACCTCGGCGGTGTTGTAAAGCTCGCCGTTATAAACAATGGTATACGCGCCGAAGCTCATCGGCTGCGCCCCGCGCTTAACATCAATAACCGCAAGCCGCCTGTGAATCAGCGCCGCGCTTTTTTCAATATATTCCCCTCTTGAATCGGGTCCGCGCATCTTCAGCGAGTTGCTCACCTTCCATATACATTCCTTCTCGTTTCTCAAATCAATACTGTCGCTGAGTATTCCTGCAATTCCGCACATAATCTTCACCTCAGGATTATCATATGCAAAAAATAAAATTATGTATCGATTTTCACAAAAAAGTATTGACTATTCAATTTTCTTATGCTATATTATTAGGGCGTTAAAAACACGCTGGTGTAGCTCAGTTGGTAGAGCAGCTGATTTGTAATCAGCAGGTCAGGGGTTCGAGTCCGTTCACCAGCTCCATCTGGTTTTACGATTCTCTTTCTCAACGGACGAGAAACGAACTCCAAGAGCAGCGCAAAGTGCTGCGATTGGGAGAAAGGTCCGGTGGACCTTTCGATAGTTGAGAGGAGAGTCCGTTCACCAGCTCCATAATTTGGGCAGATTCCCGAGCGGCCAAAGGGATCAGACTGTAAATCTGACGTCAACGACTTCGGTGGTTCGAATCCACCTCTGCCCACCAAAAATAGCGAATAGGCTTTTGCCTATTCGCTATTTTTATTGTTCAGGTGGATTCGAAACGAACTCCAAATTTTCCGTGCAACGCCTTGCTGGGAAAATTTGGGAGAAAGGTCCAGTGGACCTTTCGATAGTTGAGAAGAGAATCCACCGTCCTGCTGTTTAGAATGCGTGCAAATGAATTTGCTTCGGCAAGTCTTTTTTTGGTGGGCAGAGGTGGATGAGAAACGAGCTTCTATTTTTGCTGTGCAGCTCGCTGCTGAGCAAAAATAGGAAGAAGCCCCAGTGGGGCTTCTGTCCGCGAGAAGAGAATCCACCGTCCTACTGCTATGAATGAGTTTCACCTTTGACGGCTTAAATTAATGTCAGAGCCCGAAAAACGCCCCTGCAAAAATCTCAAAAACTCAAAACAATCACCAGGTCAAAAACTGCACCAAAACGCCCTTGACCACTTATTGACCACTTATCTGACCACTTATGAAAAAACGATTTCTGAATTTCTTTCTGAAATTCATCCGTTTTTTGCAACTGCAAAACCAAAAATGGCGCAACTATGCGATTTATATTTTCAAATTCCAGCAAATAATCAACCCTGACCTCTGACCAACAAACTCGGCAAAAAGGAGGTCAGGGCTTTCTCATTGTTTATATAAACATTTTTTATATGATTTATAAAAATTTGTATAACCTTTTGACTCGGCACTGCATTTTCCGTTTCATAAAAAATACGAAATCAAAAATTCTTCAAAACATTAATATTTATTCATCTGTTAGAACTACACATTTGTTGACTTATCACTTTGATATATTGTTAATCATATTTTATGGTAAATTGTAATGGTGCATTAATCTCAGACACAGGGCAGGTATAGCTTCCGAATTTGAATACACCTTTTAAGTTTTTCGGGCATTTGATATCAAAACTCGCTGCATTACCTTCTTTTTTCCAGTTAACAGATACTGCCCCGTACACACTGCGATAGGTTGCACAGGCACTGTTCATACCGCTTGGTATATGAGGTTCAATATTAATTGTGTCAGCGCCAACCTTTATGCCGCAAATCTGTTGCATAAAAAATGCGCTTATGTTTCCCCAAAAATGATGATTGTGTGAGGAAAGGCCATCGTATTCTCCAAAGCCCTCACAAAGCGCTGTGTCGCCATTTTGCACCCACTGCATATATGAAGGCGGGGTGGGGTTCTTGAGAATTCGTATTGCCGTATCAATTTCGCCGTTTTCGGCAAGCAGATGAAAAAGTACTCTGCCGCCAAGCACCCCTGTTGCAATATGATAATCGTCCTGTTTGATTATATCAAGCAACACCTTAAAGGCTTTTTCTTTTTCGCTTTCTTCTGTAATGCCGTAATATATTCCCATAGCCTGTGAAGTTTGCGAGCCGCCTTCAAAAACACCTGTTTCCTTGTTAAAAAGGTGTTTTCTTATACTCTTTCGCATATCGCTTGCAAAAGCGCTGCAATATGCTGCGTTTTCAGCGTCACCGATTGCCCCGAACATCTGCGAGGCTTTATCTGATATATCAAATGCCTCAATGCTGTCGGTCAGAATCAGCGGTGCCTTGCGCGGATTATCGGGCGCACACCAGTCGCCGAGTCCTATGGCAAGAAGACCTTTTTCATCTTTTCTTGTGTCCAGGTATTCAATGTATTTTATGGTTGCTTCCTTGCATATTTCAAAAGCGGAAAGGTCGTTTCTTTTTTGCCAGATTTGATACGGAAGCTCAGTAATAACGCTGTCCCACGCAGGACCGTTACCCCATTCAAAGCCCCAGCCCCAAGTCGGAACAATACCCGGAAGTGCGCCGACTTCGTTTTGCGCATGGCAAATGCTGATGAGCCATTGTTTGTAGTTTGCCGTGGGTTCAAAATACAATAGAGTATGCGCTGCCGAAAGCGCTGCGTCAGCAGTCCAGCCGTTCTTTTCTCTGTGCGGACAGTCCGTCGGGAAATGATGAAAGTTTGAGAGAGTGGAATTCAGCGCCATTTTGTGAAGATTATTTATCACTTCGTCATCGCAGGAAAATTTGCCGATTTCCTCTAAGTATGAATTGAATACTAAATAAATCAGCAAATCATCCGTTGCCTGTTCATCCGTTATTCCCTCAACCTTAACATAACGGAAGCCATGATAAGTAAAAGCAGGCGCCCATTCATTTTCTCCTTCTTTGCAGATGTATGTATCGCTCTGATAATACTTTTCTCGGCTATGGTCAAAGGTTGTGTTGTCTACAAAAAACTTTCCGTCCTTCAGTATTTCGGCAAAGGTCAGTTTAACTTTTTGATTTTGTTGTGCAAAGATGTGCAAACGGCAAACGCCCGCTGTATTGATGCCAAAATCATAAATAAAAGCATTGCCCTCCTTAAAAATACGGATGGGCTTTAATTCCTGTCTTATTGTAATGGAGTTAATATTTGATAACCGCTTTTCTCCCTGCGGTGTTCTTGTTATAACCGCATTTTTCCATATCCTGTCATTTTTATTTGCATCATATATTTCGCCGAGGCGTAAATCGTCTGAAAGAACATTGGACTCTGCGACAAGAACGCTTTTATCTGCTTCAATTATTTCTGTTCTGCCGTCGGTGTAAGTCAACTCAACAGCAAAAGCAAGTTTCGGAGAAGAACGGTGCTCTGTTTTTTCAAATTCCCATATAAAACCACCGAATGCATTTTGCATGCCGTTGCCCAAAAGGAACTCAAAGCTGTTATGTTCTTTTATTAATTCGGTAATATCGTAGTTATCGTAATATAAAACCTGCTCACTGTTGGTTATATATGGGCAGAGTCTGCCTTTTGTAATAGAAACACCGTTAAGATATAATTCGTAAAAGCCAAGTCCGCAAACAGTGATTTCGGCTTTCTTTATACCGCCTGAAATGTTAATGCTCTTGTGAAACAGCGGAGCAGGAACACGGCACTCAAAAGTACTGTATGTTTCGCCGGAGCAGATAAATTTTTCTGATAATATCATAGCGCTATTCTCCAATAGAGGTTGATTTGTCGGATTCATTATAATTCAATACAAAAGATAATGCAATTGATTTAATCGGCTGTACAGTCAATCAAAATGTCTTTCGCTGCACCAGTTGGGGAAGGCGCTTTTCGCGCCTGAGGGTATTCCGATACAAGCCAAAATACTAAAAAGCATTACCGAGGTAATGCTTTAATATCTTTTGAAATCTTTTTCACACAGTGCTTCGACCTCTTCGCAGACGGTTTTAAGCGAACAGGTGGAGCAGTTCATGTTTATGTCTTTCATTATGTGGTCCAGAGCGGTTGTTATGTTTTCCGATTTTTGCATGATTGCCTCAAGCGTTTCATACGGAAAATTCTTAGCGGTAACAAAGAGGAGCTTAACCGCTTCAACCTGGGGCTGTTTTTTGTATTCCTCAATGAATAGCTTGCCGATATCCGAAAAGCTGATGCCGTTTTTTATTGCTTGTTTGCTCACCCTTGCAGCTTCTCTGTGGGTAAAAGCAGATATTCTCATCATATATCCCTCGGGATTGATGTGATATCGGGCATATTCGATTTTTCTTATTGTCTGATAGAGCTTTTCACCCGTTCCCATTTCTTTTTCATTAACACGAATCAGCGCAATTCGCGCAAAAGGTGAATCGGCTTTGATATTGCACAAGTCATCACCAATCAGAAGGATTTCGTCACCGGGAATATAATCCTTCCTGTCGGTGAACGCCACGCTGCTTACGGCAGGAAGCGTTCCCGAGCCGAGTTCATACGCCGTGTCGTTTTGAAAAATTATCCGGTTTTTATCGGAGCTCTTCCAGGGAGAAGAATTGTTGAATTCAAGCTTCTTTACGCAGTGGCTTTCAATAATTTTGCCGACTCCGTTAAAGCATTCATCATATAGCTTCATAATACAGTTACAGTACCTTCAGTTTTTTCAGCGCCTCTTTTGTTTTAAGAACAACGGGGGAATTTTCAGAAAGCTTGTAAACGCTATCGCCCCTCATATCGTTCAGCGCCATTTCTTTGTCGTCGCCAATGCAGGTGAGCAGTTCAAGTCCGCCTGTATCCAGGCTATCTTTAAGCTGCATATCGGGCATTCTGTTGATGATTACGCCCGTTTTATCAAACATAACAAGCTCTTTTGCAACCTTGTGAATTGTCTGAATAACCTGCAAGCCCTTTCGGCTTGCGTCCGAAACAAGAACCAAATGCGTCACTTTTTCCATAACCCTTCGGTTCACCTGTTCAATTCCCGCCTCCCCGTCGATAACAACAAAATCAAAATTATCGGCAATCATTGAAATGATTTCTTTGAGATATGCGTTAACCTTGCAGTAGCATCCTGCGCTTTCGGGGCGTCCGATAGCAAGAAAAGAGATGTTCCCGATTTCAACAAGCGCGTCAAACATCTGATATTTTGCTTCGCCCAAAAGTTCAATAGCGGCGTTTTTATTTCCGCCTTCAACAGTCTGAACAAATGTTTTTCTGATATCATCAACGGTTGAACTTATCTCTATTCCGAGCGCAGTTGAAAGACCGACTGCCGGGTCGGCGTCGATGGCAAGTATTCTTTTATCGGGATAAGCCTCCGAGAGAAGGCGAACGGTTATTGCCGACAATGAGGTTTTGCCGACTCCGCCTTTTCCGACGAGGGCAATAATTGTTGTCTTGGTTTCTTTCATTTTTAATCCGTTTTGAGTATAACATATCCGTCCGTCAGGCTTGCTTTAAGAAGCGAGCCTTCAACTGAGCATCTTCTGCCCATTAAATCAATCAGTATCACCTGATTATCGGAGCATTCAATCTCCATAACATTGTTCATTATGGCAGTTTCTTCGGATATTTCATTTTTATAAGCGGTTGATAAACACATAATTATAACTTCTTATCTTTCTTCAGATTGTCGTAATACGGCTGCAGTTTATCGTATATTTTTCTGACAAGTTTCATATCGCTGTTTGTGTAGTAGATTGAAAAGGTGATAACAAAAAATGAAAACAAAACTGCCAGAATAATCAAGATAGCCTTTAATAGTTTCATTTTATTTTGCCATTCCTTTCTGTCTTGCATATTCAGCAGCGCCGAGCGCGCCCATTAACTGCGGGTCGGTTTTCAGCTCAACAACCTTGATTTTGAGCACCTTTTCAATCGCCTGCTTTAAGCCGTCGTTTTTTGCGCAGCCGCCTGTTAGGGTGATACTGTCTGTTGCGCCCGCTTTTTTTGCCATCACAAAGCATCTTTTGGCAACAGCAAGCTGAATGCCTGCGGCTATTTCATCCATCGGCTTTCCTTCACCGACAAGAGAAATTACCTCGCTCTCTGCAAAAACAGTGCACTGAGCCGTAATCGGAATGGTGTTTTTTGCCTGAAGGGAAAGCTTTGAAAATTCGGGTAATGTCATTTCAAAAGCATTTGCCATCGCCTCATAAAAACGGCCTGTTCCGGCAGCGCATTTATCGTTCATGGCAAAGTTTTTAACGGTTCCGTCGGTATCAATGGCAATTCCTTTCACATCCTGTCCGCCGATATCAATAATGGCTTTTACATGGGGGTTTGTAACATGAACTCCCATTGCGTGGCAGGAAATCTCGCTGATATTTTCATCGGCAAAGGGAACTTTGTTTCTGCCGTATCCTGTTCCGACAAGGTATGATAAATCCTTTGCCGAGCTCAATCCTTCAACTTGGGAAACAGCGTCGTTCAGCGCTATTTCAGCCGACTGAACAGGATTGATTTTACTTCTGTTTGTAACATTGGCAACCATATTGCCCTCTTCATCAAGAATCACGCATTTTGTGTAGGTTGAGCCTACATCGCAGCCTCCGAAATATTTCATTTTTTATCTCCTTTTCAGATGGTGTTTTAATTCAGTCAAATGGATGTTACCATGCTAATGTATCGTCAAAATCCACTAATGTCGGGTCAACGGGCTCTTCCTGAAGAACGGTTGTCATATATTTGTTGATATGTTCGCGCATATCTCTTCTTGAAATTGTGCGCGGGTCCATCAGGTCCTGAGGCACCCAGATAAAGCTGACATTATGTTCTCTTGCCTGGTCGTCAAAAATTCCGTTCAATCCGTCCATTCCCTTGCAGGAAATCTGGTCATACATAATAACCATGTCGGCGTTGAATTCCTCAACAATTCTCCAGAGCTCGTCAACAACATTTGCATAACCGCCCTTGGTGTGTTTGCGCATGGTTGTTCGCTGAAGCGTTTTTGCCAGCGTGCCGAGCGCTTTTTCCTTGTCCTCGGTGTCGTACATATAATAGGAAATCATGGTTTCCATATCCATAACGACATTAACGCCCCAACAGTTTTCAAGCCAGTTTGCAAGGCTTGTATAGTAGTTTGCGGGGCAGGACCATACAATCGCTCTGTGACGCATTTCCTTTGAGCATTTTGTCTGCTTTTCATATGCGTTCATCATCAGCTTATTGACCTTTTTATCGGTCTTTAAGAAACGGTTGTCCATACCGCCTGAAATGTGAAAATAAAACAGCCTGTAAAGCCAGAAGGTCGCGCCTGTCATCTGAGGATAATCGGTTTTGTTAACCTCCCATTTCTGAATTTCATATTCGGTCTGCTGATTATACTGCTTCATAGCCTTGAAGAAGTGGTCCCAGTCCCATTTTTCGCCGGTTTGCTCTTCCACAAACTGAATCGCGGATTTAATTTCATCAACAGCGTATTCCTGAACATCCTCACCGTTGTAGCGCAGAGGAACGTTGATAACCTGAGTCGGAATATTAAATCTTCTGTCTATGTATGATGAGTTGATAATCGAGCCGTCGCAGGGCATATTACAAGTCAGCGCGCATTTTCCGATAAGCGGATAGTCATCGTTGATGGCAACGCCTGCCTCAGCGGAGGGGAGGGGGCAAACATCTGCGGGAACACCGTAGCTTTCCGTAATATCAAGATACGGAGGCGTTATGTTCTGGTCAACCATTGAGGTCAGGAAAATCGGAATGGTTGTCACATGGTTGTCCCTTAAATTCGGAAAACCAGCAATAAACTCGGATGAAAAGATTTCATCCACATTGACGGTTTTGTCCGCCCATTTGGAATGCTCGTGAAAATGTCTGTCATTCGTCAAAAGAAAATTAATTAAATTCGTTGTCGGTTTCACAAGCATATTCATATGAAGATGGGTTATTCTGAGCTGAGGACCTCTCAGCCCCTCCGTATGTCTGTCAACCCATGCGGGCGCAGAAAGATAACTTGCCATCCAGCGATAGTTTGCAAGACCCTTAACCGTTGAAACAGGCGCCTTTCCCGCCATCACAATAACATCTTTCCATGTTATCAGCCAGCGGTAGTAGTCATACATCGTGTCCGATATACCGCGCCACTCTCTGTGTTTGAGCAGTCCTGTTTTATCCTCGTGCAAATCTCCGAGTCTGCTCGGCTCGTTGCGCCAAAGATTTTTAAGCTTTGATTTCAGACTCATTTTGCCTGCTCCTTTTCTCTTTGAATTTTCTTTATCTCCAGGCTTTCAACAAATGCCTGAACCCTTGTTCTTAACTGACCGGAGGCGTTTGCCGTATATTGACGGTCAACGCATACGGACGGAATACCGAAATCGTTTGTAACAATATGTGAAGCGAGCGCTCTTTCATATCCCCAGTATTCGCAGAATTTGAGCTGCTCGTATAAAACGCCGTCGGCGTGATAGTCCTCCACAAGCTTTTTCACATAATCACGCCTGCCCTGTACCTTGTCCTGCGACATATATCTCGGACACTGGCAGGTTTTCATATAGTGAACGATAATCTGCTCCAGAACATCGCCGTCTTCGGTGAGATGAATCTCCTCCCTGCCGGGAAGAGAGCCGAAGCAGAAACGGTCTGCAACAACAAGCGCGCCCGAATCCTCGATAAGTTTTGTGAAATCGGGGTCGTCCATTTCAGAGCCGACAACAACAATCTTAGCCCTGTAGTTCTTCTTTTCATCAGGAACTCTTGTTTTCAGTTCCTCAGCCGTTTCTCTCAGTTTATCAATAATGAGATACTTTGGACAGCAGTAGGAAATAAGACTGAGCACATGGAATTCATATCCGGTTATTCTCGGGTTTTCCTCTTTTCGGTATTCGCCGATTTCCGTTATCAGGCGGCATACCTCGTTATGCTCTTCAACGGCTTTTCTTAAAGCGTCATCGCTGATATCCACGCCGTAAACCTCGTGCAGCTTATCAAGCACCTTTTCCTGCATCTGCCGTTTATAGTGCTTGATGGTGTGCGGCATAATTTTGAACGGAACATCTGAAATGGTAACAAAAAACTTTTCGTTATCAACCAAATTCAGGAGTTCAAAATGCTCATAGGCTCTGTTCATCTGGGAACAGGTTTCCGTTCCGAAAAGAGCGTCAAGATGATGATAACCGCCCTCTATTCCCCTTTCAACCAGCGCCTTTGAAAATCCGCATAAAAACGAGCTCATATAATATGTTGAAATATCCAGTGAGCCCGTTCTTGGCGCGCGAAGCCTTGTTGAAAAGCACCCCGGGAGGTTGAGAAGAACCTCGGGAACATGATAGCAGGTGTAGCCAAGGCATAGCTTGCCGTCTTTTTTTGCCTGTTGAACAAGCTCGTTATTTGCCTCCTGCAACAGGTTTTCAAATTCATATAAATACTTTAAGTCCTTCATTTTTCATCACCTAAAAAACCAAGCGCCTCTTTCATCAGCGCGTTGCCTTTATTATACTCGTCAACCGCCTCAATCGTTTTTTTGCCTGCGGGCAAATTGCCGTGCGCCTTAAGCTTTTCGGCAATCTGCAAAAGCTCTTCGATATGATTTGCGTTGTGATTAATCATATATTCCATTAATGCTTTCAGCTCGTCCATACCTTCAGCACCGACAGAATGATGATGCTCGCTCATTATAACCGACAACCTTTCATTAATTACTGCTTTTATATTACCATTTTTTAATAATCAAATCAACCAAAAACCCAAAATAATCAGCAGGTAAAAAACCGCCCAAAAACGCCTTTGACCACTTATTGACCACTTATGAATTAAAAGCCATCGGAAAACACGGTGAAAAACGGTAAAAGCAGGCGTTTTGCGTTCTTGCAAAAACGGCTGAAAATGGCTTAACAGCGCGGTTTTTTGGCTTGTTGGTGTTTCGATAAGCCCCGAAGAGAATCCACCGTCCTACTGTTTAGAATGCGTGCAAATGAACTTGCTTTTGCAAGTCTTTTTTTGTGTGGCAGAGGTGGATGAGAAACGGTTCGTTTGCGACCGCTGCCGGTGGCAGATGAAGGGAGTAATAAGAACTGCCGAACGGTCAAAATTTGTCGGCGCTCCAAGCCGATAACAAATTTTGGGAACCGTTGGTCGGATACTTTTTTGCTGTGCAGCTTCGCTGCTGAGCAAAAACAGGAAGAAGCCCCAGTGGGGCTTCTGTCCGCGAGAGGAGAATCCACCGTCTTGTTTTGAACTCACAAACACGTAACTATATTTAATATATAACACAGTATTGCATAATTTGTTTTTGCAATATATAATAAAATCAAGAAATTGTAAAGGAGCTTCTTTATGAAAAAGAGGATTTTCACTGCGTTGCTTGCAATGCTGATTATTATAACGGCTATTCCGATTGCCGCTCACGCAAGCGACGCGCCCGAAGTTAAAGCTTCAGGAATGGATACAAGCTTTTTGAGCGGCGCTCCCATCAGCACGGTGCGCATTGATAACTCAAAAATCACAAGGGATAATGTCGTGCTCTATCATCCCGATTACAGCGTTGGTTTTCGCCTTGATGATGACGGATACGTTTATGCTCCGAAATGCGGAGTTAAATCCGGATATACGGGGCTCGCATATTTCACGCTCACCTTTGCAGACGCTGCAATTTTAGCCGACGGAACCCGCAAGAATCTTGTTGTTAGATTCAACGACGTTACAACCATCGGCAAGAGCGGCACCGCATCCTACTATGATTATCTTAAATTTGCCCGCATTACAAACGATGCCAATATGCCCCTTGTTTATGCGCCTTTATCGGTTAATGAAAAAAAGCATATTGCTATCAGAAGCGCAATAACGTTTTCCGTCAGCAATGCTGGCGACAGCGACACGATGATATTCGCCGCAAATCAAATCAACACCAGCCGCATAGGAAATAACAATTTCGCTCAAATCGTGGACGCTTCAGGGCATTATTGCTATTCCGAATCAATGGAACCCCTCGGCGGAATTGCTGACGGCTCGGATATTTACACCACAGAAAACAGCGCGCTGAACGTTGTTGAAGGAAAAACATCCGGAAGCTACGGAATTCGTTTTGTAGGAAGCGGTTCTTTCAGCGGAGATTATTCCGAGGGCTTCGCAACTGTCGGCACTGCAAAAAACGGCTTTTCTTCGAGAGTCTGGAGTTCTGCTGGAACAAACGATGCACCTCTTGAAATCGCATTTTTCACACCTGTTAACGCTTTCTCGCTTGAAACCGCAGCAGGCGAAAAGGGCAGCATTTCTCTTTGGGCAGACGGCACTGTAAACAGCACCGAAGCCGCAGAGCTTAGCGGCGGAACAACTTCGGCACCGATGACCTATTCTGTTCCCGGCGGAAAGGACGTAACCCTTGCTATAACGCCCGATTACGGATATGAACTTGACACTTTAAGCGTTAACGGTCAGACCGCTCAGCCAACAAGCACACAGTATCAGCCAAACGGAGGAGTTTCTTATGAATTGAAAATCTCCGATATCGCAGCCGACACGGCGGTCTGCGCAACCTTCAAAAAAGCGCATATTCACAATCTGAGCTATGTTAACTGCACAAATGACTTTGGCATTGAAGTTATCTGCTCTGAGGACGATTGCCCGTGGACAAACAGCAAGCTCACAGTCAGCGCCAACGTTCCTGATAAAATCACCTTTCTTTCCAATCAGTCATCATCAATAACGCTCAGCGGAAAGGATGACCTTGCAAACGCAACGCATAATTACGTTCAGGCAAAACTAACCTATCAAACTATCGGCGAAAACCCGATTGAATACACTTCATTCCCAAACGCTTGCACGGATTATAATGCAGTTATCACGATTACGGATTCAAGGGATCCGAATAACGTTAAGACGCATTCCGTTTCAAAAGCCTTCACTTTTGAAAAGAAGGCGCTTGACCCCGCTCTTATCGTTGAAAACTGGACTTACGGCGAGTCGCCCATCAATCCGCGGCTTGCTCTCAGCAGCAACCCCGAACACGCTCTCGTTGCCTATTATTACAAGCCTGAGGGCGCGGATGACAGCGAATACACCACCGTTTTGCCCGTCAACGCAGGAAAATACACTTTAAAGGCAGTACGCCCCGAAACAGCTCACTACAAAGAGGGCGTTGCAATGGGCGGACTCATAATTTACAAAGCGGCTTCAAATCCTGCTGTGCCAACGGGAATAACCGCTGTTTACGGAACAAAGCTTTCCGACGTGGCGCTGCCCTCTAACTGGACTTGGGATAACGGCGAGCAGCTTGTCGGCAACGTGGGAGATAACACCTTCTCGGCAACATACACTCCCGATGATGCAATTAACTACACAACCGTTCAGGCAGATTTAAACGTTAACGTTACCAAAAGACCGATTACTATTACCGCAGACGATAAGAAAAGCTTTAAGGGCTTTGCGCTTGCAGACCTGACCTATACTGCTGACGGCGGAATTATTGAAGGCGACAATCTTGGCATTTCGCTTAACTCTAATGCAAACAACGATGTTGTTGGCAGCTATGAAATCACCGTTGCCGCCGCTAACCCGAATTACAACATAACGCTTGTTGGCGGAACCTACACCGTAAACGAAGCGCCCGAATACAGCTTTATGGGCGATTCCGAAATCGTCTGGACGCAGGGAAGCGAAGAAAGTGCGGACTTCACCATTATCAGCGATATTGAAAACGACCTTGTTTTTGGAAAATTCACCGACCTGAAAATTGACGGCGTTTCCGTTAATAAAAAGAATTATATCGCTTCAAGCGGCAGCCTGAAAATCAGTCTTAAAGCTGATTACCTCAACACCCTTGCCGCAGGCGAGCACACAATTTCTGTTTCCTTTACCGACGGAAACGTTCAGGGAACGCTGAATATTCTTGAAGCACCTCCGATTGTTGATGATGAGGAAAACACAGACGAAAACGAAGAAACTGCGGAAGGCGAAGAAACCGCCGGTTCTGAAAACGCTGCTGATACAAAGAGTTTAACCTCTCCCGCAACGGGCAATAACGCAGAAATTTATTTTTCAGCATTTATAGCTTTTGCATTGATATTACTTGCGACAATCGTGTTCAAAAAGAGATTAAATAATAATTAAAAACATAAATCAAAACAGGAGCAGAACATTATGTTCTGCTCCTTTAATTATTTCTCATATCCTGCTTATAACTATGCAGACTGTTCCGATAACTGCGGCTGCGGCGGATGTGCAAAAGAAGGTTTTTGCCCTTTTTCGCAGGCGCCTATAATGGCTCGGCGTGCCGTCATAAAGATTGCGGAATGCGTGCATATTCAATGCGCCAAAGAACAAGCAAATCACAAATACTGCTGAAAACAGTATTCCCGTGATTAATAAAAATACTTTCATTGTTTTAACCTCAACATAAAAATGATTTAAAAATTATTTTATTCAAACCATTTTTCATTGAAATCCTCGCGTTCCTCGGGGGTTTCGCACATCTTTATAAAGCCTGTTCGCTTAACTCTTTCAAGAATCTGGTCGAGCGGTTCGGGCTTGCTGTAGTAGAAGCCCTGAATAAGCTCGCAGCCTATCTGCTTAATGAAATCAATATGCTCCTGCGTTTCGGCACCCTCAATAAGCGTGTGGATGCCGAGCTTGCGGGCAAGGTTTACCATATCCTCAAGCAGAATGTGGTTAATTCCGCGCTCGTCATCAAGGTTTTTAACAAGATTCATATCGAATTTAATCAAGTCGAATTCATACTTGCTGAAAGAGTTGATAGCGGAATAACCGCTGCCGAAGTCATCGAGCCAAAGCCTGTATTTATTCTCAAGAATTTTACTGAGCTGTTCCCGGAATACATCTTCACCTTTCTCTAAATCCTGCTCGGTTATTTCAATAATGAAATAGCTTTTATCAACATAATCAGCCATACCGTATTTATCATAGAGCCTGTTCATTTCCGCAAGAACATCAACATGGTCGAAATCCTGGCGCGAAAAGTTTACTGAAACAGGAACAAGGGGAAGATTGTTTTCATATCGGTATTTAACCTCACGGCAAGCCTGCTCAAACATAAACAAGTCGAGCTTGTGAAGCTGATGATATTTCTGGAGAACGCTGATGAAAACGCCCGGATAGATAACTCCGCGAACGGGGTCGTGCCAGCGGGCAAGGCATTCAAAGGCTGCAATCTTCTGGGTTTCGGCACGGTAAATTGCGTGATAGTAAAGCCTTATCCAGCCTTCACGGATTGCCCTGTCGAGATTTTCGATAATATATCTGTCCTGAAGATAGAGCATATTTGAAGATTTCGAGAAGAATTCAACCTCTCGGTTCATATTGTTTTCAATATGCTTTAACGCCATTTTTGCATGGTCTATTGCTTCGTTGAGCGCGGTTGTTTCATCCATCGGGCAAACACCGCAGCGAATACCCGAGGTGTTTCCGTGCGCCTTCATACGAATTGACCTGTTAACCTTGCTAATTAGCTTTTCAATTCTTTCGGGTGAATCAACTGACGAAAGAATTATGAAATGGTCGCCCGATTCTCTGATAACAAGTGATTTCGCAAACTGCTTAGAAAGCGTTTTAGCCGTTAAGCAAAGCAGGCGGTCACCCTCCTTGAAGCCATACTGATTGTTGTATGACTGCATTGAATATATATCAAGGAAAATAACATTCGGGGTTCTGCCGTCAGCGCGGATAACATCCGCCTTATCAACTCCGAAATCGTTGAGATAATTGATGTTCGGAAGCTTTGTAAGAGTGTCGGTATAATAGCTGTCGTGGCGAATGGATGTGTAGCTTGCGCGCTTTTCATCCGTTGCCTCCTGCGACATTGAAAGGTTGCCGTAGGTTATAACTGCAAGCTGTGTTCCGTCGGGCATGGTTTGCCATTCGCCAACGCCGTGAATATACATATATTCCTCTTTTAAGGTTTTGCTATCCGAGGAATCATTGCTCAGACGGGCAAGACGGCAGCGGAAAATTGTGTCGTATTCACCGCGCTGATTAAGGAAATCGTCGCTTATCTGCGCCATAACGCCAACATCGTCGGGGTGCATTCTTTCAAACATTCCGTTGCTCAGCCAGTCTATAACCGTTTCACGGGGCATACCTGCGTTACGGCAGAAGCCGTCCGAAACAAGCACGGGCACCGCGCGGTTGTTAATATTCTGATAGTATACGAACGAAAGCGGAGAGCTTTCATACGCGCTTTTCAGATTTTCGGGGAACTGATAGAGCTCTTCGGCATCCTCAACGCCCGAATTGATATCCTTGCGTGCCTTCATAGCTGCCTTATGCTCATACATAAGCGTATCGGCGCCGTGGATAACCTCCTCAACGCTCTGCCCGATACAAAAACGCGCCATACCGAAAGCAATCTGAACATCCTTCTGACCGGTGTTTGCAACGCTCATTCGTTCAAGAAGAATATTTATGTTTTTATAGTCCTGACCCTTGCAGATTACGGCAAATTCATCGCCGCCGATACGGAAAACGCTGCTGTGCTTGAAGGTGTTGCAAATCCTTTCGCACGCCCTGCGGATTAAGTCGTCGCCTGCAAGATGTCCCTTGTTATCGTTAACCTCTTTAAGCCCGTTAATATCGCATATAACTATTGCAAATTCTTCAACCTCAAGGTTATCAATCTGTTCGTTAAGGCTCTTTTTAGCCTGAGAGAAGGCATAGTTATTTCTTACGCCTGTAAGCGCATCCTTTGCGGCAAGCTCCTTGGCTGCGGAAAGCTCGTTTGCCTGACGCTGCTCGCGCCTGATATACAAATCGACATCCTCAACGCCGATAATGAGCAGCTTTTTGCCGTTTTCTTCAATTTCGGAAGCCTTAAGGCGCACATAAGTGGGCTTATTTCCGATTAACAGGCGGTATTCCATAATGAAAATGCCGTCGATTTCAACCGCACCGAGTATGTTCCTTCTTGTGAACAGGCGGTTAAACGTTTCGCGGTCTTCTTCATATATGATATTAAGACTGTTTTTATGCACCTCTTCAAAGAAATTATTACCCTTCTTTGAAATGCCGAGCTTTTCGTAATCCTCGGTGGCGCTGAATTCGTTATATTCGTCGGTTTCGGGGTCGATTACATAGAAAACAAGCAGATTTCGGCTGAACGCATTCATTCGCGTAAACGCCTTTTGCTCCTCTTTAAGGCTTTCGGCATAAATTCTGTCCTTCATCTGAGCGTCTACATTCGTTATTCCGATAATAAGGTGCTCTTCGTCGCCCAGAACCCTCGTTGCCTTTAAGCCTACATAGGTTGGCTCGCCTTCAATAACAAGGCGGTAATATACGCCGAAAAATCCCTTCTTTTCAATTTCGGAAAGAATGTTTTCCTTGTTTAAAACCTCTATGAGCTTTGGGCGGTCCTCTTCATAAACAATCTTGTTAACATTCTTGTTGATTGTTTTGAAGAAATCGGTTCCGCGAGTCTGTGAAAAGAGATTGTCGAGCTCTGTTCTTGAGCCGTATTCAATATATTCATCCGTTTCCAAGTCAACATAGAACAAATCGAAATAATCCTTTGAAAGCATTCTGATTATGTTTTCATAGGTTGCGCTTGCGCTTAAGATTTCACGCTGAGCCGCCTCGTGGGTTTCGCGCATAAAGCGCTCTTTTTCATCCTCAATAACAAAGAAATGAAGCAGGCACGAACCAAGCAGATGTGCAAGCGAATAAAACGGAAGGTCGTAGAAAAGAAGCTGTGCGGCGATAAAGGCTGCCATTATCAAAACGAAAAGCGCCAGCACGCCTGCTCTCTGCCTTTTGCGCTTATATCTTAAGAAAACAACGCAAAGCGAATGCAAAAGCAGGAACAAAAGCACAATCGTTCTGCAAATCTGAATGCCGAGCTTATTGCTTGCCGATACATACATTCCCTTTTCCGTAATTTCAAACAAAATAGGATTATATGCATTATAAATAACCAAGCCGATTGAAATTACAACGGCTGCGCGTCCCAAATTGCGAAAAACGGTTTTCAGAATCTCTTTACCGTTATAATAGGTTATGATATAGCCTATCCAGAACCATATTGCAACCGCCATTAAAATGTAATTAAGCGCGGTGTCTATATAAAGCAGGCGCGGCAAATTAAGGTCCTGCAATATTCCCCACAGAATATCCGTGAAGCAATAGGCTAAAACCGAAACAATAAATTTCTTATATGCAACCAAAGCGGGCATCTTCAGTGCCGCATCGTGCCTGAAAAGAACATCCTGATTAATTATTATAAGAACCAGAACCGATAATATGCTGACCGCAGCGTAGTACATAAACGAACCTCTTTTAATAATTTATATGCTGTTAATAAAAACAGATATTAATTTAAGATTAATTTTGTTGGATTTTCCTGCCAAAATCGGTAAACCGTATTGAAAAATAAGGTATCCGATGATATAATTAAATATTATCACATAAGTTTATTAAGTTCAATAAACAAAATATAAAATATTATACAAAAACGGCAACGAGGATATATTTAATGTCTATTAAAAGCAAACTTAAACCTAAAGACGGGGTTTCTCTGAGAACCATTCATTTATTATTGGTGATAGGTGCGTTTGTTCTTTCGGGACTTATGCTTTTTTCTGCAACCTATTTATCCATAAGCTTTAAAAATTTAACAGAGAACTCGCAAAAATACTTTGAACTGAAAAATGCCTGCCTTGAATTGAACGACGCTTCGGATTATATGACCGAAAGGGTTCAGCGATTTGCGGTTACGGGCAACAAGCAATGCCTTCAGGAATACTATAACGAGGCGTTTCTGATTAAGCACCGCGACGAAGCTGTTGAAACGCTCAGCAAGGGAACGGAAAGCACCGAAGCCCTTGAAAGCCTTGAAAACGCAATGAATGTTTCAAAACAGCTGATGAACCGCGAATACTATGCAATCAAGCTTGTTGTTGAGGCAAATAATATTGAGGAATATCCCCTTCCGCTTGATGATGTTGAGCTTTCGGAAAGGGACGCGGCACTCAGCGCCGAGGAAAAGAGAAACCGCGCAATCGATATTGTTTTTGATAACGATTACTATTCGCAGAAAGCTTTAATTCACGACAGTATGCACGAAAGCCTTAACGAGCTTGAAAGGCTTGTTAATGAAAGCGAAAAAAAGGCGCTTAACAATATGCGCGGTATGCTGACCTTCCTCAGCGTTATGATTATTATAACAACCGTTGCGGTATTCTTCCTTGTGTGGCTTGCATCGCGCCTCGGAATTAATCCAATCATCAAGGCTGTTGACAAAATCAAAAGCGGCAACAAGATTCCCGAGGGAGGAACAACGGAGTTCCGCTATCTCGTGCGCGCCTACAACCAGATGTATGATATGTACAAAAAAAGCCTTGAAAAGCTTGATTTCAAAGCCTCGCATGATGAGCTGACAGGCGTTTATAACCGAACGGGCTATGAATCCCTGCTCTCAAGCATTGATTTTTCAAGCACATATATGCTCCTTTTCGATGTTGATAATTTCAAGGAAATAAACGATACATACGGTCATGAAACGGGCGATAAGGTTTTACAAAAGCTCGCCCGCACCCTGAAAAACTATTTCAGGGAAGACGATTTTATTTGCCGTATCGGCGGCGATGAATTCATTGTTCTTATGCTCCACACGCCCGAAAAGCAGCAGGAGCTTATTGCAAAAAAAATCAACAGCATAAACGAAAAGCTCAAAAAGACAGACGACGGGCTTCCGAGCACCTCGCTGAGCGTAGGAATTGTTCATGGAAGCGAAGGCGAGGAGCTGGACGAGCTTTTCAAGAAAACCGATGTTGCAATGTATGAGTCCAAGAGAAACGGAAAAGGAAAATACACCTTCTATTCAACGAATCTCAACTCCAAGGCATAGGCATTCCCCAAAGAAAAGAGGTTATCGAAATGCGCTCATTTCGCACCAAATTTACCCTATTAACCGTTTGCGTGGTTATTTTTTCACTCAGTATTGTTTCTGCAACAAGCGTTATATTCATCAGAAACAATGAACACAGCAAATCCGATCAGCTTCTGCTTTTGCTCTGCGAAACAGGAGAAAAAAACCTTAATTATTATTTCAACAGCGTTCAGAAATCCGTTGAAAAGGTTGCAGCCTACGCGGAAGCCGACCTTGAAGGCACCGACGATAAGAGCCTTACCGTCCATATGAATCATATGGAGGAATACTTTGATAAAATGGCGTCAAAAACAAACGGAGTTTTAACCTATTACTACCGTATTGACCCCGAGGTTTCAAGCAAGGTTAAGGGCTTCTGGTACACTAATCTCGACGGCGAGGGCTTTGTTGAGCACAAGGTTACGGATATAACACTCTACGACACCTCGGATACATCAAAGCTTGTCTGGTTCACAGTTCCCAAGCACGAGGGCGAGGCAATATGGCTTCCCCCGTACATAACGGATAATCTCAATAAGCGCGTTATTTCCTATAATGTTCCCATTTACTATCAGGGCGAATTCATAGGCGTTGCAGGAATTGAAATAGATTATTCCATTATGGCGGAACAGATTGACAGCATCAGGCTTTATTCAAACGGCTACGCCTTTTTAAGCGACGCCGAGGGCAATCTTTTCTATCATCCCCATATTGATGTTGCAAAGCTGACTCCCGAAACAATGCCCGAAATTCCCGAGGGCTTGAAGAGCGACAGCACCTTTACTGAATACACCTTCAACGGAACCGAAAAGGTTGGCGCATGGCTTGCGCTGAGCAACGGAATGCGCCTTGTTGTTTCAACCCCCGTTTCAGAAACCGAGGGCAACTGGCAAAGGCTTATCCTCAATATTATAATTGTTGCTTTAGAGGTTCTTCTTGTTTCAAGCGTTTTCACGCTGATATACACAAGGCGTATTACAAAGCCGCTCAAGCAGCTCACCAAGGCGGCTCAGCTTGTTGACGCAGGAAACTACGATTACGAGCTTACCTACGATAAGCAGGATGAGCTCGGAACGCTTACCAACACCTTCAAAAAGCTTGCAAACAATATGAAAGAGCACATCAGCGACCTCAGCAGTAAGGTTTTCGTTGACGCGCTTACATCCGTCAGCAACAAGGCGGCATACGCCAACGAATGCGCCGAGCTTCAGAAGCAAATTGACGACCGCCCTGTTCAGACCAAGTTTGCAATAGGCATTTTCGATTGCAATCAGCTTAAGATGATTAACGATAAATACGGTCACGATAAGGGCGATATATACCTTAAAAACGCAAGCAAGGCAATTAGCACGGCGTTTAAGGACTGCCCTGTTTTCCGTGTTGGCGGCGACGAATTTGCCGTTATACTAACCGACGACAGCTATCTTAACAGAGAAATTCTTATTAACCGCTTCTACAGCGTTTCGGCAAGAATCAACGCAACTGCCGACACTCAGTGGGAACAGATTAATATTGCTGCAGGCTTTTCGGAATACGACCCCGATAACGACCACACCGTTGAGGATGTTGCGCGCCGTGCAGATAAAAGAATGTATGAAAACAAATTAAGACAGAGCGGATTCGCAGACGAATTCACCAATTAACCCTAAAGTGAGAAAAAGGATAATCTTATGAAACCTAAAAAAGGATTTCACATAACAAAAGCTTTGCTGCGATTCCTCTGTGTTGCGCTCACCCTGCTGATTATCGGCTCAACAAGCGTATGCGCGAAGGAAGCGCAGAAGGTTATTCGCGTCGGATGGTTTGAATCACCGTTTAATCAGACCGATGACCTCGGCAGGCGTTCGGGCTATTCCTACGAATATCAGCAGGAGATTGCTTCATATACGGGCTGGCGCTATGAATATGTTGAAGGAAGCTGGTCTGATTTGCTTGAAATGCTTAAAGAAGGCAAAATAGACCTGCTCAGCGACGTTTCTTATACCTCTGAAAGAAGCGATGAAATGATGTTTTCTTCACTGCCGATGGGAACTGAGGAATACTATCTTTTCACAACGCCCAATAACATTGATATTTCGGCTACGGATTTCACAACCTTTAACGGAAAAAAGATTGGCGTAAACAAAGACAGCGTTCAGGCGGAATTTTTCAGAGAATGGGAAAAAACAAACGATGTTAACGCCGAGCTTGTTGAGCTTTCGGGAACCGAAAGCGAAAATATGTCGAAGCTTGTCAGCGGCAAGATTGATATGTATTTAACGCTTGAATCCTTTGTTGATTCGGATATAACTGTTCCCGTTTGCGAAATTGCGTCCTCGGATTTCTATTTCGCCGTTAGCAATTCGCGAAGCGATATTTTATCCGAGCTCAATTATGCAATGAACTTCATTCAGGATGGAAACCCGTTTTATAATCAGCAGTTATACACAAAATATCTCAAAGGCACAAAGGTTAACAGCTATTTTACAAGCAATGAGATAAAATGGCTTGCAAAGCACGGAAAAATCAGAATCGGCTATCAGGATAACTATCTTGCCTTCTGCGCCCAAGACCCCAAAACGGGCAAATTAACGGGCGCGCTCAAGGATTATCTTGAAACCGCGTCAAGCTCAATAGAAAATGTTCGCCCCGAGTTTGAGTCCATTGCCTACCCAACGGCACAGGCGGCGCTTGATGCGCTGAAAAAGGGCGAGGTTGACTGCGTGTTCCCCGTTAATCTAACCGATTACTACGGCGAGGTTAAGGGCTATTCAATAACAACTCCGCTTATGAACACGGAAATGAGCGCAATCGTATCGGAACCAAATCAGGATACGCTGTTCAAAAAAGAAAGGGTAACCGTTGCAGTTAATGCAGGCAACCCGAACTACGATATGTTTTTGCTTGATAATTTCCCCGAGTGGCGTTCGGTTTATTTCGAGAATACGGCAGAATGCCTTAAAGCAATTTCAGACGGCAGAGCGGACTGCCTTCTTATGAGCAGCTACCGCGTTAACGATATTTCAGAGGAATGCGAAAAATATAATCTTATTGCGCTGAATGCAGGCGTTAAGCTTGATTACTGCATCGGCGTAAGGCGCGATAATTCAACGCTTTATTCAATTCTTAACAAAATGATAAGCGTTGTGCCCGACAACACTATGAGCAAGGCACTTTCCTTCTACGACGCAGAGGACGAAGACAGCGCATTCTTCTCATATCTTAAAGCAAACCGCGTGCGCATTATAGGCTTTGCAACACCCGTTGTTCTGGCGCTTCTGGCGCTGCTTTGGTACTTAAACAGAACGCGGAGAAAGGCAAAGCAATCCGAAGCACTTATTTCAGCTATTGAAACGGACGAACTTACGGGGCTTTACACAAAGAACTTCTTCTTTGAATATGCAAACAGAATGTATGCCGTCAACCCCGATAAGCCGATGGACGGAATTGTTATTAACATAATTCGTTTCCACGCGGTTAATGCCGCAAACGGCAGAGTTTTCGGCGACAGCGTGCTTGCTGCAATAGGTGAAGAAATTCTTGACTTCGTTGCAGAAAACGACGGTATTGCAGGCCGTTCGGAATCCGACCAGTTTGCTATCTACTGTCCGCATATGACCGACAGCCGTATTCTTTTTGAAAGGCTGCAGAAAAAGCTCGATTCGCTTTCATCAAACACAAGCATAAGGCTGAGAATGGGCGTTATGCCGTGGAAAAACGGCACAGACCCGCAGGAATTACTCGAGCACGCGCTTATTGCCTGCAATATGGCACGCGGACTCTATAAAGAAAACCTTATTATATTCGATGAAAATATGCGTCAGAAGGAGGAGTTTGAGGAACAGCTTATAAACGACCTTCGCCGCGCTATTGATGAACACGAGCTCGTTGTTTACTATCAGCCGAAATATGACATTCAGACCGAGCCGCCAACTCTGCACAGCGCAGAGGCGCTCGTTCGCTGGAAGCATCCTAAATTCGGCTTAATCGGCTCAAGCGATTTCATTCCGCTGTTTGAGCGCAACGGTCAGATTGGCTTAATAGATAATTATGTATGGCGCGAAACCGTTAAGCAGGCGGCAAAATGGAAGGAAAAATATAATGTTGCCTTTCCGATTTCGGTGAACCTTTCAAGAATTGATATTTTTGATTCATCACTTGAAACAACCTTCGACAGCCTGCTTGAGGAATTTAATCTCGACACAGACGCTATTGAAATCGAGGTAACAGAATCGGCATATACCGAAAACGCTGAAGAGCTTATTGACATTATTAAGAGCCTTCGCAAAAAGGGCTATAAGATTCAGATGGACGATTTCGGAACAGGCTATTCCTCGCTTAATATGCTCTCTTCAATGCCCATTGACGCGCTGAAGATGGATAAAGCATTTATAACGGATTTAACCTTCTCCGAAAAACAGATTCAGCTTGTTGAGCTTATTCTTGACATCGCAAAGGATTTGAATCTGCCCGTTATTGCCGAGGGCGTTGAAACCGAGGAGCAAATGCTTATGCTCAAAAAGCTCGGCTGCGATATTGCACAGGGTTATTACTTTGCAAAGCCAATACCGCCCGAGAAATTTGAGAAAAGGATTCTGGAAAAACAAAATTAAAAAAATCAGGGTGAAAGCCCTGATTTTTTTGTTGTATTTATAAACTTTATCTTCCCGTTGCACTCAGCATTGCAAACGGCGTTTTGAAAATTATTTTCAAGTCGCCCCATGTGGTGCGATTTTCTATGTAGTGCAAATCCATTTCAACCCACTGGTCAAACGGAATATCGTTTCTGTTATCGGCAATCTGCCAGTCGCAGGTAATGCCCGGGGTTACAATCAGCCTGAGCTTGTTGTAGTCGGTGTACTGCTCAACCTCACTCGGAAGAGGAGGACGGGGACCCACAAGGCTCATATGCCCTGCAAGAACATTGAAAAACTGAGGAAGCTCATCGATTGAAAGCTTGCGAAGGTATTTGCCCAGCCTGGTAATACGGGGGTCGTCCTTCATTTTGAAGGCGGGACCGTCCATCTCATTCTGTTCCATAAGCTCGGCTTTGCGCGCCTCGGCGTCAACATACACTGTACGGAATTTAAACATATAAAATTCCTCGCCGTGTCTGCCGATTCTTACCTGCTTGAAAAACGGACTTCCGTGAGGGTCGTCAATAAAAATTACAAGTGCGACAAGAAGAATCGGAATTAATGCAAAAATAAGCAATATTGAAGATACAATAATATCAAAAACGCGTTTCCTTATCCAATATGTCTTGAAGGATTTGTTCTCGAGGATTTCCTTGAGCCTTTTTTCTGTTACTTCATCAATTGTTCCGTATTCCAAATAAGCCACAATCCTGAACCCCCTGTCTTATTGGTTTACCACGGACGGAATAGCGCCGTTTTTTAATTATTGATAAAAATACATAGGGGTATTTTAACACAAAATCAGAAGTATTTCAACATTTGTTGCATATTTTTTTCAATATTTATGAAATAAAATCATTGATTTTTCTCTTGATTTTTGCAGGAATCATATTTTTAACGCCGCGAACAATATGCTCCTTGGTGTGCTTCTTGTATTCCTCGCGGAATGCCGCGCTTCCCTTTTCAATATATCCGCCGAGAAGCGCCTCGTGCTCGGGAAGCTTTGTGCTGCAGCTTACAAGCTGTTTATTCCTTCTCTGCGCGTCCTCTTTTGTTGAAGCAACGGCAGAAACAGCATTTTCAATTTCCTTAAAGTGCTTTTTGCCGTTTTCGGTGTTAACAAGAACGCAGGAAATGCCCTTATCAGGGTTAATATCGCCGAGCTTTTTAATCATATCGCCGTGAATGCCCCAGTAGTCGCCGAGCGTTATATCGCCCTGCCTGCCCTCGCTCGGGAAACGGCAGTTATAACAGCTTTCTCTGTAAACCTCGCCCTTGAGAAAATAGAAATAATAGGGCGAAGAGCCTGCATCGTATTTGATTTCCTTATTATCCGTAACAACACAGCCTTTAACCGCCCAGCCGTAGCGCTTATCGCGGAAGCGTATATCCTTAATCGCCTTAAAGCTGTCGCCCGTAAGCGCTTTAAGGTCGTCGCTGAGCATTCTCATGCTCGGAACGCCGTGGCAAACAAGGTCGATTGTCAGCAGGTTTTCGTATTCCCTGCCGAGAAATGCCTTAAGCCCTGCAATCTGGCAGGGTGTTGAGCAATAGCAAACGCTTCTGCCCTCACTGAGAAGCTTTTTAGCCTGCTTGAATGTATCCTTTGTTGAGCTTTGAACATATTTTGAGCCGCGAAGCCTTTTAAGCTCCTCCTTGCTTTCAACGCAGATGTGCTCGAGCTCGTTGTTTTCGTTCCACGCAGCGCCGAAAACAGCTCCGCCCTCATCAAGCACAGCGCTTGCAAGAGGCGTGAAAATACCGCCCGAAGACGAATTTTCAAGCACCCTTGTATCTTTATAAACAGCGGCATAAACCTCGGGTTCATTCCCTGCGCCAACGCCCTTTTTTGTGAAAACGCAAACATCGGCGCATCTTCCGCACGAAACGCAGAGTTCCTCGTTTACGCTCGGGAAAATAAAGCCTGCTGCATCCTCTTTCATAGTGATTGCGCCCTTTGCACAGATGTTTACGCACGCACCGCAGCCGCAGCAAGCCTCGGGTTTTTCAATTCTGATATAGTTTTTCATACTAACACCGCCAGTCAATTTACAATAACAAATTAATGTAATAGTATAGGTTGATAAATATTTTAAATTATGATATAATTAATATTTGTTGTAAAGAAGTTTTATTTATATTCGGAGAACACATATGGCAAAGAAAACAAGAACTCAGAATGCAAGGCGTAATATTATCACCTCTGTTTTAAACAAGCTGATAATTATGCTCACAAATTTCGTTATGCGAACAGTGCTTATCAACTGTCTTGGCAAGGAATATCTCGGACTTGACAGCCTGTTTGTTTCAATATTGCAGATTCTTTCACTGACCGAGCTCGGAATAAGCGCGGCAATGGTTTACAGTATGTATAAGCCCCTTGCCGAGGGCGACACACCTGCCGTGTGCGCGCTGCTGAAGCTGTACCGCACCGTTTACCGCTGGATTGCGGTTATTATGACGGTTCTCGGCTTGATTACGGCGTTCTTTTTACCGTATATCGTTAAAAAAGACCTGCCCGAAGGCATTAACCTCTATGCTTTATTCTTCATAAACCTTGCGGACACCGTGCTTTCATATATGCTTTTCGCCTACCGAAGCTCGCTGTTCACGGCGGACCAGCAATATTCGATAAATAACAACCTCTATTCAATATTCAAGGTTGGCGGAACTGTGCTTCAGATTATTGCGCTTGTTCTTTGCCCGAAGGAATACAGCTACTATTTCTATTCGCTTGTTCTTCCGCTTACAACCATTCTCAAAAACCTTGCCCTTTATGTTCTTTCAAACAAGATGTATCCGCAGTATAAATGCGAGGGCACGGTTCCCAAAGAGGAAATAAACAACATCAAAAAGCGCTGTGCCGGAATGTTTTTGCACAAGCTGAGCTATGTTTTCAGAAACTCGCTTGATTCCATTGTTCTATCGGCATTCCTCGGTCTTTCCGTTCTCGGAAAATACAACAGCTATTTCTATATTATCAATGCAATTTCGGGCATTATGATTCTTGTTTCAAACAGCGTTACCGCGTCCGTCGGCAACTCAATCGTTGTTGAAACAAAAGAGAAAAACTACCGCGATTTCAAGAAGCTTCAGCTTATGTATATGGGGCTTACCTCGTGGATTACGGTTTGCCTTGTTGCCTGCACCCAGCCGTTTATGATGCTGTGGCTGGGCAAGGATATGATGTTTGAAGACGGCGTTATGATTGTTTTCTGCATCTATTTCTTCTCAACGCATTTTGTTCGCGTTTGCCATCTTTACCGTCAGGCTGCAGGCCTCTGGTGGCAGGACAGATACCGTCCCATCCTTGAAACCGTAAGCAACCTTGTTTTAAACATTCTTTTTGTTCAGGTTTTCGAGGTTTACGGCGTTATGCTTTCAACCATTTTCTGTATGGTTTGCATCGAGGGAACCTGGGGCACGAGAATACTCTTTAAACACTATTTCACCGAAGAAAAGCAGTCAAAATATATGCTCAAGCTGCTCTGGTCGTGGATTCTTACGGCAGTTGCAGGCGTTATATGCTATTTCGTATGCGGCGCAATAAAGCTCAGCGGAATCCCTGCACTCATTGTTTACGGAATTATCGGCTCCGTTGTTTCGGTTTCGATATTCTGCATAGGAAACTGCTTCCTTCCCGAATTCAAAGAGGCAGCAGCGTTTGCCTTTAAGCTTGTTGGCGCCGAAAGAGTTATGAAAAAGCTCTCAAAGCCCTCCGAGGAAAATAAAACCGAATAATTTTATGAAAGCCTTTTACATATTGCTTCAAAATTACGCTTACAGTTATTTGCATCGTTGAATGCGAAAAACTTATTTATCTTTTCAAGATATTCAGCGTCGGGCTCAAGCGAGTTATCAAGAATATGTTTAAGGCTTTTAACAACCTCGTCCCCTGTTTCAACAACCTCTCCGAAACCGTCTCTCTTATAGCTGAAATAGCCCTCTTTATAATGGTCTGCGCGGAATGCAGCGTCGTTATAATGATAGTAAACAGTGGGCTTTCTCATGTAGGCGAAATCAAAGAAAACGCTTGAATAATCGGTTATAAGAATATCGCTGTTTATAAGCAAATCCTGAACATCGTTATGCTTGAAATCCGCAATTTTTACGCGCAGATTGCTTGTTTCAAAGCAATCAAGAAAACGCTGAACCTCAAAATGCGGATAGAAAACAAGCTCATAATCGTATTCCTCAAGCAGTGCGCCGAGGCTCTGGCTGTTAAGAAATGAATTATATGCCTGAAAATACTCGCTCTGAGCAAATGTATTTTTGTTGCAGGTTCGCAGATTTGAACGCCAGGTCGGCATAAAGAGGATTTTATGCGTCGGCTGTTCGGGCTTTTTAAGATTATCGTATCTGCAAAGTCCCGTAAGCTCAAGAATGCCCTCGGGATAACCGAAATTGCTTTGAACAAAATCAAATTCGGGCACTGCAGAGCAGGTGAACATATCAATATTCGTCTGGTCGGCATGGCAGAAGGCAAGGTCGTCCTTTATAATGCCGTGCTGAAGAAAAATCTTTTTTGATTTATCGGGAAAAAGCTTTCCGAATTTATGGAAAAACAATATATCGGGTGAATAGCCGTCAATATGAGTGCTGACTTTAACCCTGGCAAGAATATAGCACAGATAGTGGCGGAAGCTTCCGTATTCAACGATTCTTCCCAGGGGTGCTATCTTATCTCTGTCGGGAGAATCGTTTGTTATAATGTAAACCGAGTTGATTTCGGGGTGCTCTTTGCAGAGGAATTTAAAGAAATGATATGCATTATCCCTTGCGTCAACGCCTCTTTCCGAAACAATCCAAAGGTTTTTATAAGCGTCCTTTCCGCGCACAAAAAGGCTCGCCGTTTCTGCGGCAAGCATTGTTAAAAAAACGCGGATATAAATGAAAATTCTCTTGATTTTGTACATAACTCGCTCCGATTTTTTACAAATTTTAAGTATTATAATGCAATTATACCCCAGCAAAAAACGCTTGTCAAGGAAACGCCGACCGCGTGAAAATTACACCAATATGACATTTTTGTAATTTTTTTGTAATTTTCTATTGCATTTTTGCAAAATGCTGTTATATTATAATATTTGGGATTTGATAATCTTTATTTTTTTATTAATTATATTTTTAACAGGTGAAGGCACATGTCAATTAAACTTAGTATCGCAACCGCTGTATATAATCTTGACGAGGAATTTCTTCGTTCACATATCGAAGGCATAAGCAAACAGCTTACCGATGAAACCGAGCTTATTCTTATTGATGACTGCTCAACAAACAATTCGGGCGATGTGTGCCGCGAATATGCCGACAGCGATGAGCATATCCGCTATGTGAATATGGGAACAAACGGCGGACTCAGCGCGGTAAGAAACCGCAGCATTGAGGAAGCGCAGGGAAAATGGATTTTCTTTGCGGACGGCGACGACATCTTATCAAAGTATTTCGTTGAATCCGCGCTCCGTTTTTCAGAGAGCGAGGCAGATATAATTATTCACGACCGTCTTAAGTTTATAACCGAGCTTCCCGAAGAAGCTCCCTGCGAGGTTGAAACGCTTAAAAAGCTTCCCGAAGGCTCGGGCAGAAAAATCAGCGTTTCGTGCATGTGCCTCGACCCGAATATAAGCAACGCCCTCGGTTTATCAAACCGCGCATTCTATCACGCAGCGTGGGGCGCGTTATACAGAAAAGAATTTCTCACGGAAAACAATCTTCTCTTCCCCGTTGGTCAGAAAAAGGCGCAGGACGCAGTTTTCAACACCGAAACCTACTATTATGCCGAAAACATTGAGTACCTGCCCTATGTTATGTATTTCTACAGGGGCAACCCCCAAGGCATAACACGCAGATACAACAAGGATTTGCCCGAGGTTTACGCAAAGCTTCTCGGCTTGCTTTCGGCAGACAAGGAAAAGTTTTATTCGGGAAATGAGGATGTTGATATGCGTTTTCGCAACCACCGCATTGTTGCAAGCGCAGTAGACAATATGAGACTCAATTTCTTCCACAAGGATAACCCGAAGCCGAAGCAGCAGAGAAAGGAAGAATTTCTTGCTTTCATCGAGCAGGAGCCCTATAAAAGTGCAATAAACGGTTTTGACGCCGTTACATATAACAGACGCGAATGGCTTTTAATTGTTAAGCTTATGCAGAAAAAGCGTTTTAACACCCTTGATAAATTCGTTGGAAACGACAGGGCATTCCGTTTGCTTTGCGGCGCATATAAACGCCTGGTAAGATAGTATGAGTGAAACTGTTAAAGAGCTGTACACCAAAAAGTCGCCGATATTTATAGGCTTATATATCTTTTGCATATTTGGCGCCGCTATGGGCGACTATAAGGTTCTGAATGTTGCTCTGGGCGCTCTTCCCAAGGTTGTTTCCGCAGGTGCGCTGGGTATTGCATTTCTCTATGTTTTGTTTACCGGCAACTTCAAAAACTTCAAGGCACTCTCGCGCTTCGGAATACTGTTTTCCTCAATTATTATCGGAATTATTTTCTGTTCCATTCTGATTTGGGTGCTTGATTTACAGGATTTTTCCTACATAATGAAGGGCGTTTCAAAGATTTCCTATCAACTGCTGAATATTTTAATAGTGCTTTCGGCGGCATATATGTTTGAGGAAAACGCCGCCAAGTATACATTTATCGGAATTGCGTCGGCAAACTTTGTTATTATCGCGCTCGGCGCGGCGTCAACGGGAATAGGTGGCGCAATAAGCGATATGATTGCAAACATAACCTCGTTCGGCGACAACGATGTTATTACAAATTCCGCATTTATCCGCGCTATTGAAATCCACGACATAACCTTCACTATGGGTGTGTTTTTCATTTATTTCCTGTTCTTCTGCCCACGCGAGAAATACAGATACCTGTATGCGGGAATTGCGCTGTTTCTGTTCTTCGCAGGATTGAAACGAATTGCCTTTTTAAGCTTATTCCTCGGCGTAGCCTTTGCAATGCTTTGCAAACTTTTTGCCGCAAGAAATCAGAGGCGTATACTTATGTTAACCGCACTGTTAATTGTGGCGCTGTGCTATTTCTACATTATCATCATTCAAAAAGGTATATTCACGCAGTTTTTACTCGAACACGAAATTGAAATGAACGGTCGAGAAAAGATATACGATTATATCTCGAATTTCTATGAGGTTTCACCCTCATACCGCGGAAAGGGCTATGAGTTCTGCGTTCAGCTCTTAAAGAGTATGAAGGACACCAAGGACCAGGTTGTTAACATCACCGCAGTTCATAACGATATTCTTAAAATGTACGTTGAAATGGGCTTCTGGGGATTTCTGCTGTGGATTCTCGGTTACTATGTTTTTCAGACTCATTGGTATATAACCCGATGCGGTGAAAAGGTTGCCGTTTGCTTTATGGCAATCAATGTTTATATGCTGATAACCTATATGACGGATAACACAATGTTTTACTACTGGTCGAGTATGGTTATCAGAATTATTCCGCTTTCATTCTTCTTTGACCCCGTTAAAGAGGCTGTTCTCAAGTCCGAGGACAGATGGCGTATGAATCCCATTCAGAAATATCGCTATAACAAGCGCGTCAAGGATAAAAAGCAGCAGTTAAAGCCGAGAATGAGAGCTCCCTCACCCGAAAACGATATTCATTTATAACTACAGGCATTAGATTATTACCCTGATGCCAAAATACTCAAGAGGCAAAAACAGTTATGATAAGAATTTTACACTCGGTCAGCAATATGGACCGTGCAGGCATTGAAACAATGCTGATGAATTTTTACAGACACATGGACCGCGACAAGGTTCAGTTCGATTTTTTGGTGAACAAGCCCGACCCGGGTGCTTACGATGAGGAAATCCGTGCTCTCGGCGGCAGAATATTTGTGTCGCCCGGATTTATGAGCTACAGAAAATATATCGCATATATGAAGGATTTGTTCAAAGAGCATCCCGAATATAATATTATTCACACCCACAACGGCTCGCTTATGCTCTATGCGCTTGAGGGTGCAAAGAAAAGCAAAGTTCCCGTTCGAATTGCTCACGCACACGCAACCGCAGTTCCCGTAGGACTTAAAAATCAGCTCAAAAAGCTGATACGCCCGATGATAAAATATGTTGCAACAGATTACTGGGGCTGTTCGGACGCGGCAGGAAAGTTTTATTTCTCGGAAAAGCGCTGGAACAATTCAAACGAGCTGATTCACAACGCAATCAATGTTGATAATTTCACCTTCAACGAAAATATCAGAAATGAAATCCGCGAGCAATACGGCTTCGGCAATAAGCTTGTTATCGGAAATGTCGGCAGAATGATGGCTCAGAAAAACCATAAAAAGCTGCTTGATGTTTTCGCCGAGGTGCATAAGCTCAACCCCGAAACACAGCTTGTTATCATCGGCACGGGCGAGCTTGAAGAAAAGCTCAGACAGCAGGCAGACGAGCTCGGAATCAGCGACAGCATAACCTTTACGGGCGTTTTAAGCAATGTTAACGAGTGGTACAGCGCCATTGATGTTTTTGTTATGACCTCGCTTTATGAGGGCTTACCCGTTGTTGCGGTTGAGGCGCAGGCATGCGATTTGCCCTGCGTACTGACAGACACAATCACCCCCGAAGTAAAGGTTACCGAGAATGTTAAATTCCTCGGACTCTACGACGAGCCGATTAAATGGGCAAAAGAAATACTTGAAATTAAACCTGCAAAAAGAGTAAGCCGAAAGGCAGAGCTACAGAAGGCAGGATACGATATCGAATCAGAGGCAAAGAGAATGCAGGATTTATACCTGGAACTGTATTCAAAAATTAACGAGGCAAAGTAATATGAACATAGGCATTCTTACACATCACAATATAAATAACTACGGCGCATTTATGCAGACCTGGTCTTTGCAGGAAAAGCTCAGAGAGCTCTTCCCGGATGATGAAATTTATGTTATCGACTACATAGTTAAAAAGCATAATGTTATCAACACCGCAGGCTTTTTCAGAATATATCCCGATAAGGAAACTCCGAAATCGTGGCTTCGCAAGGCTTTGCAGCCGATAGTTTTCCACGATGCGCGCAACCAGTATATGGCTAAATCAAAGAAGGTTTACAGCGCAGAGGATATAAACGCGCTCGGTCTTGACTGCATTGTTATCGGAAGCGATGAGGTCTGGAACTATCTCGACCCCAAGAGCTTTCTTCCCGTTAAATACAGCGCAGGGCTTACCGCGCCGAGAATAGTTGCCTATGCACCGAGCACTGGCAAGGCAGACGGAATAGAGAATGTTCCCAAGGAAGTATACGACGCAATGAAGGGCTTCACAGCGCTTTCCGCACGCGATGTCGGCGCGCAGAACCTTTGCAAAACAACGCTCGGCGTAACGCCTCAGCTTGTTTGCGACCCGACCTTCCTCACCCCTGCCCCGACGGTTAAAAACGAAAGAATCAGATATTACACAAAGAATAAATACATCCTTTTCTACTACTGCAACGGTATTCCGCAGTCGTGGAAGGAAAAGATTATCAAGGACGCAGTTGCAAAGGGCTACGATGTTCTCGGTGCAGGCGAATACGATAAGCTTTATACACGCGTTTCAATAAGAATAACCCCGTTTGAATGGGCAGAGCTTTTCAAGCACGCCGAATATGTTTACACAGGAACCTTCCACGGAGTTGTTTTCTCAATTCTTTCACGCAAAAACTTCAAGGTTTACGCGTCAATCAAAGCCCGTATCAAGAAAATCGGCGCGCTGCTCAACCAGTTCGGCATCGGCGACAGAACTCTTACGGAAGAAAACCTTCTTGACAGAGGCGAGGACATTGATTACGACAAGGTTTATGAATACATTGAGCAGCTGAGAAAAAGCAGCAGCGATTACTTAGAGCGTGCCGTTAAAGGCGAGATAATTAAAGGAGTACCCGATGATACAAAGCAAGGCTGATTATAAACGCTATCTCGAGCAGGACAGAATTGCTCTTTACAGAAAAACAAAACGCCCGAGAATTGCAGGCGATGAAATCTGGCAGTACGAAAGACTTCTTCGCAAAACCGAATACTATATGAACTGCCACAAAACACCCGTCGGCAAGGCTGTTTCGGTTTTTCTTCATTTTCGCCTCAGAAAAATGGGAAGAAAGCTCGGCGGCTATCACATTCCGCCCAATGCGTTTGAAGAAGGACTTTCAATCGCACACTGGGGTCCGATTGTGGTTCATCCGACTGCAAAAATCGGAAAGAACTGCCGCATTCATCAATGCGTTACAATAGGCGCTACCAACGGAGTTTTTCAGGCAGCGAATATGGGCGATAATATTTTCATAGGTCCGTGTTCTTCAATTATCGGTGATATCACCATAGGCAGCGATATTGCAATCGGCGCAAACACCGTTGTTACAAAAAGCTTTGAAGAAAACGGCATAACCATTGCAGGAACGCCTGCAAAAAAAATCAGCGATAACAATTCGCACGCCAATCTGGCGCCCGGTCTTAATTTAGATTAACTAAGGAGATTTTCCGATGGCAAAAGTAAAGGATAATGCGCCAAAGAAAAAGCGCAGGTTCTTTAAGTTAAAAGTATTCTTGATAATTCTGCTTGTTCTGATTGCCGCAGTCGGCGGAGTTTTCGGCGGAAATATGATAATAAATCAGAATTTCACCGTTTCGTTTTATCAGATTACTTCCGACAAGGTTTCAAACAACATCAGAATAGTTGAGCTTTCCGACCTGCATAACACAGAGTTCGGCAAAAACAACAGCAAGCTGATTGAAAAAATCGAATCCCTGCACCCCGATTTAATCGTTTATGCAGGCGATATGATGAACGAAAAGGACAGCGATTATTCAGTTGTTTTCGAGCTTTCCGATGAGCTCAGCAAAATCGCTCCGATTTATGCCTGCTACGGCAACAACGAGCTTGACCAGCAACTGTTTTATGACTCCACCTTCAGAAGGCAGCTTGAATCCCACCACGTTACTCTTCTGAGCAACGAGGCAATGGATGTTGAGGTTGGCAGCTCCGTTATTCAGCTTATCGGCATTTCGGATAATGCCGAGCAGTTTGATGTTAAAACCAATAACGCAAAAAGATTCATTGAAAATCTTGAGCCCACCGATAATTGCAGAATCTGTTTAACCCACTATCCCGAGCTGTTCAACAGCAAGCTTCTTAACAGGGATATTGATATTGCTTTTACGGGTCATGCTCACGGCGGTCATATCCGTGTTCCTTATTTCGGCGGACTTTACAGCCCCGGTGAGGGCTTCCTTCCGAAATTCACCTCGGGAGTTGTTGAAGCCGACGACGGAACAAAGGTTGTAGTCAGCCGCGGTCTCGGCAATTCCAACGAAGCCACAGGAATAGAACATGTTGAAATCCCCAGAATCAACAATCAGCCCGAACTGGTTGTTGTTGACATCTGCTGGTATTAATATTACGAATAACTTTGATGAAAGGAGGAACGGTTTATGAAGAAAAAAGCTGAAGAAAAGCCTTTGAAGGAAAAGAAGCAAAAAGAGAAAAAGCAAAAGAAACAGAAAACTGAAGCTTCCGTTAAAAATAACGGCAAAAGAAGCTTCCGTCTTTTCGGCAATCTCACAAGAAGGCTTATTGCCCCCATAAACAAAGTGCTTGATGGCATCGACACCGATTATGCCGACCGTTCCCGTTCAAGAAAAGCATTAATAGCAATGCTTAAGCTCAGAAAGCCGATTTGCATTCTGCTTATTGCCGCCGTTGCGGTTTCAGGCTGCTATTTTGTTATCAGCAGCGACAGCTCCGCAACTGCAGAAATGAGCCTTAACTACGAGGAAGGTGCTTACGGACTTAATCCAAACTCAACGCGCTTTTATGTTTATGATATTGAAAGCCCCGAGGTTGTTGAAGGAATGCTTTATTACTGCGGTATAGACCCCGAAACGGTTGATATCAACAGTATTATTGACTGCATATCCGTTCGTCCGACCAATGCAAAAGCATTCTCGGAGGAAAGTCTGTTTATCTCAACAACATTTAAGATAACAATGAAGCAGCCCTCACAAATCAAAAATGTTGATGTTGAAGACCTTTTGATGTTCCTTTGCAAGTCATACAAGGATTATTTCTATTCGAAATATACTGAAAACCGTTCAATTCTCTCCTTCGATATTGAAGACTTCAACGACCAGGAATTTATGGTTATTGCCGATTTGTTCGACCTTAAGGCACAGCAGATTGAAAAATATCTGAACACAAGGGTTAAGCAGAGCAAAACCTTCACCGAAAAGGAATCCGACACAACCTTTAAATCCCTTGTTCAGAAGGTTGACGATATAAGAAGCTACGATGTTGAAAAATACCGCTCATTTGTTAAAGAGGCAGGCTGTTCACACGACAAGGCGCGCTACATCCGTTCGCTTGAATATGTTAACCGCATTAACAACTTAACCTTTAACAAGGATATGGCGGCATACACAATTAATAATGAAGGAATTCAGATGTACAACGAATTAATGGCAAACGTTGTAATGATTCCCTCCATTGATAAGGAAAAGAACACCTATTATATGTCCCGAACAAAAACGGGTATGGACTATATGGCAAAGCAGGCTGACGACCGTCTTGCTTCCGCAAAGGAGCTTGACAGAGAGGTTAAGCACAACGACGATATTATCGCAAAGATGGGCGCCGGCGAAAACAAGAGCAGCGATATTCAGAAGGCTTATAAAATGATTGATGACATCAATCAGAAGTTTTCAGACCTTTCAAAGCAGATTGAAAATGTTGACAAGGCATATGTTAAATATAAAACAAAGGATTATTTAACATTTAAAACTTCACACCCATCCTTTAAGCAGAAGCTTCAGCCCACAAAGCTGATAGTTATTGCAGGCGCACTTCTTGCGCTGATTTTCGCTGCAATCTGGTTAAAGTTTAAGCATTTCACGGCGGAGGTATTATAGTATGAAAGAATTTCAATTATTACGATACCTTTCAAAGGGAAAATTCATTATTTTAATAGTTGCGCTCGTTGGCGCCGTCTGGGTTTACTTCTATGCAAACTCACAGCAGGTTTACACCGCTTCAACGGTTATCCGCTATGCAAACACAGCAATCGACCAGGGACTTACGCCCAACGGCTCAAAGCTTGATGTTTCGGAAATCTATTCCTCAACGGTTATTAAAGGCGCCATTGAGGATATGGGGCTTAACTGCACCGTTGACGAGGTTCGTTCAAAGGTTAAGGTTACACCCATTATCCCCGAGGATGAGCAGGAAAAGAAGGAAACCGCGCTCAGCAAGGGCGAGGAATACTCCTACTTCCCCACCGATTATATAATCACCTATGAGGTTGGCTCCGACCGAAGCGCAAACTTCGCAGGCAATATGCTTGATGCGATAATCAAAAACTACTATTCCTTCTATTCGGAAAAATATGTTGACCAGTTGATTCTGCCGAACAACGCGTCCAACATTTCATCAAACGATTACGACTATATTGAAAGTGCCGAAATTATTCAGCAATCGCTGAAGGATGTTGACGATTATCTGCTTCAGAAAAAGAGCAATTATCCCGATTTCAGAGCATCTGCAACAGGCTATTCCTTTACGGACCTTGAAAATATTTATTCATATATTATGGATAACAAGGTTCCTCATCTGTATGCAAGTGTTCTTCAGAATAAATACACCAAGGATAACGATTTGCTTCTTAAAAAGCAGCAGAGCAAAATCGAAAGCATTGAAATCGATATCAAAAACAACTCGGAAAAATCGGATAAGCTCAAAGCCCTTATCGATAACTACAGCGATAAGAACATAAGCACCCAGAGAACCGAGGACGGCGAGAGAGGCGATTCATCCATAATTATGGATGTTGAAGGCTATGACGGCGAAATAGATGTTGTTACAACCTACGACGACCTGCTGCTTGAATATGTTAAAATCAATCAGACAATCGAAAACGATAAGATTGATAAGGAACACGCCGAATACATTAAATCCGTTTTTGTTGATAACACAAGCAATCAGGTTTTAAACAGCGATGTTGAGCAGGATATTGAAGAGCTTGTTGAGCTGCTTAACACCGAATATGCGGTTGTTCAGGCAACAGCTTCCGAGCTTAACGAATACCTCGGTGCAAGCTATCTTAACATTCTCAACTCGGTTGTAACCGCACAGAAGGTTAACATCAAGCTCTATCTTGCACTTGCAGTTGTATTCTTCCTGTTCTTCGGCTGTGCAGGCGCAGTTCTTGTCGGCAGACTTAACGACTTTATTCAGTACATTCTCTATACTGATAAAACAACAAAGCTTCCCAACAGACAGATGTGCGATGTTCGCATTAACGCATTAAGCGAGAAAGACCTTCCCGACCAGTTCACCTGCTTGATTGTCAGGGTTGATAACCTTAAACAGATGAACGATACGCTGGGGCACTCGGCAGGAGATACGCTGCTGAGGGATGTCGGCGAGATACTGAAGTCCATATCCCGAAACTACGGCTTTATGGGCTGGAACCAGGGCGGCGGCTTCCTCGGACTGTTTGAGCAGTGCTCGGCAGACAAGGCTGATTTGTTTGTTGATATGCTTGAAAAGAGAATCAACGAATATAACGACACTCAGACCGAGCTTGAAGCTAAATACACCGTTGCTTACAGCAACACAACCAAGGATAAGATTTACGACATTCGCCAACTTATCCGCAACACAAACGACAGAATTTTTAAATAATTCAATTAAAAAATCCCGAATGAATGATTCGGGATTTTTGTTTTATTTATTTTTCAACTTCGTTATGATATTTCTGTGCGTCGCTGTTCCAATGTTCCTCTTGCTCGGGGGTAAGCTTGCTCTTTGTTAAGCCGAAATCATCGGCAAGAATTTTTGCGTAATCACCCGTTACCTTTGTTGCGCCTTTTATATTCAGGTGGTCGCCGTTATCCTTTCTGTCTTTCAGCCAGTCAAAGCCTATTCTCTGAATCTCGGTATTGTAATCGGTGAAGGATATTCCGAGCGAATCGCAAACGCGCTGTGTTCCCTTGTGTTTAGCATAGTTCCAAATCTTGCCCGAGGGCACGCAAACAACTGCCATTTTTGCATTATGCTCGTCGCAGAGGGCTTTTATATTCTTCAAATCCTGAACATTCTTTTCGCTGACGGGGTTTTCTTCGTCGTTTTCACTGCCCATATAGCTGTCGCCATAATAGAAAGGTCTTACGGCTGTGCTGTAAAGAAATCCCTTTGTAATAAGATAATATCTTTTTTCCGTTTCGGTGAAGTCCTCGCGGCTCAGCTCCTGCCAGCGGTCGTGATATTTCATCAAAGATTCCTGATACGCGATAAGCGAAAGAAGCTCGTCGTTCCATTCACTAAGCTTGTTATTTAAGAAATCCTTATCATAGCTTGATTCTTTCTTCTCTTTCGGTGCAGGCGCTTTTTTCTTTTTCTTTTTATCCGTTTTAACGGGCGTTTTTTCCAAAGCCTCTAAATCGTTTCGGTCGGAAGAATATGAATAAAAGCAATTCGCTTCAATAACAACAACCTTCGGGGACTGCTTTTTAAATACATCCTCAAGAATTTTCAACAGCTCGCCCGGCTCAAGCACGGGACCGCCGATAACGCACGAGGTTATCCCCTGCTCTTCCCATATCTGAATGGGGTTAATCGCTCTGTAAACATTCGAGTTTCCTGCAAAAACAACATCAAGCGTGTTTTCCTCTTCGCCCTTATAAGCATAGGTTATGTAGTGGCTGTAGCCGTTTGTATCCATTCCGTCCTTTGGATGAAAAACAACCGAAAAGGCGCAGAACAGCAAAATGCACACCAAAGAAAAAGCAAGCAATCTCAGAGAGCCCTTAGTGTTTGCACTCATTCTCTTTTCTTTCTTAGAATTCCGCATAAATCATACCTGCGTTTTCAAAATTTCCCCCGTAAACACCGAGGATAATTGTTGCAAAAATTAAAACAAGATAAACCGTCCACCTGAGAGCCAGAGGCTTTCCGTCAAGCTCGGAGCGGATGTCGTGCCCTTTTTCTTTAAGAAGTCCTATAACAAGAAGCACGCAAACGCCAAGCGCCAAAACAACATAATCCTTATAGCTTATGCCTTCAACGGCAATACCGCCGTTTACAAGCTGCGCGAAATTAACGCTTGTTAAGATTTTAATAAGCATTGCTGCGCTTTCTTTCAGCGTTTCGCTTCTGAAAATCAGCATACCGATATTAACAAGGATAAAGGTTCTTGCAATCTGAAATGCGTGAAAAGCCTTGCTCTCCCTGCTGATTTTGCTTTTTGCAAAGGCTTTGTCGAAAATCGGCGCAAAAAATTCGCCGAGCATCATAAGAATATAATAGTATAAGCCGTAGGCAATATATTTCCAGCTTGCGCCGTGCCAAATTCCGTTGCAGAACCAGACGAAAAACAGCGCATATGCAGCAGGAACAACCCTTTTCAGATTATCGCTTTTGAAATGCTTTTTCGCAAAGGCGTTAACCCTTTTGAAGCCCGATGAGGTTGCAACCGAATAGAAAACATAGTCCTTTAAGAAGGTTCCGAGAGTTATATGCCATCTGCGCCAGAACTCATTAACCGAGCGCGAGAAGAACGGCTGTCTGAAATTTTCTGCAAGCTTTATTCCGAAAAGCTCCGAGGTTCCGCTTACAATTTCGATACAGCCCGAAAAATCGGCATAGAGCTGCAGGGTGTAAAGCAAAACTGCAAGAAAAATTGCCGTGCCGCCGAGTGAATCCGATTTCTCGAAAAGTCCTGAAACAATAACCCCTGCTCTGTCTGCAATAACAAGCTTCTTGAAGAAGCCGAACATAATCAGCAGAGCGCCGTTTTTCATCTGCTCATAGCTGAATTTGTGTTCCTGGCGGAACTGTTCATCAAGGGCATCAAATCTGTCGAAAGGACCTTCCATAATATGCGGAAAATAGCTGACGAAAAGCAGCAGCCTGAAATAATTCTTTTCGGCTTTATATTTTCCTCTGTAAACATCGGTTATATAGCTTACCGACATAAGCGTGTAGTATGAAATACCGAGCGGAAGAATCAGCGCAAAAACGGGTATTACCTGCCCTGCTTTAAAAAGGGAAGCAACGCCGTTTATTATTGAGCCGAAGAAATTGCAGTATTTAAGCACCGCAAGTATTCCTATATCAAGCACTGCAACAACACTTATAACGCCATTTTTCTTCTTTGCGGTTTTTGCCTTAAACTGCTTGAATTCGGGCTTTTCAAGCTGTTTTTTTGCTTTTTTAACATCGGCATCAAGCGAAGTAATTTTTCTTGCGCCGAGATAAACAAGCAGCGTTGACAGCAATATAAATACTGTTAAAACCTGCGAGAAAACAGCATAAAAAGCCAGCGAGGCAACAAGCAAAACAGCCCACTGGCATTTTTTCGGCAGGGCATAATAAAACGCCATGCATATTAAAATGAAAATAATGTAGATAAATGATGTGTATTCCATAATTGATTAATCGCTTTTTCAGAAATAAATCTATGTATTACTCTATAACAAATGATGTTTTTTATCAAGACATATGTTATGTTTTTTGCAAAAAACAGTTATAAAACAGCGAAAAAGCACGAAATACAATCCTCTTTTTGCTTTTTCGGTGCAGGCGTGATATAATAAACCGAAAAATAAAACGGGCGGTTATGATTATGGATTGGATAATTAAAAAATTCAACGAGCTTTCGGCATCAGAGGTTTACGAAATTCTTAAATCACGCAGCGAAGTGTTTGTTAAGGAACAGCATATCTGTTGCATAGACCCCGACGGAATTGATTATGAAAGCACGCATATTTTCTGTGTTAAAAACGGGCGCGTTTCGGCATATTTAAGGGCATATCAATATGATGAAAGCACGGTTAAAATCGGAAGAGTGCTTACCCTTATTCACAGAACGGGGCTCGGAAGCGAGCTTATGAAAACCGCAGTGCGCGAAATTCCGAAAATAATGCCCTGCGAAAAAATATATGTTGCCGCGCAGAAGCAGGCAGTTCCGTTTTATGAAAAATGCGGTTTTACCGTAACTTCGGGTGAATACCTTGAAGAGGGCATTCCCCACCACGATATGATATTAAAACTTTAGTGACGGCTTTAAATACAAACCTGCCGCTGAACAACTGTTCAGCGGCAGGTTTTTGTTTTATTAAGCATTAATTATCAGACATTCATCATCCTTAATAGTATATACGGGGTATTTGCCCTTTTCTTTTTCGGCGAGATAATACTTTTCCCTTTCTTTTGAATAGTGGCAGATAAGAATTCCGTTAAACAAGCCGAGTCCGTTAAAATCAGTAAAACCCTCGGGAAGCTCGTCGAAATTTTTAATATGCTCTATGTTCATACTAACAATATGTGCGCCTGCGCTGCCGCCAATAAAGGCTGCGCCGTTTTTAACGAAGCTAACAATTAATTCATCCGCCTTTGCGTCCCTGATTTTCTGAAAGGTTTTAAAGGTGTTTCCGCCGCCGATATAAATGCAGTCAAGCTCGCTTTCGCTGAATGCCGACGGGTTATCGTAGTCAAAAACAAAAATATTGTTCTTTGCAAAGCCTGCTTTTTTGAGTCTGTCGCGGTAGGAACGGTTTTCAATATTCTTTCTGCTGAAATTCTCGTTCGGGAAATACAGTATTCTGCACTGCTTTACGGGCTTTGGCAAATTCTCTAAAATAACTCTTTTTGAATTTTCGTTGCTGAAATCCATCGAACTTAAAAGCAACATTGTTTTTCTCCTTAAAATAGTTATTTTAATACTATCATAAATACATATCTTATGCAAATATTAACTTTTATTCATAATTTGCATATTTATTCATAAAAAGGGTTGATTTTTAACTTATCATTTACTAAGATAATCTGGGCACACTAATTCGGAGGCGAATACAATAATGAAAAAAAATAAAAAGCAGATATTTGAACATATCAAAACCGCTTTTATGGTTATATCGGGCAACGCACTGCTTGCATTTCTTGTTACGGCGTTTATTATTCCCCACAATATTATTATGGGCGGAACAACGGGAATTGCGCTTGTTCTCGGAAAATACTTCCCCATTGACACCGCGCTTGTTGTTTTCATATTAAACACAATTCTTTTGGTTTTGGGGCTTGTTGTTATAGGGCGCAAACTGTTTTTCACAAGTATTGCAAGCACCTTTTTATATCCCCTGTTTTTAAGCATAATGCAGAAAATTCCGAATATAGATAAGCTCACCGACAACACCCTGCTTGCATCAATGTTTGCAGGCGTTTTGATGGGACTTTCGCTCGGGTTGGTTATGCGCGTTGGCTCTTCAACGGGCGGAATGGATATTGCAAACCTTATTCTTGCAAAGCTTTTTCACAAATCGGTTGCAATATTTGTTTATATAACCGATATAATCGTTGTCGGCGCGCAGGCGGTTGTTTCAGACAGCGAAAGCATTATGCTCGGAATCGTTGTTCTTGTTCTTGAATCACTTGTTCTCGAGCAGGTTATGGTTTTTGGTCAGTCACAGATAGAGCTTTTTGTCATTTCCCAAAAACACGAGGAAATACGCACAAAGCTTTTAACCGAGCTTCGCGTAGGCGTTACAATGAGCTATATCGAAACAGGCGCTCTCAAGCAGGAAAGCAAGGGAATAATCTGCGTTGTTCACCCGAGAAATCTCTATGCTGCAAACGAACTAATCCATTCGGTTGACCCCGAAGCCTTTGTTACGGTTACAAAAATCAAAGAGGTTCGCGGACGCGGCTTCACCTCTGAGCGAAAAACCATTGATTTCCTACAATAACCGCCTTTTTTACCGCTTTAAAGCGGACAACTGGGGACTGTCCCCAGTTGTCCCTAATTCGTAATTATAAAAATAAGGAGTGCTTTCGCACCCCTTATTTTTATTGTATTATTCAGCATCGAAAGTTTTCTTAGCTTCTTCCCAGCCAGCCTTGATGCTCTTAAGTCCCTTAGCAACAACCTCTTTGAACTCATCTGTTGCATCAGCAGCAGCGTCCTGAAGTTTAGCTAAAGTCTCTTTAGCAGCAGCAAGCTTAGCTTCGATTTCTTCTTTCTTAGCTTCCTTTGATGAAGCCTTTGCAGCATTCTCAGCTATTGCAGCCTGAGCAGCAGCAAGACGAGCAATCGGAACACGGAAAGGTGAGCAAGAAACATAGTCAAGACCGATCCTGTGGCAGAACTCTACTGAGCTCGGGTCACCGCCGTGCTCACCGCAGATACCGCAGTGAAGGCTGGGTCTTGTTTCTTTACCGTTCTTAACTGCCATTTCCATAAGCTGGCCAACACCTGTCTGGTCGAGCTTTGCAAACGGATCGTTTTCGAAAATCTTTGCATCATAGTATGCATCAAGGAACTTACCAGCGTCGTCACGGCTGAAGCCGAAGGTCATCTGGGTAAGGTCGATTGTACCGAAGCAGAAGAATTCAGCTTCTGTTGCGATATCAGCAGCGGTAAGAGCGGCACGAGGAATCTCGATCATTGTTCCTACTTCGTACTTCATATCGCTTCCTGCAGCTTCGATTTCTGCATCTGCAACTGCAACAACGATATCCTTAACATACTTGAGTTCCTTTGTATCGCATGAAAGAGGAATCATGATTTCGGGAACCATATCCCAATCAGGATGAGCCTTCTTAACATTGATTGCTGCGCGGATAACAGCCTTGGTCTGCATCTTTGCAATTTCAGGATAAGTTACAGCAAGACGAAGTCCTCTGTGACCCATCATCGGGTTGAACTCGTGGAGACCCTGGATGATGCCCTTGATTTCTGCAACGCTCTTGTTCTTAGCCTTAGCAAGCTTCTCAATGTCAGCCTCTTCGGTGGGAACGAACTCGTGAAGAGGTGGATCAAGGAATCTGATTGTTACGGGGCAGCCTTCAAGTGCTTCGTAAAGCTTTTCAAAGTCGCCCTGCTGATAGGGAAGAATCTTATCAAGAGCTTCTTCTCTCTCTTCAACTGTGTCTGAGCATATCATCTCGCGGAATGCAGCAATTCTGTCTTCCTCAAAGAACATATGCTCTGTACGGCAAAGACCGATACCTTCAGCGCCGAGCTCTCTTGCCTTCTTAGCGTCTGCAGGAGTATCAGCATTGGTTCTAACCTTAAGGGTTCTGAACTTATCAGCCCAAGCCATAATTCTTCCGAATGTGCCTGCGATTTCAGCATCCTTAGTAGCAATAATACCATCGTAGATATTACCTGTTGAACCGTCGATTGAAATATAGTCGCCCTCGTGGAATTCTTTTCCTGCGAGTGTGAATACTTTGTTATCCTCATCCATAACGATGTCGGAGCAGCCTGATACGCAGCAGGTACCCATACCGCGGGCAACAACTGCAGCGTGAGAAGTCATACCGCCGCGAACTGTGAGGATACCCTGAGAAGCCTTCATACCTGTGATATCTTCAGGTGATGTTTCAAGACGAACAAGAACAACCTTTTCGCCTCTTGAGTTCCACTCGTCTGCATCTTCAGCAGTAAATACGATTTTACCGCAAGCAGCACCGGGAGAAGCGCCAAGACCCTTGCCGATAGGTGTTGCAGCCTTAAGAGCAGCAGCATCGAACTGGGGATGAAGAAGTGTGTCAAGGTTACGGGGATCAATCATAGCAACTGCTTCTTCTTCTGTTCTCATGCCTTCGTCAACGAGGTCACAAGCAATCTGAAGAGCTGCCTGAGCTGTTCTCTTACCATTTCTTGTCTGAAGCATATAGAGCTTACCGTGTTCAACAGTAAATTCCATATCCTGCATATCTCTGTAGTGGTTCTCAAGAATTGAGCAAACCTTTGTGAACTCAGCAAATGCCTCGGGGAACTTCTGTTCCATTTCCGAAATGTGCATAGGAGTACGAACGCCTGCAACAACGTCTTCACCCTGTGCGTTTGTTAAGAACTCACCGAAGAGTCCCTTTGCACCTGTTGCAGGGTCACGGGTGAATGCAACACCTGTTCCGCAATCGTCACCCATATTACCGAATGCCATTGCCTGAACGTTTACTGCAGTACCCCATGAATAAGGAATATCGTTATCACGGCGATATACGTTAGCTCTCGGGTTGTCCCATGAACGGAATACAGCCTTAACTGCACCCATAAGCTGCTCTTTGGGATCGCTCGGGAAATCTTCGCCGATCTTTGACTTATATTCAGCCTTGAACTGCTCTGCAAGCTCTTTAAGGTCTTCAGCTGTAAGCTCAACGTCCTGAGTTACGCCTCTGTCCTCTTTCATTTCGTCGATAAGCTGCTCGAAATACTTCTTACCAACTTCCATAACTACGTCTGAATACATCTGGATGAATCTTCTGTAGCAGTCGTATGCCCAACGGGGATTGCCTGATTTCTCAGCCATAACCTCTACAACCTCTTCGTTAAGACCAAGGTTGAGGATTGTGTCCATCATACCGGGCATTGAAGCACGCGCACCTGAACGAACGGATACGAGAAGCGGATTCTCTTTATCGCCGAACTTTTTGCCGTTGATTTCTTCCATCTTAACGATGTACTCTTCAATCTCTGCCATAATGGAAGGATTAATCTGTCTGCCATCCTCATAATACTTTGTGCAAGCTTCTGTTGTGATTGTGAAGCCCTGAGGAACGGGAAGACCGATGTTGGTCATCTCAGCGAGGTTAGCGCCCTTACCGCCGAGAAGCTCTCTCATGTTAGCGTTACCCTCTGAAAACAGGTAACAATATTTTTTAGCCATTGGAATTACCCCCTAAAAAAATAGTGCAAATTTAAATTAACTGCCATTTTTACACGCCAAAAAAGCGCATAACAGTTTAATGCGTTTATATAATAACATAGTGGTATGTAAATATCAAACCTTTTTTATTAATTTTATCATTCTAATTTAAAATATGTTGAAATTTTTGCAAATTTGGTGCATAATGATATAAATCAGTTGCGAGCTGCGAGTTGCAAGTTGCGAGTTTTCGGTATCTCACTTCGTTCGGTCAATTATAATTGTTTGAGCGAAGCGAGTAACCAACAACTCGGAACTCGGAACTTGAAACTCGAAACTTAACGAACTACTAACTGTAAACAAGGAGTGTTCATATATTATGAAAGCTGCAATAATTCTTGCCGGCGGCAAGGGAACAAGAATGAAGAGCGAACAGCCCAAGGTTATGTGCGAGGTTATCTTCGAGCCGATGATAAGCTATGTTGTAAGGGCTGTTAAGGAAGCAGGTGTTGAGGATATCTGCGTTATAACAGGATACAAGCATGATATTGTTGAAGGTTATCTTGAAAAGCTTGATTCAAACATAAAAACCGCGCTTCAGGAGCCCCAGCTCGGAACGGGCCACGCAGTTATGCAGGCAAGAGAATTTATCTCTGGCCATATGGAGGATGATATTCTCATTCTCAACGGTGATGGTCCGCTTATGGATGCCGACACTATTAATAAGGCATATCAGTATCACAAGGATAACAACAACGCAATAACCCTTATCAGCGCAGTTGTTGACGACACTCACGGCATTGGTCACATCAAGCGCGATAAGAACGGAACGCTTCTTAAAATCGTTGAGGATAAGGACGCAACCGAGGATGAAAAGAAGATTATGGAAGCTAACGCAGGCGTTTACTGGTTTAAGGGCGAAGAGCTTCTTTATGCGATTAATAATATCAAAAACAACAACGCTCAGAACGAATACTATTTAACCGATGCGCTTGAAATTCTTATCAAACGCGGAAGGAACAAGGGCGCATATGTTTGCGAAAACAGCGAGGCTGTTTTAGGCGCAAACGACAGAATTCAGCTTATGGATTTAAACACAATTATGCGCCGCAACATCAATAACGCGCATATGCTCAGCGGCGTTGATATTCCCTGCACCGACGGCGTTATGATTGGCAAGAATGTTAAAATCGGAAATTCCGCGCAGATTCTTCCGAACACAATTATTATCGGCGACACTGAAATCGGCGAAAACTGCGTTATAGGTCCTAACTGCTATATCAAGGATTCAAAAATCGGCATAGGCGTTGTTCTTGATAACTGCAAAATAACCGATTCCGTTATTGAGGACGGCGTTGACTGCGGACCCTTTGTTAAGGTAAGAGCAAATTCAGTGCTTAAAAAGGATGTTCACATCGGAAACTTCGTTGAGGTTAAGAACTCTGTTGTAGGCGAAGGCACAAAATCAGCTCATTTAACCTATATCGGCGACAGTGATGTTGGCGCAGGCGTTAACTTCGGCTGCGGAACAGTTACCTGCAACTATGACGGCAAAAATAAAACCCGCTGCAAAATCGGCGACGGCGCATTCATCGGCTGCAACACAAATCTTATTGCACCCGTTGAGGTTGGCGATATGGCATATATTGCAGCAGGCTCAACCATTACGGACGATATTCCGAGCGACGCTCTTTCAATAGCAAGAGCTAAGCAGGTTAACAAAGAGGGCTGGGTTAAGAGGAAGAAGCCTTATAAGGAGAAAAAGTAAGTTGCAAGTCCCGAGCCCCGAGTTCCGAGTTGTCGGGTCTTGCAGACGGCGATTTAATAATTAAAGAGAAAAGAATGAAAAGAGAGAATATAAGAAAGCTTTTGTGTGTTATCTGCGCTGTTGTGCTGATAGCGGCGCTTGTTTCCTGCAGTGCAAACGGCGGTGAGTCGGATTCATCAACGACCAAAGCGCCTGCTGCAGAAACAACGACAGTGCCAACAACGGTTACGACTACCGAGGACGAAAACACAACCTTCCCCGAATCAAAAACCGCAAAGGTATATCCGGGGTTGAGCAAGGATGAAAAGGGCGATTATCCGCACAAAATTGCAACCTACACAACCTATTATAATTCAGGCGATAAAACAAGAACACAAAATCTGCAAAATGCAGTAAATAAGGTGAACAACATTGTTGTTCCCTCGGGCTATGTTTTTTCGTTTAACCAGACCGTTGGCAAGAGAACGGTTACTGCAGGCTATGAAACCGCAAAGGTTGTTGCCGACGGCGAATTTGTTGACGGGCTCGGCGGCGGTGTTTGCCAGGTTAGCTCAACTATTTTTGAGTGTGCTTTAAGGGCGAATGCGGAAATTGTTGAAAGAACAAACCACACGCTTAAGGTTGGATATGTTCCGCTCGGCGGCGACGCAACAGTTCAGTGGAACAGCAAGGATTTTAAGTTCAAAAATGCAAGCGGAGCCGACTTCAGAATAAAAATGGAATGCTCGGGCGGAAGCCTGACATGCTCGATTTATTCAAATAAAGATATTGATGTCGGCGATGTTAAAATCAATATAACACGAAGCGGAAATACCTACACATTAACCAGAACGGTTAACGGCAAACAGAACTATAAAACCTCAAGCACATACAGAGAGCAGAAAACAACAACAAAGAAAAAGGAAACAACTAAAAAGAAAGAAAAAACAACCAAGAAAGAGAAAACCACTAAGAAGAAAAAAGAGTCTTCAACAAAGAAGAAAGAAACAACAACCGAAAAGCAATAAAAAAACGGGCATCCCTGAATTTCAGGAATGTCCGTTCTTTTATTTAATTAGTTCATTAATCTTAAAAGCATTGCGAAATCCTTTGCATTAATAATGCCGTCGGCATTCATATCAAGAAGGGAAACATAGGTTGCGTCGCCCGTTCTTGCATTAACTGAATCCGCAAAGGTGTATTCCTCATCGAGTCCGCAGCCCTTTGTGCATCCGATATGAACAATGCCGTTTTCACAGGAAAGAACCTGAATATTATGGTCGTCCTGCCATATTGCATAGGTTTGAACATCATCGGTTATATTGCTCAAATCCTCGCTCCAGTCAACAAACTGCTTGCACTGCGGTATGCTTTCAAGCTCAAAGGCTGCAGCGTTGCCGCCGTTAACAATCTCTTCACCGAGCTTGTTTTCAAACTTTGCGCTGTCGTAATAACGAACAACGAAGAAATCCCTTGTAACATTAACGCGAACGCTCATATTTTCAGCGTCTTCAAGATTAACATTGTAGTAGTAGATTATTCCGTCAAGGAACTGCTCGGGGTCATATGTTACAAAGCTTGTTCCGTCGTAGCCCTTAACATAAACCGTTCCGCCGTCAACCTCTTCAACTCTGTCGATTGAGGTTGAAACAATTCTTGATGCGTTGGGAATTGCAACATCGGCATAAATCGAGCCGTCCTCTGCAGAATAATTAGCGCTTGCTTCAATGGTCTGATTGCCTATTGAATCCTCAATAACCTCGCCGAGAAGCGGATTTGCCGAAAGGTCGAGCACCTTAAGATGGTTGTTTGAACAGTTAAGGCTTGAAAGCAGCGTATTCTTTGAAAGGTCGAGCGAAGTGAGCTCGTTCTGGAAAATGCTGAGTGTTTCAAGCTGGGTGTTCTTTGAAAGGTCTATGCCCGTTATCTCGTTTGAATGGCAAACAAGCTTCTTAAGCTTTGTGTTAAGCGCAAGCTGAAGCCCCTTGATGTGGTTTGCCGCACAGTTGAGCTCAACAAGCTCCTCGTTGTTGAGAAGATTGAGCGATGTGAGATAGTTGCCCTGGCAGGTTAAGCTTGTTAATGCAACAAGCTGATAAACATTGAGCGTTTCAAGTCCGACACCGCCGACACGAAGCGTTCTGAGCGCCGAGAAATATTCAATTCCCGATAAATCGGCAATCTCAACATGTGTTCCCTCGCCGTATTTTGCTTCAAGGAATCCCGAAACATCTATTAAGGTTACGCCGCTTCTTTCAGACTGTGAAAGATAGCCATCGTGGTCGGGGTCGAGATAATCTGCAACAATTCCTCTGAATATATCATCCTTGAAATTGGTGCTGTTGATTGCCACATCGCCGTCTGCATAAGCAAACATTGATATGCTCATGCTGCAAGCGAGTGCGGCAACAGCAAGCAAGGAGGAAAGATATCTTCTGACTTTGCTGTTCTTAAACATATTCAATTCCTCCTTAGCTTCTTCTTATAGTTATTGCAACAGTTGCCCTTGCGGTTGTTCCGTCTGCATTTGTAACTGTGCAGGTTATTGTTGTTGCAAGTGTTTTAAGTCTTGCGTTTCTTCCGGCTGTTGTTAAATCAACAAATCCGTTTTCATCAACCTCAACATAGCTTGAAAGTGATGAAGTCCATTCAACGCTTGCAGGCGCCGATGCATTATCGGGTGTTGCAGCATATGCAAGCTGAATTCCGTTGAAGCCGCTGAAGTTATCGCCGTATCCCGTCTTGAGAAGAATTCCGCTTTCAATAGCTTCGCCGTCTGCGGTGAGAGTTATTGCATCAACGGGAATAACTTCAACCTCGAGGCTGTTTACAACATTGATTGTGTAAGAGAATACATCCGTTCGGTTGTAATCATCAGTCGTGATAAGCTCAACGGTTATTGAAGCGCTGTCCGCCTCATTTGTTTTTGTGATTATCAGGTTGCTGCCCGAAACAGCGGATTCTGCGCCGTTTTCGTTCTTTGTTAACCACTCAACGGATTTAACCATTGCGCCTTCGTTCATTTCATATGAAACGGTTATTCTCGAATGGTCGTCAACAACATAGTTTGCGCCGTTTTCAATTACAGCGTCGCCAACCTTGATTGTGGGCTGAGGTTTGATGAACTCATGGCCTTCAAGGTCTGACATTGCCTGAAGCAGATTTTCGCACGCTGCGTCAATCTCGCTCTGCGGTGCATAAACATTATCCATAACAGCCTCTGCCGCTTCAATCTGAGTCTGAAGCGCGTTGCTGTATGCTTCAACATAGTCCTTCTGGTCAAGCGCCTTTGCGGTTGCAAGTGCTTCCTGAAGTGCCGTTGTATCCCATGTTGTGTATGCTGTAATTGTGCCGACATAACCGCCGTCGATTGCCGTTACGGTTATTGTTGCCTCGCCCTGAGTAATAAAGGTTACATTTCCTTTGCTGTCAACAGTTGCAATCTCTTCATTAGAAGATGAATACAGACAATCGTTAACGCTGAGCTGCTTAGCAGCAGTGCTCTGGTCTGACTGGTTAAGGTTAACATTAAGCTTCTTTATCTGCTGCGGTGCGCCGTAAATCTTATCGCTGTCGAAGGTTACAGCCGTTGCGCCGTAACGAACGAAGGAAACATATACGCTGTCGCTGAAGGTACTGCCGTCTTCGGTTGTAATCGTGCAGGTAATTATTGCCCAGCTGCCTATCGGTGATAAGTTGGTTACAAGACCGATGTCGTCAACCTGAATCAGGTCGTTGGACGAGGTCCATTCAACAGACTGATAAATCGGCTCTTTATCAAGCGGAAGAACATTTGCTTTGAGCTGAAGCTTCTTATTTGTAAGAAGTGAGTTGCTCGAGGTGTATCTTATGAAGCCGTCGTTAGGCTCTGAAACACCGCTCTGTTCATCGCCGATAACAATTTCAATTCCCGTTGCAGGAACGAATTCCCTGAGTCCGTTATACGCAGCAATCAAGGTTTCAAGATAGGAATTAACCTCGCTTTGCTTTGCTGTTTCAGCCTCTATTACGCTTTCGCTTTCCCGAACTGCAGCAGCAAGAACATTAAGGCTTTCCTCGGTGTAAACCTTGCCGCCCGTTACGCCTTCAACTATCGGCTTATATTCTTCAACCCTTTCTGCAAGCTCTGAGAAATCAGTTTCAATAATAACATTTGCCGATGATGTGAAGCCGCCGTCAACCGATACAGCCGTAACAACTGCCGTTCCTGTGTCAACAGGTGTGAGCGCACCGTTTGAGCTTACGGTTACAACGCTCTCGTCGCTTGAGGTCCATTCGATTGCAGTTACATCGGGTCCGCCGCTGAACTGATACTGAAGTGCGGTTGTTGATGATGTTGCAAACATTGTTTTTGTGCTCGGTTTAACCGTGAGCCCCGTTGCAACATTATCCGCAAGAACAATATAAACTATTCTTGAGGTTTCTCTGTCGTAATTATCAACGGCAGCAATCTTTATCTTTGCCCAGCCCTTGGCATTATCGTTCGGGGTAAGTCTTATCTCCCTGTTATCCGAGGGTGATGAGGTTTTGATATTGCTTGTTGAAATTACACTCCATGAAAGTGATTTATAGTTCGCATTGCTCGGATAAACCGATGCGGTTATATCAATATAGTTTCTTGAATTGTTGGACTGATAACCGCTTCTTGAAAGATTGATTGTTAAATGGCTGTTATCCGGAACACTGCCGGTTTCAACCCTTGAATCCGAGCCCATAAGCGGGTCGCTATATGTTTCGTATGAAAGATTGAAGCCCTCAACCAAGGTGTAGGGATGAGTTATCATAACATCATATGCATCGATAACATCCTGGGCAATCTGGTCTATTTCAGCCTGGGAAAGAGTTAAATCATTGAGCGCATTGGAAGCAATTTCATATTTGTTTCTGAAAATCAATGAATATGAATATTCATAGTTCTGATATTCAACATCCTTGTAGTTTTCAACAACCGCTTTAAGTGCGCTTCTGTCGCCCTCGGTTGAAACGGTGCATTCGCCCGTTACACCGCCGTCATACGATACGGCACGAACTGTTGTTGAACCTGCGTCAACGAAGGTTACAAGTCCGTTCTGGTCTACGGTTGCAACATTTTCATCATCGCTTTCCCAATAGAAATCCTGAATGGAAGCTTTTCCTAAGTGAAGAAGTCCGGTTCCCGTCGGTTCAACGGTGCAGGCAAGCTGATAGGTTGCGCCAACTGTTCCGTTGATGTTGTTATCTGAAAGCTTGAGCGCTGTAACCGGGAAGTATGCAAAGGATACCCAAACCGAATCCGAGCACTGATTTCCGAAGTGGTCTGTTACGGTGCAGGTAATCTTTCCGTAGCAGGGCTTGTTTGAAGTCGGAACAGCCTCACCCTCTGATGAAACCGAAATATCCGAGGTTGCGCTCGACCATTCAACACTTTCATAAGAAGCGTTGTTGGGATAGAGCCTTACCTTAAGCGGACGGTCGCCGTTTGTGTAGCCTATGCCGTTTCCGCTGATACTTTCGGTAATAAGGTTCAGGTCGTACTGATAGAATTCTGAGGTGGGTTCGCCCTCGATATAGATTTCAACAGCACTCATATATGTGTATCTTTCAAGCTGATTGTATGCAGCTTCAAGCTTTGCATACTCTGCATCTACCTCTTTCTGAGTGTGACCGCCCTCTGCAACAAAGGCTTTTGCCTCGTTGAGTGCGTCTGTGTAAACGGTCCATGTTTCAGGGTAGTAGGAATGTGCCGAAAGATTTAAGTCTGTGTAAGACTGGATTAAGTTTCTGAGCTGGTCGTAGTTTGTAATAACATTAATAATACAAACTGCCTTGTATCCGCCGTCGGCAGTTGTGCAGGTGATTTCGCAGTCACCGCCGTAAACATATGTTACCAAACCGCTTTCGCTTACTGTTGCAACACCCTCGTCGCTTGACTCCCAAATAACATCCTTAACCGAAGCGGAAGAAATGCCCGTGGGTGAAATTGTTGCACTAAGCTGAGTTGTTTCGCCAACCTTCCGGTCTCTCAGCTCGGTGTAGTTAAGGCTAACGCCCGTTGCTTTGTTTCTTGCAAATGCAACATAGGCAATGTCGCTTCTTGTGTTGCCCATATAATCGGTAACCTTGCAGGTTATGATTGCTGAGCAGGGGTCGTTAACGGTGGGTTTGCAAACACCCTTTTCATCAACGCTGATTTTTTCATTTGAAGAAATCCACTCAACCTCGCTGTACATAGCGCTGCTCGGTGTAACCTTGTAATCAAAATCGTAGCTGTAGTTCTTATAGTTTGAGGTTGAGCCAACCGAAACGGTTACAAACTTATTCTTAAGCTGTTTTTTGCCCGTTGCGAGAATTTCAACACCGTTTACGCTTACAAAACCGCCGAGCCTGTAGAATGCAGTAAGAAGATTCTGAGCATATGTGTCGCAGGTTGTCTGTGACGCCATTTCCTGGTCGTAGTATACGGAATAAGCCAAGTCAAGCTTTCTCATATACTGCTGATATTCCTTCTTGTTTTCTTCAGTTCTGATTATTGCGGTTTTTTCGCAAAGGTCGATAATATTTTTAAGATAGGTTTTGTTCGGTTTAACAATAACCTTTGCCGTATCAATAACCGCATTATCGGCAGTTACGCAGTAAAGGGTTGCCTCGCCGACATCCTTACCCGTTATAACGGCATCGCTGTTATCGTTGCCCCTGTTTCTGACTGTGAAAATACTTTCATCGGAGGAATACCAGTTAGCCTTCGGGGTTGCAAGGTTTGAACCCGTGAGCGAACCGTCGTATGTTACAGTGTGCGAAACATTTTTATCCGTTAAGTTTGTTAACTCAATGGTGTCGCCGTCAATATTGTTGCCTGTAATATGGTTGTTTGAAACGCAGACGGTGATAACATTTGATTTAATCTTGCCGTCGTTTGAAACTGCATAGATGTTAAATGTATCAGCAACCTCGTGCCCTGCTTTCTGCTTAACAGTTGCAGTGTGTGTATCATCGGAAAGGTCGTTATTATAATATGAATTATCAATAACCCATCTGAGATTCTGATTTGTTGCGTCTGACGGCGTTACGCTTGCCTTAACAACTGCGCCGTTGCCCATATAGGCTCCCGACCTTGTTATTGTTACATAGTGATAATCATTTCCGTTGATATTAACGGTTTTATCGCTTGCAATCTTGCCGCCGCTGTTCGCAACGCCCGTAACGGAAATGTTTATTTTTTCAACGGGTATTCCCGTTTTAACCTCTTTTGTTGCAATAAACGAGGATATTTCATAGAATTTTCCGTTTGAGAGATAATATCCCGTATATGTTTTAAGCGCAATGGTTGATACGCCGCCGTCAAGCGCTTCATAATGACCTCTGTAGTCAATTGATGAAATATCGTTGCTTGCAGACTCTTCCTCGGTTGCCCAGTTATAAACAGGGTCGCCGTTTTCATCAACCTCATCCGTTACAAGACCCCACTGGGTGTACAGATTCTGCGATTCTGCAACTCGCACCGGATAAATGCTGTAGGTGTAATTCTCTTTGCCGTCGATTTCAACAATATCCGCGCCGTTTATATCAACCTGCGAAATGAAGTTACCCGTTTTACCGACAACGCTAATTTCCCAGGTTCTTTCAACATTGTTTGTTGTTGATGTTGCAGTAATAGTTACAGGCTTTGTTGAAAGCTGACCGTAGGGACCGCCTGCATCAAGACCTGTTATAACACCTGTTTTTTCGTCAACCCTTGCATATTCGGGATTTGACGAGGTCCATACGATATCGCTCATATCGCCCGTGCTGGGATTAACATCCGTAACTGAAAGCTGAATCTGCGAGCCCTCTTTAACAGACTTTGCACCTTCAATATTAAAGCTTTCAATAGGCTGGGATTCAACAACGGTGAAGGTTATTGAATCGTTATATCTCATCTGAAGAATGATGTTTGCAACGATTTCAACCGCTGTTGCTGTGAGCTGAACGGGGTCCGCTGTTCCCTCAACAACCTTTGCAACGCCGAAGGCAACATCGAGCATTCCGGCAAGCACGGCTCTATTGATATCAAGCCCCATATACTCAATCATAATCTGAGCAACATCATCGGTGTTGAGTGTGCCCGTATTTTCAAGAGCATAGAAATAGTTTATGAATTTAAGAAGTCCGTTGATAACATCCTCGGAGTCGGGAGAAGCAAGGATTGTAACCTTACCCGTATTTTTAAAGGTTACAAGTCCGCCGTCGGTTACGGTTGCAACAACCTTACCCGAAGAGAAGATTGAAGAAGCCTTAACCGAATACTGAACTCCGTAGTGAAGTCGCTGCGGCGAGGTTATTGCGTTAAGCTGAACGCTGTTGCCAACTGCCTGAGTTGTTGCAATCTTTGACTTGTTTGTTATATGTGTTCCGTTAGGGAGAAAATTAGCATACCATTCGTTGTTTCTTACAACATTAACATTAACATGGTCTTCGCCGAGAAGCTCGCCCGTTGACGAGAAAACCTGGCAGTAAATGCCCGTATTAACCTTATCAAGATAGGTTCTCAGTGAATCAATAAGGTCGCCCTCATATGCATCAACATAATCGGCAAGCCAGGATTCAGAGCCGAGTGCAGCCTGTGCAATGGCAACAATGGCGTCGGAATCAAGCGTGTCAAGGTCAACATATTCATTGTTGAACGCCTTTTCAAGAAGCTCGCCGACTCTTGAGCCGATTAACGGAATTGTTTTAACCTCATTGTCTATCCAGAGCTGAACAACCGCACCCTTTGAAGAGTCGAATGCCTTAACAAGACCGTCCTGGTCAACATCGGCAAGAATGGGTGTGTCGCTGTACCAGTTGAAATATGCGTTATCGGGAAGATAGCTGTCTATAAGCTCGTGCTTTAGCTGAAGCTTTTCACCCTCAACCATCGTGATTATGTATTCATCCTCTTCGCTTCCTTCCATATAGGTTGGAACCATTGTGTTAGAGTCTGAAAAGAAAATCTGAAGGTCAACGGTGTCGATAACGCCGCTTTCTGCGTATGCCGAAAAAGCAGGAACGACGGACGTTGCTGCCAGAAGCACACACAGCATTATGCTGATTAGTTTTTTTCTCAATGAATTCTTCATTTTTCTCCCTCCGAAAAATTCTTAAATAAGTTGCCTGTGTCTGAAAATATCATAAAATAAATATGAATATATTATTTCTATTTTATTATAAACCTTTTAATAGGATTTTGCAATGCCTTTTATTTGTTACAAATGACTAAAAACGACAATCAATTTTGTTTGATTTAAACAATCAAATCTATATATTGTGTTTGTTGGTGCATTGTGCTATAATACAGAGTACATATGCTAAATTTGTAAATTTTTTAACTATATTAATCTATTTTTCTGGGAGGACACAAAATGACTAAATTTGTTGTTGTTTTATACGACGGGATGGCGGATTATCCCGTTGAAGCACTTGGCGGAAAAACGCCGATGATGTGCGCAAAAAAGCCGAATATGGATTTTCTTGCTCAGAGGGGCGAGGTTGGTCTTGTAAGAACGGTTGCACCGGGATTAAAACCCGGCAGCGACGTTGCAAATATGAGCGTTATGGGCTTTGACCCGATGAAATTCTACACGGGAAGAAGTCCGCTCGAGGCTGCTTCAATCGGAATTGATATGAAAATGAGCGATGTTTCGTTAAGAACAAATCTTGTTACTCTTTCCGAGGACGATTTGCCTTATGAAGAAAAAACAATCCTTGATTACTGCGCTGACGACATAAGCACCGAAGAAGCAAAAATCCTTATTGAATACATTCAGGAAAAGCTCGGAAACGAAGTATTCACCTTCTATCCGGGTGTTAGCTACCGTCACTGCCTTATCTGGGATAACGGAACAACCGACCTCGGCAAAATGACACCGCCCCACGATATTACGGGCAAGGTTATCACCGAGCATCTTTCAACAGCCGAAAACGCAAAGCCACTTATCGAGCTGATGAAAAAATCCTACGATTTACTCAAGGACCACCCCGTTAATATTGCAAGAAAAGAAAGGGGCAAGCGCCCTGCAAACTCAATCTGGCTCTGGGGCGAGGGCACAAGACCTGCATACGACAGCTTTGAGAGCATCTACGGCATTAAGGGCGGCGTTGTTTCAGCGGTTGATCTCTTAAAAGGCCTGGGCTTCTGTGCAAAAATGGATGTTGCAGAGGTTGAGGGTGCAACGGGATATATCGACACCAATTTTGAAGGCAAGGCAACCGCTGCGCTTGAGCTTCTTGATAAGGGCGACGACCTTGTTTATGTTCACTTTGAAGCTCCCGATGAATGCGGCCACAGAAACGAGCCCGAAAACAAGGTTCGTTCAATAGAGCTTATTGACGAAAGAGTTCTTCCGATTCTTTTTGAGGGATTAAAAAAGTACGATGACTGGAAAATGATGATTCTTCCCGACCATCCGACACCGATTGCAACGCGCACTCACGCAAGCGACCCCGTACCGTTCCTCATCTACCATAAAAACGGCGAGATTGAAAGCGGCGTTGAAAGCATCAACGAGGAAAGCGCAAAGGAAACGGGCGTTTTCATTGATTTCGGTCCCTCGCTTATGGGAAGATTTCTCGGAAAATAAGCAACACATAAGTATTAGTTGATTAATTAGACTGTTTATGCTAAAATATTATGACAATCTTGTTAAAGTGATATAATCAAAACGCGTTTTGATTGTTAAAGGGGGTGAACGGTTTGAGAAAGTATAATTATTTTGACGATGATCAGGATGATATTCAGTCGCTGATTTCTTCTTTTGATGCGCCAAAGGAAGAGAAAAAAGAAGCGATTGATAAATCGCTTAAAGAAATAGCAGATTCCCGAACCGAGCATGCCCGCCGCGAGCGCAAAAAAAGCCGCGAGGAAAAAGAGCTCGACGATTTTCTGCAGGGTAAAAAATCGGACACATCGCCATCACGCGACAAAAAGCCCGAAAAGAAGCCCGAGACAAAATCCGAAAAGAAACCCGAAAAGGGCGAAATCTTAGACGCAGTTAAAGCCTTTTCAAAGAAAAGCGGAGAAAAGATAGTTTCCGTTGCCCACGCCGTTAAGGAAGGCAGCATTGCCGAAGAGTTTGAAAAGCTTTCAAAGAAGAAAAAAACAAGAGTAACCGTTATTATGGTCTTTGTTTTCTTCCTCTTCTTTGCCCTTATGGTTGCAGGAACGCTTCGCGCGGTTGATTCCGAAAACAAACGAATTGCAAAATTCAACGAGGACGCAGGCAAGGTCTGCTCGCAGTGCATAACCAAATACGGAAACAGCGGCTATGAAAACCTTTATTCGGCATACGGCATAACCGGATACAGAATGACCGGTCTGAGCTATGCAAGAGAAATGGATTTCAATAACGATAATGTAAGCGAGCTGCTTGTTTGCTGCGATGAAGGCGGTGTTTACTTCACCGAGGTTTGGGGCTATAACAACCACGATGAATTCATCTGCTTCTACCGCGATGAATCCACCCAGACCGAAAAGAAGAGCGACGATGCGTGGATAACAATTTATGTTAAAAACAACAAATACTATCTCGGCGTTCATTCGGGCGATAAGCTTGAAAAGGTTGACCTTTATCAGCTCAGGGGCACATCCTTTGAAAAGAAATACAGTGCGGACTACGATGCCGCTGCACAGGCGTTCTCTTTTGACGGCAAGGTTGATGCAACCTCCTTTGAAAGAATAAAGCTTGCCGTTCTTGTTGAGGAAAAAGCTGTTGTTAATGCCGACAAGGTTTCAAAAACAGTTGAATCCTTCATAGGACCGAACGGCGTTTCAAATCTTATTTCCTTGTCGCAGAACATCAACAATGCCTATTATGAAGTTGTTGACGAATATAACCAGACCTACGGAAAAGCAAAGGTTGTTAAGAAGAACGGACTTTGCTATGTTGACGGACTTGCCGTTGTTGATTTAACTGATTTCGACGGCGACGGCAAGGATGAGCTTGTTTTAATCTACAGAAAGCCCGTTAAGGTCAGGGATTCAGATGCTCAGGGCAACTATATTTCCAAGGTTGAGGATAAATACTACATCGAGATTTACCGCTATAACTCGGGCAAGGCAATTCTTGCTTATAAGAATGAAAGCATATCAAACAGCCTCGGCGAAAGCGAGGATATGTACTACATAATCAAGAAGAAAAACGGCAAGAGCTACTACTGCGTTAACGCTTTTTCCGTTCAGGAATCGGGCAGGGTTATAAGCGCAACCTCGTCAACCTTTAAGTTCGACGGCATACAGTTCTCTCAGCAGTATGAGGCTGCATACCGAACAAACTACGGATATACCCACTATTATATAGACGACACCGAGGTATACAGTAAATCCGAGTTCGACAAAAAGGGCTACTCCGTTCCGCTGTTCAACGGCGAGGAAAAATACGATTCAAAAACCTACACCGTAACCTTCCTTCAGAGAAAGCTTCTCAAGGCGGAAAGAATGGACGACCGCGTTGACGAAACCATCAGAAATATAAGAACACTGAACACTTCGTATTCAGGAGACACGGAATAAAAGGGCGGCTATTCCGCCCTTTTATAGTTCATACTAATAATATTTGAGGTGAAAAAATGGACAAGTTAAGTTTAAAACAAAAACAGCTCTTCGGTATTCTGATAAGTGTTGTTTTTCATTTGTTTTTAGTACAGTTCTGTTTGATAAAGCCTGTTACTTATGAGTTTGTAGCCGTTGAAAGCAGAGCTTTTCATTGTATTATGCTTGGTGTTGTTTTGCTTTCGCTTGTTTTATCCATTATATTAACAAAAAGAATAAACACATTCAGTATGTTAATTCCGATAATTGCGTTTCAGGCTTTTGAAATATACTATACTATTGCTTTTTCACGCAAATTATATGAGGATAACACATCAAACATTCTTTCGTTTATATTCAGGCAAAATATTACATGGGTTATTGCTATTGTTTTTTCGGTTATTTTAGGTGTTATTATTCTGTTAAGTGCAATACCCAAAACAGCTATTTTGAAAATAATTGCTTCCGTTTTAATAGTTGCTTTTTCTATATTAAAAATTTTTGTTCAGTTAATTTATCGAATAATCCACTTTTATGGAATTAAATATGTATTCAGGGAGTTATTCTTGTTTGTT
>SVQE01000091.1 GCA_015065505.1 Oscillospiraceae bacterium
GAGCGCCGACAAATTTTGACCGTTCGGCAGTTCTTTTTGTTCGCTTCATCTGCCACCGACAGCGCTCGCAAACGAACCGTAATTCGTCATTCGTCATTCGTAATTTTATAAAAACTTAGTCATTAATATTGCGTCCTCTGTTGGTTCGCGGTAGAATTTCGGGCGAACGCCAACAGCTTCAAAGCCGAACTTTGAATAAAGATTAATTGCAGGGTTATTGCTCTTTCTGACTTCAAGAGTCAAGAATTCCATTTCATTTTCAAGCGCCCTTTCAACAAGCGCCCCTGCAATTCCCTGCTTTCTGAATTCGGGAAGGGTTGCAACATTTGTAACATACCCTTCACCGCTGAAAATCTGAATGCCGATATAGCCTGCCGCTTCGTTGTTAACCCTTGCAATATAGAAATGCGAGCAGGGATTTGCGAGCGATTCCTCAATGCTTTTCTCGCTCCACGGCACCGAAAAGCAGGCATCTTCAATTTTCTTTATATCCGCAACATCATTCATTGTTGCAGTCAATATTATATATTCCATACTACAACCTATCGGGAACACCCCTCATCCACCGCAAGCGGTCTCCCTTCCCCCCGAGGGGAAGGTGTGAGGTTTTATAATCGGAGCGAAGCGACCCGAAATTCGTAACTCGTAATTCGTAATTCGTAATTTGCTTAATGCGCATTAAACCAAGTGCGCCCTATCGCTCCGTCCGCTCTGAGCAGAACCTTCATTTTGCAGGCGCTTTCCATTTCCTCGGTTACAATTTTCAGCGCTTTTTCAGCCTCTTCCTCGGGTGCTTCAACAATGAGCTCATCGTGCACCTGAAGAATAAGCCTTGATTTCATATTTTCTTTAGTGAGGCGGTCATCAACCTTAATCATTGCAATTTTGATAATATCCGCCGCTGTTCCCTGAATGGGCATATTCCTTGCAACGCGCTCGCCGAAGGCTTTAAGCATATGATTTGAGGAGCTGAGCTCGGGAAGATAGCGCCTTCTGTTAAACAGGGTTTCGCTGTAGCCCCTGTCTTTGGCAAGATCTATCATACGGTTCATATAATTTGCAACGCCGCTGTAGGTTGAAAGATAGTTATCAATATATTCCTGTGCTTCCTTACGGGTTACGCCTATATCCTTTGCAAGCGAAAATGCGCCGATGCCGTAAACAATTCCGAAATTAACAGCCTTTGCGCGTGAACGCAGCTGCTTTGTTATCATTTCAGCAGGCAGACCGAAAACCTGGGACGCGGTTATAGTGTGAATATCGTCGCCCCTGTTGAAGGCATTTATCATATTTTCATCGTTTGAAAGGTCTGCAAGCACGCGAAGCTCAATCTGGCTGTAGTCCGCGTCAACAAGAGTATTCCCCTGCCCTGCAACAAAGAATTTTCTCATTTCTCTGCCGAGCTCGGTTCTTATGGGAATATTCTGAAGATTTGGTTCAAGCGAGCTGATTCTTCCTGTTCGGGTTTCAACCTGATTAAACGAGGTGTGAATTCTGCCGTCCTCTGCAATAACCTTCAAAAGCCCGTCGCAATAGGTTGATTTCAGCTTGGTTAAGCTTCTGTATTCAAGAATATAGCTTATAACGGGGTGCTCGTTTACAAGTCCTTCAAGCACCTCGGCATTTGTTGAATATCCCGTTTTGGTTTTCTTTTTGCACGGCAGCTTCCAGTCCTCAAAAAGCGCAACGCCGAGCTGTTTTGGTGAATTTATATTAAACTCATAGCCAACGGAATCATAAATAAGCTCGGTGAGCTCGTCAATTCGCGAAGCGAGCTTCTTTGAAAATTCTTCAATTCCGTCCTTATCAACAGAAAAGCCAACTACCTCCATTTTTGCAAGAACTCTTGCAAGCGGAAGCTCAATATCGTTAAGCAACTTTGTCTGATTTGCCTCATCAAGAAGCATATTTGTTTTATCAAACAAAGGCTTAAGAACAGCCGCAAACGAAACATTTTCATCCTCGCCGCCGAGGGGATTGCTGTATTTGGGAACGGCAATATTATAATCAAGGCAAAGATGCTCAATATCATAATTGCTGTCCGAGGGTTTAAGAAGATACGCGCTGAGCATCAAATCGCCTGCAACGCCCCTGCAGTCGCTGTTAAGCCTTGCAGCAAGGCGGTGGAGCTGCTTTGAATAATAGGTGTATTTCTTAATGCTCTCGTTTTCAAACAGCTTTTTAACTATTTCGGCGAAGCCCTCATTTTCCGAATGAAGAACAAGTATTTCATCGCCGAAAGCAAAATATATATCGCTTACGCTGTTATCTATAACAACGGGGTATAAATAAACCTCGTTTTCAATTTTTTCAAAAAGCTCATCGGCACTTACAACCTTGGTGCAGGTTATTTCTCTTTCCTTCGCAGGCGCAATAACCTGAGCCGCGTCGTTTGCATCAAGATTGAATTTCGGCATAAGCGAATAGAGCTCAAGCCTTGAAAATTCTGCAGCAGCAGCCCTTAAATCCTCGGGGCAGACTTTATAGGAATTAATGCCGGTGTCAATCGGTGCTTCGCAGTTGATTTCACCGAGAGTCAGTGAAAGATAAGCATTATCCCTATCCTTAATCAACTTCGCCCTTAAGCCTTCTTTAATATCAAGCGTTTCAATATTATCGTAAATATTATCAACGCTGCCGTATTTTGAAATCAAATCAAGCGCTGTTTTAGGTCCGACACCCTGAACACCGGGGATGTTATCCGAGCTGTCGCCCTGGAGCGCCTTAACCTGAATAAGCTGCTTCGGAGTTACGCCGTATTCATCAAATATTGCTTTTTCATCGTAAACATCTGTTACTGCCTGACCCATCTTTGTTCTTGCAAGAAGAACCTTAACGCCGCCGTGAGCAAGCTGAAGCGAATCCCTGTCGCCCGTTGCAATAAAGCATTCGTCGCCGTTTTCGCGGCATTTTGCCGCAAGCGTTCCGAGAATATCGTCGGCTTCCCAGCCCTCGCATTCAACAATCTTATAACCCAGAAGCTTTAACAGATTCTTCAAAACGGGCATCTGCGCTCTGAGCTCGTCGGGCATACCGTGGCGCCCTGCTTTATAGGCATCATACATCTTATGCCTGAAGGTAGGCGCGTGAACATCAAAAGCAACAGCCACAGCGTCGGGCTGACTCATTTCCTGAAGCCTTAAAAGAATATTTAAAAAACCGTAAACAGCATTCGTGTAGTCGCCGTTTTTGGTTGTTAAAAGCTTAATTCCGTAAAACGCGCGGTTAACTATACTGTTTCCGTCAATAACAAGTAATTTCATATATAAAAACACTCCGTTTGTTTTTATAATGCTTGCATAGCAAGCAATTCATTCGCATCAAAATGCGAAATTCATGATTATAATCAATTCATGCAGCATTAAGCTGCAATTCATTTTTTGTATTAATTGACTCCGTCATGAATTGGCAAGCCATGAATTGACTTTGTCATGAATTGCACTGCGTGCATTGCATAATCAAATAATATTATACCATATACTATTATAATTTACAATACACTTGAATTTTTCAGTTAAAAGATATAAAATATATGAAGATATTTTTCGGAGGCGTAAAAATGTATTTCAGAACAGAAGCTCAGATTAATCTTGATGCGATTGAATACAATTTTAATAACACAAGAAAAAAGCTTCCCGAGGGAGTGCGCCTTCTCGGCGTTATCAAAGCTGATGCATACGGTCACGGTGCAGCTCAGATAGGCAGATTCCTTGACGGAAAATGCGATTTCTTCGGCGTTGCCTGTGTTGATGAAGCGCTTGAGCTTAAGAATGCGGGAATCAAAACCCCCATTCTGATTTTAGGTTATGTTTCGCCCTTTGAATTTGAAGAGGTTGTTAAAAACGATATAAGAATTCCGATTTTCCACTATGAAGATGCTCTTGCTCTCAGCGAGGAAGCAAAAAAGCAGGGCAAAACAGCGCGTTTTCACTTCTGTGTTGACACGGGAATGAGCCGAATCGGTTTTCAGGTAAACGAAGAAGCGGCAAACATCTGCGAAGAGATTATAAAGCTTGAAAACCTTGAAGCCGAAGGGCTTTTCTCACATTTTGCAACAGCCGACGAAAGCGATTTATCAAAGGCGCTCGCACAAAAAGAAAGGTTTGATAAGTTCATAAGCCTGCTTGAAGAAAGAGGCATCGATATTCCGATTAAGCATATCAACAACAGCGCAGGAATTATGAATTTTGATAAGTGCTATGATATGTGCCGAATGGGAATTATTCTCTACGGGCTCTATCCCTCGCACGAGGTTGATGAAAGCCTGCTCGGCATCAAGCCTGCAATGAGATGGATAACCCATATTTCGCACATCAAAGCCCTTGAAGCAGGGCGCGAAATATCCTACGGCGGAACCTTTAAAACAGATAAAGAAACTCTTGTTGCAACAATCCCCGTCGG
>SVQE01000007.1 GCA_015065505.1 Oscillospiraceae bacterium
ATTCTCATCTTGCAGATGCTACAAACGGCTGGGAAACAAATTCAGACCAGCCGGGCGGCGGAACAGTTCCCGTAATAGCTCTTTAAGAGGAACAAGAAAAGGAGCAGTGAAAAATCACTGCTCTTTTTCTTTTTTTGAATATCATTTCTGCCTTAAATTACAATTATATTACAATCTTTTTTTTGCAAAATTAACTATTGAAATTTGCTCTATTATAATGTATATTAATTATTATTATAATTTAAAATATATATAGAACGTGATTTCTTTAAACGAATAAGGCTTTTTTGCCGATAATAAAGCACGCAACGGAGATGTGTATGGAAAAAATCACAAGCAAAAATAACGGTATTATTAAGGACACAAAAAAGCTTATTTCTTCCTCTAAGGCAAGGACGCAGAGCGGTGCGTTTGTTCTGGAGGGCGCGAGGCTTTGTTTTGATGTCCTTAATTCTGTTTATAAGGTTAAAACGGTTTTCATAACCGGAAAGCTCTTTGAAAAATATCCTCTTGAAACGGCATCGCTGTTTGACAGGGCGGATAATTCATATTTAATCAGCGAGGAAGTTGCCGAAAAGCTCAGCGACACCGAAAATCCACAGGGCATTTTTGCAGTTTGCGAAATTCCCGAAAACAGCTCTCAGCCGCTCGGCAAAAAGGTTATTGCGCTTGATAATGTTCAGGACCCTGCAAATGTCGGCGCTATAATAAGAACCGCCGAGGCGCTCGGAATAAGCAGCATAATTGCATATAACTGCTGCGATATATATAACCCCAAGGTGCTTCGCGCTTCAATGGGCTCGGTGCTCAGAGAAAATATTGTAATCTGCAATAATCTTGAGGATTATCTTAAAAAGCTCAGCGCGGAATATATGATTTATTCTTCCGTTCCTAGCAGCAGCGCGCAGGTAATAACCAAAACCGATTTTTCAAAGCCTGCCGTCTGCGTAATAGGCAACGAGGCAAACGGCGTTGAAGAGAATATTAAGGCTGTTTCGCACAAGCTTATAACCATTCCGATGCTCGGAAACGCAGAAAGCCTGAACGCGTCCGTTGCAGCGTCCATAATTATGTGGGAGATGCTGAGATGACGGATAAGAATTACTGGATATGGCTTCAGCTCTGTCTGGGGCAGGGAGCAAGCTTCAAAGAGATTATTGAAGAATTCGGCTCGGTGCAAAAGCTTTATGAGGGCGGACTTTTTGAATGGAAGCTCAGCCCTTCCATATCGCAAAAGCAAGCCGAAAGGCTTTTAAGCTTTAAGCTTGAGGATGCGGAGAAAATAATTTCAGACTGCGAAAGCAACTCGTGGAGCATAATAACCTATGATGACGCACTTTATCCGCAAAGGCTCAAAGAGATTTCAAATCCGCCTGCAGTGCTTTATATAGACGGAAGCATTGAAGGTTATGAAGAGCTTGCACCTCTTGCAGTTGTCGGAACGCGAAAGGCTTCAACATATGCTTTAAGGGCTGCGCGCATTATGGCAAAGGGCTATGAGCTCTGCGGCGGCGCGGTAGTCAGCGGCGGTGCGCTCGGCGTTGATTCGGCTGCACACAGGGGAGCGCTTGAAGCGGGCGGAATAACCTATGCGGTTTTGGGCTGCGGCTTCGGCGTTGACTATCTTAATGAAAACAAGGATTTAAGAAATAAGATAAAGGCTTCGGGCGGTGCGCTGATAAGCGAATATCCTCCGCGAACTCCTGCAACAAAGTTCAGCTTCCCGATGAGAAACAGAATCATAAGCGCTCTCTCACTCGGAACACTTGTTGTTGAGGCAGGTCAGAAAAGCGGCTCGCTTATAACCGCGGATTATGCCACCGAGCAGGGCAGGGACATATTTGCAATTCCCGCTTCAATATTCGATTCGCATTTCCTCGGCACAAATCTTCTTATTGACGACGGCGCTGTTGTTGCAACAAGCCCATCGGTTATAGTTGCCCAGTATGCCGAAAGATTTGAAACGCTCGATTTAAGCAAGGCGCTCAGCGTGCAGGAGCTTGCATCGCTCGGCGATAAGATAAATAAAACAACAAAGAAAAGCGACCAGATTGATTTTGATAATATGCCTCAGGACAGGGTTAAAAGAGTTAATCTGAGTAATAAGGAAAACAATCTCTCAAATAATGAAAAAGCGGTTTTTGAGGCTCTCAATGACGAATTACAGACGATTGAATCAATAACCGATAAATGCAAACTGAATTTAAACGAGGTTTTAGCCTCGCTTACGCTGCTTGAAATGGAAGGGCTGATAACAAGCGCTTCAGGGCAGAGATACAAAAAAAGATAACAAACACCCGAAAGGATTTAAACCATATGTCAAAACTTGTTATAGTTGAGTCGCCTGCAAAGGCAAAGAATATTAAGGGATATCTCGGAAAGGGATATGATGTTGTTGCATCGATGGGTCATGTGCGCGATTTACCCGCAGCAAGACTCAGCGTTGATGTAGACAATGATTTTGCCCCGAGATATGCAGTTATTAAGGGCAAGGAAAACTTTGTTAAGGATTTGAAGAAGAAAGCGGACAGCGCAGATTATGTTTATCTCGCAACCGACCCCGACCGTGAGGGAGAGGCAATATCCTGGCACCTTGCATATCTGCTCGGACTTAATCTCGACGATGAAAACCGCGTAACCTTTAACGAAATTACAAAATCAGGCGTTCAGAAGGGAATGGCGAGCCCGAGAAAAATTGATATCGATTTGGTTAACGCACAGCAGGCACGCCGTATTCTCGACAGACTTATCGGCTACAAGCTTTCCCCGTTTGTAAGCCAGAAAATCAGAAGAGGACTTTCCGCAGGCAGAGTTCAGTCAGTTGCGCTCAGACTTGTTGTTGACAGGGAAGAGGAGCTCAGAGCCTTCGTTCCCGAAGAGTATTGGTCAATCGATGCAAAATTCACCAATCCTCCCGAAAGAAAAACCTTCTCTGCAGTTCTTATAAGCGACCCCGAGGGCAATAAGCTCAAGCTCGGCGAAAAGAATATTGAAAACAAGGAAATGAGCGACAAAATCCTTGCGGATTTAGAGGGCGCTGAATACATTGTTGAATCGGTTAAAAAGGGAACAAGAAAAAAGAACCCGACTCCGCCGTTCATCACTTCAACCCTTCAGCAGGAGGCATCGCGCCGTTTATCCTTCCAGGCAAGAAGAACAATGAAAGCCGCTCAGGAGCTTTATGAAGGCGTTGATGTTAAGGGTCTCGGCACTGTTGGTCTTATAACCTATATGAGAACCGATTCACTTCGTATTTCAGAGGAAGCACGCGCAGCAGGTAATAAATACATTCTTTCAACCTACGGCGAAAAATATCTTCCCCAGAAGCCGAGATATTATAAAACAAGAAGCAACGCGCAGGACGGCCACGAAGCAATCAGACCTTCAATGCCCGATGTAACACCCGAAAGCGTTAAGGATTCCTTAACCTCGGACCAGTATAAAATATACAAGCTTATCTGGGAGCGCTTTATTGCTTCACTTATGGAAAGCTGTATTCAGGAAACAATTAAAATCGAAATAGACGCAAAGGGCTACACCTTCAACGCAACGGGCTATTCGGTTAAATTCGACGGCTTCACCGCACTTTATGAAGAGAAAACCGACGATAATTCAAAGGATGCTGCGGAAACTCCGCTGCCACCCGTTGCAAAGGGCGATGTTTTAAAGCTTAAGTCCCTTCTCGGAAATCAGCATTTCACTCAACCCCCTGCAAGATACACCGAAGCCTCGCTCATCAAGGCGCTTGAAGAAAACGGTGTCGGCAGACCGTCAACATATGTAACAATAACATCAACAATTCTTTCAAAGGAATATGTTGTCCGCGACGGCAAGCAGTTCGTTCCTACAGAGCTCGGCGAGGCTGTTACAAATCTTCTCAAGGAAACACTTCCCAATATTGTTAATGTTAAATATACCTCTAAAATGGAGGATGACCTTGATAAAATAGATTCGGGCGATAAGGACTATATTGATATGATTAGGCTTTACTTCAACGATTTTGAAGAGCCGCTCGAAAAAGCAAAGAAGGATATGCTCGGCGTTAAGATAAAGCTCAGCGAAGAGGAAACCGATGTTGTTTGCGATAAATGCGGACGCAATATGGTTATCAAGGTTGGCAGATTCGGCAAATTCCTTGCTTGCCCGGGTTATCCCGAATGCAAGAACACAAAGCCACTTGTGTTTAAAACAAACGCAAAATGCCCCGAATGCGGCGGCGATGTTATTGAAAAAAGAACAAAGAGGGGCACTGCCTTTTATGGCTGCTCAAATTATCCGAAGTGCAACTTTATGACATGGGATACCCCAACCGATGAGGTTTGCGAAAACTGCGGAAAATCCTTGTTCAGAAAGAAGGGCGGAGTTTTATACTGCCCCGATACCGAAGGCTGCGGCTTCACAAAATCATCAAGAAAAAAGTAAAACCGAAAGAAGCAGATAAATGAAATTTACCGTTGTCGGTGCAGGGCTTGCAGGCGTTGAGGCTGCATGGCAGATTGCAAACGCCGGATACGGGGTTGATTTAATCGAAATGAAACCGATTAAGTTTTCCCCTGCTCACAAAAGTGAATATTTTGCAGAGCTCGTTTGTTCTAACTCGCTCAAGGCGTCGAGAATTGAAAGCGCGGCAGGGCTTCTCAAGGAAGAAATGTTCCGCCTCGGCTCTCTGACGGTTGCGGCAGCGCGCGAATGCTCTGTTCCCGCAGGCGGTGCACTTGCCGTTGACAGGGATGCTTTCTCAAAAGCAATAACCGAAAAGATAAAGAATCATCCGAATATCAATGTTGTTAACAAGGTTTACAGCAAAATTGAAAAAGCCGATGATGAAATTCTGATTATTGCAACGGGACCTTTAACCGACGGCGAGTTATTTGAAGATATTAAAAAGCTCTGCGGCGATTATCTTTCGTTTTATGATGCAGCCGCGCCGATTGTAAGTGCCGAAAGCGTTGATATGAATAAAGCCTTTGGTGCGTCAAGATACGAAAGAGGCGGCGAGGACGATTATATAAACTGTCCGTTTAATAAAGCAGAATACGAAAGCTTTATTGAAGAGCTTATAAATGCCGAGGGCGCTGTTGTTCACGACTTTGATGTTTACGAGGGCTGTATGCCAATTGAAAAGCTTGCCAAAAGAGGCAAGGACGCTCCGCGTTTCGGTCCTATGAAGCCTGTTGGTCTTATAGACCCGAACACAAATCATCGCCCCTGGGCGTGCGTTCAGTTAAGGCGTGAAAACAGCAAGGGAACTATGTTCAACCTTGTTGGCTTTCAGACGAATCTCAAATTCGGCGAGCAGAAAAGAGTTTTCTCAATGATTCCCGGTCTTGAAAACGCAGAGTTTGTGAGATACGGGGTTATGCACCGAAATTCGTTCATCAATTCACCCAGGCTGCTTAACAGTGATTACTCGCTTAAAAGCAATAACAAAATCTTTTTTGCAGGGCAGATAACGGGCGTTGAGGGATATATGGAATCGGCTTCATCGGGAATTATGGCAGGAATAAACGCCGTAAGAAGAGCCGAAAATAAAGAAAGCCTTGTTTTAAGTGAAAACACAATGATTGGCGCGCTCACTGATTATATCAGCGATGAAAGCGTTATGAATTTTCAGCCGATGGGCGCTAATTTCGGAATACTTCCGTCAATCGAGCCGAAAATAAGGGATAAAAAAGAGCGCTATGCAGCGCTTGCAAAGCGTTCGTTAACTGAAATTGAAAAGATAACCGATTAATGAAAATAATAGTAGACGCGATGGGCGGAGATAATGCTCCGCTTGAGATAATAAAAGGCGCAATGCTTGCACTTGATGAATTTGATGAAATTGATGAAATCATATTCACGGGTGATGAAGATAAGATTAACGAGAGCGTTAAAGAAAACGGCATTAAGCTCAAAAAATCAAGAATAGTTAACTGCACTCAGGAAATTTCAATGTGCGATGAGCCTGCCTCGGCGCTAAAGGAAAAGCCCGATTCTTCAATGGCAGTCGGTTTCAAGCTGCTGAGTGAGGGTGAAGGCGACGCATTCGTAAGCGCAGGCAACACGGGCGCAATAACCGTTGGCGCAACGCTTATTATAAAGCGAATAAAAGGCATAAAACGCCCTGCAATCGCATCGCTTATTCCGGGTGATAAAAAGCCGTTTCTTCTGCTTGACTGCGGTGCAAATTCTGATTGCAGAGCAGAGTTCTTATACCAGTTCGGATATATGGGCTCGCTTTATATGAAAAACATAATGAAATGCGAAAACCCAACCGTTGCCCTTGCGAATAACGGAAGCGAGGACACAAAGGGCAACGCTCTTGTTAAGGAAGCGTTTGAGCTTATGAAGGGCGCGCCGTATAATTTCATCGGCAGTATCGAGGGCAGACAGATTCCCTTCGGCGATGCGGATGTTGTTGTTGCGGACGGCTTTTCGGGCAATCTTATTCTCAAAACCTATGAGGGCGCCGCAAAGGTGCTTATGGAAGCGCTTGAAAATGCGTTTAATAAAAACATTCTCTCAAAGCTTTCATATCTCGGCGTTAAAAGCTCACTAGATGATATGAAAACGCAGTTTGATTATCGGGAATACGGCGGAGCAGTTTTGCTCGGAATTAAAAAGCCCGTAATTAAATCGCACGGCTCAGCCGATGCAAAAACATTTAAAAATGCAATTAAGCAGGCGGTTTGGTTCTTGCAAACCGACCTGATTGAAAAAACAGAAGAAGAAATAAAATCTATGCAGAGTTAAGGCAAAAGCTGAATAAAACTGTTTTGCCAGTCTTGCTCTTTTAAGGAATAATTATGAAGAAGCTTCAGGAAAAAATCGGATATAGCTTTAAGAATGTTTCTTTTCTTGAAGAAGCGCTCACCCATTCAAGCTATGCAAACGAACAGCAGGAAAAAATCGCAAATAACGAAAGACTTGAATTTCTAGGCGATGCGGTTTTATCCTTTGTTTCGGCGCAGTATCTTTTTGAAAAATATCCCGATATGCCCGAGGGCAGGCTTTCAAAGCTGCGCTCGTCGCTTGTTTGCACAGCTTCACTTTCAAGCTTTGCAAGGGAAATAGAGCTGGGAAGCTTTCTCAGAATGGGTAAGGGCGAAACCGCAAACGGCGGAGCTTCAAGACCTTCGGTGCTTGAAAATGCATTTGAAGCACTTATTGCCGCAATATATCTTGACGGCGGAATTGAAGAAGCTAAGAAATTCATTCTGCATTTCCTGATGCGCGAGGTTGAAAACCATCACTCAAATTTCAAGGACTATAAATCGCTCCTTCAGGAAATCATTCAGCAGAATCCCGATGAGCGCCTTTCGTATTCGGTTGTAAGCACAAGCGGTCCCGACCACGATAAGCGCTTTGAGGTTGAGCTGAGGCTCAATTCAAACATTATCGGCAAGGGAATCGGAACAAGCAAGAAGAATGCCGAGCAGTTAGCCGCAAAGCAGGCGCTTGAGCTTATGGGAGTTCAGATATGAAAAAAGGGAATATAAGCATTTTTGTTCCCCATCTCGGATGCCCCCAGCAGTGCTCGTTCTGCAATCAGAAAACCATTACGGGCAAGGAAAAACAGCCAACGCCCGAGGATGTTAAAAATGCAGTTGAAACCGCGCTGAAAAGAAAGGGCTTTGAATATGAAATAGCCTTCTTCGGCGGTTCGTTTACGGCGATAGACAGGGAATATATGAAAAGCCTGCTTGAAGCAGCGGGCGAATATGTTAAAAACGGCAGGGTAAGCGGAATACGCATATCAACCCGACCCGATTTTATAGATGAAGAAATACTCGGCGTGCTTAAAGAGTACGGCGTAACATCAATAGAGCTCGGCGCACAGAGTATGGATGACGAGGTATTAAAGGCAAACCTCAGAGGTCACAGCGCAGAGGATGTTGAAAATGCATCGAGGCTCATAAAAGAGCAGGGCTTCGAGCTCGGGCTTCAGATGATGACGGGGCTTTATAAGGATACTGACGAAAAGGCAATACAAACCGCAAAAAAGCTTATAGCTCTCAAGCCTGCAACGGTCAGAATTTATCCGACGGTTGTTTTGAAAAACACCTATCTTGCAGAGCTGTTTGAAAAAGAAATATATAAACCGCAGACGGTTGACGACGCAGCTCAGCTTTGCACAAAGCTTCTTCCTCTTTTTGAAGAGGCGGATATAAAGGTTATACGCCTCGGTCTGCATGCGTCTGACGATATTAAAAAGAATATGGTTGCAGGGGCATACCATGAAGCCTTCGGCGAGATAGTTCAGTCAAGAATTATGCTCAACAAAATTCTCAGATATCCTCCTGGCAGCTATGAAGTTATGGTAAACCCGAAAAGCGTTTCAAAGCTTAAGGGAAATCAGAAAAGAAATATCTACTTTCTCATTGAGGAAGGTTATAATATAAAAGTAACTCAGAGCGACAGAATTGCCGCAGACGAGATAAGGATAGTTAAAAGGTAGTGTACATATGCTTTTAAGAACACTTGAAATGCAGGGGTTTAAATCATTCCCCGACAAAACTGAATTAAACTTCGGAAAGGGAATAACCGCAGTTGTAGGTCCCAACGGTTCGGGAAAGAGTAATATTTCCGATGCCGTTAGATGGGTGCTCGGTGAAACAAGCACAAAATCCCTCAGAGGCTCAAAGATGGAGGATGTTATTTTCGGCGGAACCTCAACAAGAAAACCCCTCGGATTTGCACAGGTTGTTTTAACACTTGATAATTCCGATAACGCGCTAAAGGATAAGGGTGAAATTGTAACCGTTTCGCGCCGCTATTACAGAAGCGGTGAAAGCGAATATAAAATAGACGGTGAATCCGTTCGCCGTAAGGATATTCACGAGCTGTTTATGGATACGGGTCTCGGTGCAGACGGCTATTCAATGGTTGGTCAGGGCAGAATTGACTCAATCATTTCGGCTAAGAATGAGGACCGCCGCGAGCTCTTTGAAGAGGCGGCAGGTATTTCGCGTTTCCGTCATAAAAGGCGCGATTCCGAAAGGCGTCTTGAGCAGGCTCAGGAAAACCTTGTTCGCCTTCTTGATATATTGGGCGAGCTTGAAAGCAGGGTTAAGCCCCTTAAAACACAGAGCGAAAAGGCAAAGAAATTCCTTGAATTCAGCGAGGAAAAGAAAACTCTTGAAATCGGCGTTTGGCTTAATAAAATAAACGCCTTCACCAATAATCTGCGTGAGCAGGAGCACAAGCTTGACGCAGCAGGCGCTTCGTATGAAATCTGCGAAAAAGAGCTTGCAGAGCTTGAAAAGGAATCCGAGGCAATCTTTGCAGATATTGCAGAGATAAATATGCTCATCGAGCAGAGCCGTCAGGGCAGTGCCGCTTATGAAGAGGAAGCTCTCAGAAAAGACGGCGAGGCAAAGGTGCTTCTTGCAACCCTTGGTCACAATGATGAAACCATTGAAAGACTGAACAGCGAAATAACCTCAAGCGATGATTCCGCAACCTCCATTGACGACCAGATTGATGAGAAAAACTCCTTCATCATCGAAAGCGAAATGAAGATTGCGAAGAAGAGGGAAGAGCTTGAAGCGGTTGCACGCGATATTGAAAAGCTTCAGAGCGATAATGATGAGATTTCACAGAAAAGCGTTGAATTCAATCAGAAAATAACCTCGCTGACACTTGCGCTTTCAGATTGCAAGGTTAAATGCTCGCAGGCACTTTCATCAATAGAGGAAATCAATGCGCGCAAGGATACAATAGACGAGAGCATTGCTTCCTGCGAAAAGGATTTAAACGAAGCAGGCGCAGCAAAGAAGGAAAGCGAAGAAAACCTTGCCTTCCTCGGCGAGCGTATTGCCGAATACGAAAACGGTATGCAGGGCTGGCAGCTCAAGCTTAAAACCAAAACCGAAAAAGCCGAAAAGCTCAGAGGTGAGGTTGAAGCGCTTGAAAGAAAGCTTTCCGAAAAGCAGTCGAAGGCAAGAATGCTTTCAGAGCTTGAAAAGAATATGGAGGGCTATTCGGGCGCAGTTAAGGCTGTTATCAAGCAGTCAGACGCAAGGGCGCTTTCGGGAATACACGGCGTGCTTTCAAAGCTTATCAGCGTTGATAACGAATATTCAAACGCTGTTGAGGTTGCTCTGGGCGCTGCAATGCAGAATGTTGTTGTTTCAACCGAAAGCGACGCTAAAAAAGCAATCAATTATTTAAAGCAAAACAATCTCGGACGCGCAACCTTCCTTCCCATTGCGGCAATCAAGCCCAGGGATATTGAAGAGCGCGACCTCGACGATAATTTCGGTTTTGTTGATATTGCTTCAAATCTTGTTGAGTGCAAGAGCGAGTATAAGGATATTATTTCAAATCTTCTCGGCAGAGTTATAATTGCCGAGGATATCGATTGCGCTATCGGTATTTCAAAGAGATATAAAAACAGATATAAGATTGTAACCCTCGACGGTCAGGTTATGAATCCCGGAGGTTCAATGACGGGCGGAAGCCGTTCAAAAGGCGCAGGCGTTCTTTCCCGTGCGAATATGATTGAAGAGCTTAATAAAGAGGCTGAAAAGCTTTCAGAGGAGCTTGATGAGCTTTCAAAGCAGTTTAAAACCGCTATTGAGGAAGCAAACAAGGCAGGCGCAGACCTTCAGGGTGCGGATGCAGACCTCAGAAATGCAAAAGAGGATTATATCCGCGCGCAGGGTGACGATAAGCTTATAGGCGACAGAATCAATTCTTTAACCGACAGAAAGGCTGCCTTCCTTGCAGAAAAAGAAAATTCAAATTCAAGAATTATTCTCTTTGAGGAGGCTAACAAGCTTTCATCGCAGAAGGCTAAAGAGATTCAGAGCGAGATTGATGATATTGAAGCAAAGCTCGGTGTTATTAATTCGGGTGCTGATGAGCTCAATGCAAAGCGCGAGGAATTCCGCAACAAAGCAAGTGAGATAAACCTTGAGCTTGTAACCTTCGCAAAGGACTGCGAGGCAGCAAAGATTGCCATTGAAGAGCTCGAGCTCAGAAAGAGCACTCAGTCAGACAGAATAAAAACAATCACTCTTGAAATTCAGGAGATAAATTCCAAAAACGATGCTCTCAAGCTTGCCATTGCAGAAATTGAAAAGCAGGCGCAGGAGCTTCGCGAAAAGGCTCACGGCGGTGAAGAAACCGTAAACGGCTTTATTTCACGCAGAAATAATCTTGAAAAGAGAAGCGGTGAAATAAGAGAGCAGGAAAAGATTAAGCTTCAGGATAAGGAAAGCTTATCATCGGAGCTTGTAAGGCTTGAAGAGCGTAAAAACGCTATGACAAGGGAATATAACGAGCTTAACGATATGCTTTTTGAGCAGTACGAATTAACCAAAGCCGAAGCACAGAACCTCGGAATTGTTATTGAGGATATGACGGCGGCAAAGAGAAGGCTTCACGAAATCAAGGCTTCAATCAGAGCGCTCGGCTCGGTTAATGTCGGCGCTATTGAGGAATATAAGGAAGTAAGCGAAAGATACGAATTCCTTAAAACTCAGATTTCGGATATTGAAAAATCGAAGTCGGAGCTTCTGAATATTATTCAGGATTTAACATCATCAATGAGCGTTAAGTTTATGGACAGCTTCAGAAGAATAAACGAAGAATTTAAGATTTCGTTTGCAGATTTCTTCGGCGGCGGCAAGGGCGAGCTCATTCTTGAAAACCCCGATGACTGCCTTGAATCACCCATTGAAATCAAGATTCAGCCACCGGGAAAATCCGTTCAGAATATTAACCTTTTCTCGGGCGGTGAAAAATCACTTGCCGCAATGGCTCTGCTGTTCAGCGTTCTTAAGGTTACGCCCTCACCGTTTTGTATCTACGATGAGGTTGAGGCTGCGCTTGATGATGTCAATGTTGAGCGCTTTGCAAAATATATGAGAAAAATGACCGACAGAACACAGTTTATTTCAATAACTCACAGACGAGGAACAATGGAAGAAGCCGATGTTTTATACGGCGTAACAATGCAGGAAAAGGGCGTTTCAAAGCTGCTTGAGCTTCAGAGCGCAGAGCTTGCAGAAAAGATGGGACTGGAGTAAAAGCCGAAGCTTTTGCTAAGTGAAGAGTAAAATGCTGTGGGCGGACGCTGCCCGCACCCGATAACTCGGAACTCGGGGCTCGAAACTCGAAACTTGTTTCGACCGAAGGGAGAAAATATTATGGGACTTTTTGATAAATTCAGAAAGGGTTTGAGAAAAACCCGTGACGAAGGAATAACCGCTCAGATGGATGAGGTTATTCAGAGCTATGATAAAATAGACGACGAGCTCTTTGATGAGCTTGAAGAGGTTTTGATAATGGGTGATGTTGGTATGCCGACAGCCGAAAGAATTATCGGCGACCTCAAAGCTAAAATTGAAAACGATAAAATAACCTCGGTTTCCCAGGTAAGAGAAACAATGAAGGATATCGTTGCAGGTGTTGTTTGGGGCGGTTCTTATCTTAAAATAAGAACAAAGCCATCGGTTATTCTTGTTATCGGCGTTAACGGCGTCGGCAAAACAACAACAATAGGCAAGCTTGCCTGCAGACTTAAGAATATGGGCAGAAGCGTTATTCTCGGCGCTGCCGATACCTTCAGAGCTGCCGCTATTGAACAGCTTCAGGTATGGGCAGACAGAGCGGAGGTTCCGCTTATCAAGCACGGCGAGGGCAGCGACCCTGCGGCAGTTGTTTACGACACAATCCAGGCAGGTAAGGCAAGGGGCAGCGATGTTATTATTATCGACACCGCAGGCAGACTTCACAATAAGAAAAACCTTATGGATGAGCTTAACAAAATCAGCCGTGTTATAGACAGAGAGCTTCCCGACTGTTCAAGAGAAACCCTTCTTGTGCTTGATGCAACAACGGGTCAGAATGCCGTTAATCAGGCAAAGGATTTCAAGGATGCAGCAGGCATTACGGGAATTATTCTCACCAAACTCGACGGAACCGCACGCGGCGGCGTTGTGCTTGCAATTAACAACGAGCTTGATGTGCCTGTTAAATTCGTAGGTGTCGGCGAGCAGATAGACGACTTACAGCCCTTCGATGCAGACGCCTTCGCTTCCGCACTTTTCGACATCAAACCCACTCACGAGGATGATGAGACGTTAACTGATTTCGTTGCAGGAAACAATGAATAAAAAGTTTCGAGTTTCGAGCCCCGAGTTCCGAGTTTTTGGGCGGGACACCCGCACCCGATTTGATAATTAATTGACCGAGCGTAGCGAGAAACCGAGAACTCGCAACTCGCAACTTGCAACTCGAAACTATTCACGGAGTGAATTTATGGATTTTATTTTAGCTTCAAACAATAAGAAAAAGCTCGGTGAAATGCAAAGAATACTTTCACCGCTCGGAATAAATGTTGTAACCGCAAAAATGCTCGGCATAACGCTCGAGGATGTTGTTGAGGATGCAGATACCTTTGAAGGCAATGCAAAAATCAAGGCGCACGCTGCGTGCAAAGCAACAAATATGCCTGCGATTGCAGACGACAGCGGAATCTGCGTTGACTTTCTCGGCGGTGCGCCGGGTGTTTACAGCGCAAGATTTTCAGGCGGCGACGATGAAGATAATAATAACCTTCTTCTTGAAAAGCTCAGCGGCGTTCCGATGGAGCAGCGCGGCGCACACTACGCCTGTGCAATCTGCTGTGTTTTCCCCGACGGAAGGGAAATAAATGTTCAGGGCGAATGCTATGGATATATCGGCTTTGAACGCGACGGCAGCGAGGGCTTCGGCTATGACCCGTTATTCCTTGTCGACGGCAAATCCTTCGGACGCTACACCGCAGAAGAAAAAGACAAAATCTCTCATCGCGGAAACGCGCTGAGAAAATTAGTCGCTGAACTTAAGAAAACAATAAACCTAACACCTTCCCCTTGAGTTACTCCCCGTTAATCGGGGAGATGTCAACCGCAGGTTGACAGAGGGGCGCGTCTGCGCTAGCAAAAGGGGGACCGCTTGCGGTGGATGAGGTGTGTTGCCCAAAGCCTCACACCTTCCCCTTGAGGGGAAGGGGGACCGCTTGCGGTGGATGAGGTGTGTTACCTTTATGAAACAGATATAGGAGAATATATATGACTTCAAAAGAAAGAGCAGCGCTTCGCGCAAAGGCAAATCCGCTTGAGCCGATTATTCAGATTGGCAAAGAGGGAATAACCGATAATTTGATTTCGCAGATAGACGATACTCTTGATGTTCGCGAATTAATCAAAATCCGCGTGCATCTTGAAACCGCACCGAGCACTCCGAAGGAGTTTGCTGCAGAGCTTGCAGAAAAGCTCGGGGCAGAGGTTATTCAGGTTATCGGCGGCGTTATTGTTATATACAGAGAAGCCGATGAAGAAAAGATTGCCGAGAAAAAGAAAAAAAGAGGCTCGGGCAGCGCAAAGGCAACTGCAAAGAAAAAGGTTAAAATCAAGGGAATGCGCCAGAGACAGAGGGAAAAGGAAGAAAAAAATCCCTATGCTAAATACGACCGTCCCCGATATAAAAACGACAGAGATAAGAAGCAAGGAATAGGCTGATGAAAACAGGCATTTTCGGAGGGGCATTCAATCCCGTTCACACGGGGCATATCAGGCTTGCGTTGAACTATCTTAATTCCCTGAAGCTTGACAGAATTATTTTTATTCCGACTTCCGTTCCGCCCCATAAAAGCGGCAGCGAGTTTGTATCTTTTGAGGACAGAGCGAATATGCTTTCTCTTGCAATCGGCGGCAGAGCGGAATTTGAAATATCCGATATAGAGTTTAAAAGAGAAGGCAAGAGCTACACCTACGACACTCTTTGTGAGCTTAAAAAGCTCTATCCCGATGACGAGCTGTTTCTTATAATGGGCTCTGACCAGTTTTTGTATTTCAACTGCTGGTATAAGGCGCAGGAGATTGCAGATATGGCAACAATCTGCACAGCGGCAAGAAACGGCGAGGACTACAAAAAGCTTATTGATTTCAAAAACGAAAACGCATATCTTTGCAATGCGATTATCACTGATTTTTCGGTTTTTGATATTTCTTCATCAGAGCTCAGAAATATGATAAAAAATAACGAAAGTATCAGTAAATTTGTACCCGAAGCCGTTGAAAAATATATAAAGGAAAACAAGCTTTATGTATAATGTTGAGGAATATATTAACCTTATAAAAACAACCCTTTCGCCCTATCGCTTTAACCACAGTATGTGCGTTGCAGAAAAGGCGAAGGAGCTTGCAAAAAAGCACGGTGCCGATGAAGAAAAGGCATATGTTGCAGGCTTGCTTCACGATGTTATGAAGGAAGCTGATTACGATTTGCAGAAAAGAGTTATAGAAAAAGCAGGATATTCCATGACAGACCTTGAAATTAATAACAAAAAGGTTTATCATCAAATGAGTTCCGCTGCATTTGTTAAAACCGAGCTCGGCATAACAGATGAGGATATTATTTCGGGAATACGCTATCACACAACGGGCAGAAAAAATATGAGCCTGTTTGAAATGATAATCTATCTTGCCGATTTCACCTCGGCGGACAGAAGCTATCCCGATGTTGATATAATGCGTCAGAAAACGGATAAAAGCCTGCTTGACGGAATGCTTTATTCGCTGACTTATACGATAACAAGCATCGTTAAACAGGGCAGGCAGATTCATCCCGACACAATAGATTGCTATAACTGGGTTATAGACCAAATATAATAAAACCTTATTGCCTCCCTTGTTAAAGGGAGGGGGACCGCTTGCGGTGGAGGGATGGTCGTGAATTATCAGAACGACTAACTGCAACGAGTTCTTAAAAAATACGACCATCCCCTCTGTCGCCCCAAAAGGCAATACTCCTTTTTATAACAAGTGGGCGACATCTCCCCTTTGGCAAGGGGAGCAAAAAAAGGATTATATAATTTGAAAGGATTTATATGGAAAACTATTTTGAAATTGTAAAAACAGCTGTTAAGGCAATAGACAGTAAAAGAGGACTTGATATCGAGGTTATCAAGGTTGATGATTTAACCGTTTTAACCGATTACTTTGTTATTGCAACCGCATCCTCAAACACACAGCTTAAGGCTATTGCCGATGAGATTGAATATAAGCTTTCAGAGCAGGGAATTGAGCCCCATCATATCGAAGGCAGAACAAGCGAATGGATTTGCCTTGACTATGTTGGCGTTGTTATTCACGTGCTTCTCAACAAGGATAGAGATTTTTATCAGATTGAGCGTCTTTGGGAGGACGGCGAAAGCGTTGATATAAGTGAGTTTATAGTTAAGGAATAAAAGACTCACACCTTCCCCTTGAGGGGAAGGGGGACCGCTTGCGGTGGATGAGGTGTGCTGATAACAGCAATTAGTTATTGAAAACAATCATAGAGGATAATCACCTCATCAGTCTGCTCCAAGTGTTCGCAGACAGCTTCCCCTCAAGGGGAAGCCTTATAAGGATAATTTGATTATATTGCGGAGGATATATAATGGACTATAATTTTAAAGAAATTGAAAAAAAGTGGCAGGATATCTGGGACGAGAAGGAAACCTTCAAAGCCGTTGACGGCAGCGATAAGGATAAGTTCTATGCCCTTGTTGAATTCCCGTATCCCTCGGGTGCCGGAATGCACGTTGGTCATATCAAGGCTTATTCGGGACTTGAGGTTGTTTCGCGCAAAAGAAGACTTCAGGGCTACAATGTTTTATTCCCGATTGGCTTTGACGCATACGGACTTCCAACAGAAAACTATGCCATCAAAACAGGTATTCACCCGAGAAAAGTTACGGATATGAATATTGAAAAGTTCACCTCTCAGCTCAAGAGAGTAGGCTTTTCGTTTGATTGGAGCAGAGTTATCGACACAACCGATGAAAACTACTATAAGTGGACTCAGTGGATTTTCCTCAAGATGTTTGAAAACGGACTCGCTTTCAGGGATAAAACCCTTGTAAACTATTGTCCGTCTTGTAAGGTTGTTCTTTCAAACGAGGATTCACAGGGCGGTAAGTGCGATATCTGCCACAGCGATGTTATTCAGAAATCAAAGGATGTCTGGTATCTTCGCATAACCGAGTATGCAGATAAGCTTCTTGAAGGACTTGAGGAGGTTGATTATCTTCCCAATGTTAAGCTTCAGCAGGTTAACTGGATTGGCAAATCACGCGGCGCATTCGTTAACTTCAATGTTAACGAGGTTGACGAGCAGCTCAGAATATACACAACCCGTCCCGACACACTTTTCGGCGTAACCTTCATGGTTATTGCCCCCGAGCATCCGCTTATCGATAAATATGCCGATAAGATTGAAAATATGGACGCTATTGAGGACTACCGCAAGGAATGCGCTAAGAAAACCGAGTTCGAGCGCACACAGCTTGTTAAGGATAAAACGGGTGTTGAAATCAAGGGCTTAACCGCAAAGAATCCCGTTAACGGCAAGGATATTCCCGTATTCATTTCCGACTATGTTATGATGGGCTACGGAACGGGCGCAATTATGGCTGTTCCTGCTCACGACCAGAGAGACTGGGAATTTGCAAAGAAGTTCGGCATTGATATTATCGAGGTTATCAAGGGCGGCGATATCAGCGTTGAAGCATATACGGGCGACGGCGAAATGGTGAACTCCTGCTTCCTTAACGGGCTTGATAACAAGAAGGATTCAATCGCAAAAATGATTGATTATCTCGGCGAAAACGGCATCGGTGAAGGCGGCGTTCAGTATAAGATGAAGGACTGGGCGTTCAACCGTCAGCGCTACTGGGGCGAGCCGATTCCGATTGTTCACTGTCCCGATTGCGGACTTGTTGCAGTTCCTTATGAGGAGCTTCCGCTCAGACTTCCCGAGGTTGAAAACTTCGAGCCCGGTCAGGACGGCGAAAGCCCTCTTGCAAAGATTGATTCATTCGTTAACTGCAAGTGCCCGAAGTGCGGCGGCGACGCAAAGCGCGAAACCGACACAATGCCTCAGTGGGCAGGCTCATCGTGGTACTTCCTCAGATATATCGACCCGCATAACGATAATGCGCTTGCAGATATGGATAAGCTTAAATACTGGGGACCTGTTGACTGGTATAACGGCGGTATGGAGCATGTAACCCGTCATATGATTTATTCACGCTTCTGGCACCGTTTTCTCTATGATATCGGCGCAGTTCCGTTCAAAGAGCCCTATCTCAAGAGAACCGCTCAGGGTCTTATCTTAGGTCCCGACGGCGTTAAAATGAGCAAGTCGCGCGGCAATGTTATCGACCCGAACGAGGTTGTTGATGTTTACGGCGCAGATGTTCTGAGAACCTATGTTCTCTTTATGGGCGACTACGAGCAGGCAGCTCCGTGGAGCGAATCAAGCGTTAAGGGCTGTAAGAGATTTATCGACAGACTCTGGAAGCTTCAGGATATGGTTTGCGACGGCGATGAATATTCTTCAGACCTTTCAAGCGCAATGCACAAAACAATCAAGAAGGTAAGCGAAGATATTGAAGCTATGAAGTTCAACACTGCAATCGCAGCAGTTATGACCCTTCTCAATCAGATTTACGATAAGGGCAGCGTTAACAGAGCTGAGCTTAAAGACCTTCTCTTAATCGTTAACCCTTTTGCACCCCATGTAACTGAGGAAATCTGGCAGAATATGAACTTCGGCGGAATGCTCAACCAGGCTCAGTGGCCCACCTTTGATGAAGCAAAAACAGTTGACGACACCGTTGAGATTGTTCTTCAGGTTATGGGCAAGGTTCGTTCAAGAATCGTTATCCCCGTTGATATGGCAAAGGATGAGGTTATCGCCCTTGCAAAGCAGGATGAAAAAATCAAAGAGCTTATCGACGGCAAGCAGATTAAGAAAGAAATCTACGTTCCCGGCAAGCTTGTAAACATTGTTGCTATATAACAAAAAAATGCACCGAGTTGAAAAACTCGGTGTTTTTTTATTTATTGATTGATTTATTTAAATGATTGCTCAGGAACATTAACGCCCTGCTGTACGGGGTTTATGAACGGCTGCTTTGCAGCAGGCTTTTTGAATGCTTCAGGTCTTGTTGTTTTAATATAGAAAAGAACAAGCGTTGTAATAATTATCGCGAATGCGATTGTTGAAAGTATAGTTTGAATTCCGCCTAATGTATTCGGAATAATATATCCTGTTAAGTATTCTGTTCCTCTGTAGATAACAATGTTGACAATGGAGCGAATGAAGGTGAACAGAACGCTGAGCATCTGAACGCCGAAATAAACAAACGCAAATATTTTGTTTCTTGCAAGCAGCGCAAAGATAATAAATGCTGTTGCCGCTAATGAAATAATAATTGAGATTGTGTCCGCCCAGGTGAAAGAAACAAAATTTCCAAAAGTAAAGGCAACACCCTTAAAATAATTAATTGTGTATGCCAGCTTCTGTGAAATGTCGAATATCTGAGCTAACACCAGCACTATTGAGCCTATTAAAAATATTTTTGATTCTTTTGTTTTCATATGAATCTCCTTTCAGTATTTGGTAAAACAATTATACCATTAATCATTACCCGAAGTCAACAACAGCCCGAAAACTATAGGCATTAGCGTATACAGGGGTCAGACCCCTGTATACATAGTTGCGCGTTGCGAGTTTCGAGTTTCGAGTTTTCGGGGCGCGGAAATGCGCCGAAGGTTTAGTATTCGTTTCATTTAACGAATTTGTAGGGCGCGACGCCCTCGACGCGCCGTTGCAATAACGCATTTGTTACAATAGCGGATGAATGAAACGAACCCTTCTCTGCGGTGCGTCCAGGGGTCGCACCCTACGATTGTTCGCCGAAACGAATTTTTTTAATAGCCGACCGCAGGTCCCTTCACTCTTCACTCTTAATTCTTCACTCTTCACTCAACTAACCGCACCCTACGTATACAGGGGTCAGACCCCTGTATACGTAGTTGCGCGTTGCGAGTTTCGAGTTTCGAGTTTTCGGGGCGCGGAAATGCGCCGAAGGTTTAGTATTCATATCATTTAACGAATTTGTAGGGCGCGACGCCCTCGACGCGCCGTTGCAATAACGCATTTGTTACAATAGCGGATGAATGAAACGAACCCTTCTCTGCGGTGCGTCCGGGGGTCGCACCCTACGATTGTTCGCCGAAACGAATTTTATAATAGCCGACCGCAGGTCCCTTCACTCTTCACTCTTCATTCTTCACTCTTCACTCAACTAACCGCACCCTACGTATACAGGGGTCAGACCCCTGTATACGCAGTTGCGAGTTTCGAGTTGCGCGTTCTCGGGGCGCGGAAATGCGCCGAAGGTTTAGTATTCATATCATTGCAATAACGCATTTGTTACAATAGCGGATGAATGAAACGAACCCTTCTCTGCGGTGCGTCCAGGGGTCGCACCCTACAACTTGATTAATTGACCGAGCGCAGCGAGAAACCACAATTCGTCATTCGTAATTCGTAATTAAACTCTTCTCTCCACCCTCCAAACTAAAAAAAGAGGCTTCAAAGCCTCTTTTACTTTATCGCTATAACCTCGTTGAACACAGCTGTTATCTTTTTGCTTATGTTTAAATCCATATGCAGTGAGCCAAAGAACCAGTGCTCGTATTCAACGCTTTTCATAAGCTCCTGAAGGTATGCATTCAGCGGTGTGAGGTGCATTTCGTTGTTTGTGTGAAGCCTTATGAAATCCTTTGCAAGCGCAGGCGCTTCATAGGTTAAAACATAGTCGATTTTATATTCCGCGTCCCTTAGGTTTTTCGCGCCGTTTAAAAGCTCCTCAGAGCTTGGCATTTCTTCCTTCCACCAGGTTTCGCCCTCGGTTCGCATATGTGCGTCCTCGCTTTCGCCGCCGCCCATGCAGAAGAAGGTTTTTCTGTCGAAGGTGAAGATTTCGCCTCTTAAAAGATGGAAAATATTATCCGCAATCTTGTTTGCGTTGCCGCCCTTATATCTGTATGGCTTATAAGCGCCAAGCATATCATAGTTTTCGTGTGCGCCGTCTAAAAAGCAGATGGTGTATTTTTTCTTTTTGAGAACTTCAAGCGCCTTCTTTTCCTTTTCGCTGCCGTCCCACAAAAAGCCGAAATCACCGCAGATAATAAGTGTGTCGTCCTCGGTTAATTTTTTCAGCGCGGGATTTTTGAAAAAGCTGATATCCCCGTGGGTATCACCCGTTATATATACCATAATTTACTCCTGTAAATGAATAAAAATTGTAATAATTTGAGTCTTTTAATCTTTGTTTTTATGTGATAGTATTATAATATAATCTATCAGGGCAGGTGTCAAGTGTGAAAAAGCTTCTTGTGCTTTTTATGACTTTTAATATATTGATTATTTCTGTCTGTGCTCCGTTTTCGGCATTCGCAAAAAGCGATATTGAAAAGAAGCAGGCAATGTATGATGTTAACGAAAAAATCTATGCGGATTCATATATGCTGATTAATCTTGATGACGATTCTTTTCCGATTATTGCCGAAAAGAATATGAACAAGAAGAAGTATCCTGCATCGCTTACAAAAATCGTAACTGCAATGGTAACGATAAATAATGTTAAGGATTTAAACGCAAAAACAAAGGTTTCAAAGGCTGCGCTGCTTGCTCTTGCAAACACTGGCGCGCAGGTTGCAGGGCTTGAAGAGGGCGAAGAGCTGACCATTGACGAGCTTTTGTATTTAACCATGGTTTATTCCGCGTGCGATGCGTGCCAGGTGCTCGGCGAATATGTCGGCGGAACTGTTGAAAACTTTGTTTCAATGATGAACGACTGGGCTAAATCCCTCGGCTGCGAGCACACCAATTTCGTCAATCCCGACGGACTTCACGACGATAACCACTACACAACTGCCGCAGATATGGCAACAATAACTCTTGAGGCAATGAAAAACGAAGATTTTATGCGTTATTCAACAACCAAGAGCATTCAATACAAAAAATTAACCCTTATCCACACAAACTATATGCTCGACAGATTCCATGTAACATATTACTATGAATATGCCGAAGGAATTAAAACGGGCTCAACCGATGAAGCAGGCTACTGCGTTATAACAAAGGCTTCAAAGGACGGCTATAATTATCTTGCCGTTGTTATGGATTCGCCGATTAAAAAGCTCGACGGCTACGACACAAAATGCTCTTTCATAGACGCTGCAACCCTTTTTGAATGGGCTTTTGATTCGCTTAAATATTCAACAATCAGCAGAAAAAATGATATTGTAACCGAAATTCCCGTTAAAAACGGCAAGGATGCGGATATGGTTCAGCTTGTTGTTAAAGATGATATAACAACGCTTGTTCCCGTATCTCTCGATTCTTCGGCTGTTATCATAAAACCCGTTGAAGCGCCCGAAAGCATTGACGCGCCTATAACAAAGGGCGATGAAATCTGCAAAGCCGAAATAATCTATGCAAACAAGGTTATTGCAAATGTTACGCTCGTTGCGGCAAAAACCGTTGAGCTTTCGGCATTCCTCAAAATCTTCAACGGCATTAAAAGCTTTTTCGGAAACAAATTTGTTCTCTCAATTCTACTGCTTATGATTGCAGGCGCGGCATTCTATATTCTGTTCTTTGCAAACAAGCTCAAGAAAGAAAAGAAGCGCATAGCCGAAAAGCGCCGCCGTCAGCAGGAGCTCGACGAGGAGCTCAACCGCGACGACGATTATCTTCCTCCGCCTCGTAAGTTCAGATAGTGCATAGTTCATAGTGCATAAGGCATAGTTATTGTTTACACTTATAAGAATAACGGCTTCGGATAATTCCGGAGCCGTTATTAATTTGCGCTTATATAGTATTATTTCTGAGTATACTTAAATATTCTTCATAGGAATAAACTTTTGCTTTGCCTGCTTTTGCGGTTTGCTTTAGTATTCCTTTTTCACAAAGAACATCAATATATTTAGCCGTTGTGTTATAAGCAAAGCCGAGTGCGTCCGCCGTTTTCTGTGTGTCAATAATCGGGTTTTTCTCGATATAAGCAAATAACTGATCAACCTTGTTTTTTGAACGGGATGGGATGCCATCAAGCTTAGCGACGGAAGATATGTGAAGTGCTGTTAGCTTATCAATGGTTTCAACTGCATCATCGGCGGTCTGTGCTACAACTGTCAGGAAGAATTTTATCCATTGCTCATAATTGCCTTTGTTTCTGATTTCCGTCATCCTGTCGTAGTATTCTATTTGATTTATTTTCAGCAAACAGGAGATGTATAATACGGGAGTTGATAATAGCTTTTCCTGTATCAAGTAGAGGATTATAAGCAGTCTGCCTACTCTGCCGTTACCGTCGAGGAACGGATGTATTGTTTCAAACTGATAGTGAATCAGCGCTGCTCTGATTAATGCGTCAAGCTCATCTTCACTGTTAATATACTTTTCAAGGTCGCTCATAGCCTCAAGCATATCGCTTGGATTCGGGGGAATAAATCTTGCGTTCTTTATTGTGCTTCCGGTGCCGCCAATCCAGTTTTGCGATGTGCGGAATTCACCGGGAGTTTTATCGCCGCCGCGAACGCCCTGCATAAGCACGGCGTGAATTTCTTTAAGAAGTCTGTTGCAAAGGGGCAGCTCCTCTAAACGCTTAATCGCGAATTCAAATGCCCTGATATAATTAATAACATCGCCAACGTCGAGGTTTGTGTTCTCGTCAATATTGGGGTCAAGCACGTCTTCAAGAGTGCATTGTGTTCCTTCCATCTGTGAAGAAACAAGCGCTTCCTTTCGGATATACATAGAAATGAATAATTCCATATTCGGAATTCTTGAAGAAAGTCCCTCCAACAGAGCAACTTTTTTATTAGCTTCAATCAGCAGCTTTTCCATTTCACTGTCTGTATCAATAGCAGGAACAGGCGGCAAAGGATTAGGGCAGAAAGATTCATATTCTGCTTCCCCCGATAAATTGCTGATAAATTTTCCTGCGCGATTATTCATAAAATCACCTCAAAATGAAAATTACAGTTTGATTATATGTTAGAAATTTCAAAAATGCAAGACTTTTTGAAATTTCTTTTGTTTTCTCTGATTGAATTTTTATTTTTTTCTTTATTATTTATTGTACAAATGTTAAAATAAAAATTGGTGTAATTTTAAAATTTTTGAAAAAAATAAAAAATTTTGCAAAAAGTGTAAAATTTTGGAATGCTAAGGGTACTGAATTATAGAGGCAAAATAAAAAGGAGTAAGAAAATGAAGAAGGTAGCTGCTCTGATTTTAACATTTATTATGCTTGTGTCGGCTGTATCGGGCGGAATTATAACTGCGTGGGCGCTGACCTCGGGCGATTTTGAATATACGGTAAGCGAAAACAAGGCAACTATAACCGCTTATAACGGAAGTGCAGAGGTGCTTTCAATTCCGTCAACTCTTGGCGGTTATTCCGTTGCGGAAATAGGCGAGGGTGCATTTCAGAATAATATAACCTTGCAGCGAGTTACAGTTCCTGCAGGCGTTAATAAAATCGGCGCACGTGCATTTTATAGCTGCGTTATGCTGAGAAGCATCAGCCTGCCTGCAACAGTAAGCGAGCTTTCGGAAAAAACCTTTGCAAACTGTTCCTCGCTTGAAAGAGTAACAGCAGCAGGCAGCTTAACAAAAATCTATCGCGAAGCGTTTAACTATTGCTCGTCGCTGCAAAGCCTTAATCTGACAAGTGCGCTTACATATATCGGCGATAACGCATTTGCAAATTGCTATGCAATTCAAATTAATATGGAAAAGCTTTCGGGCGATATAACGTACATAGGCTCGCAGGCGTTCAGAAACTGCTATAAAGCCTATGGCAGTGCAAATATTTCAGCACAAACAACCGTTGGCGGACTTGCTTTTGATGCCTGCGGTGCACAGGCAATTAATTTTAACAGTGAACACCCGAAGTATTCTTCCGAAAACGGCATTATTTTTAATAAGGATAAAACAAGCCTTGTGCGCTATCCTGCAGGAAGAGCAAACACGGAATATACTATTCCTTCAACTGTTGCTCAGATTGACAGCTATGCTTTTCACAGAGCACAGCAGCTTGAAAGCATTGTTATTCCCGAAAGTGTTTCAATTATAGGCGATTATGCGTTCGCTTCCTGCTTAATGCTTGATAATGTTGTTTTGCCGAGCTCGGTAGACGAGCTTTCGGACTATGCGTTTAATTCCTGCCCCATGCTGAAAAGCGTTTCATTTCCCGAAAATCTTATTTCAATCGGCGCGCACGCCTTCGGCTATTGCGATTTAAGAGAAATCAACCTGCCTTCATCACTTGAAAGCATTGGTAAATATGCGTTTTACCGAAATTATAATTTAACTGAGGCAGTGCTTCCGAACAGCGTAACGGAAATGGATAGCTTTGTTTTTGAGGATTGCAGAGCGCTTAGCAGCGTAACTCTTTCCGAAAACCTCGGTGCTGTTGCGTGGGGAACCTTTGCAAACTGCGAGGCACTGAGCAGCATTGTTGTTCCCGAGGGCTGCACGGAAATTGAAGGTGCGGCATTTATGGGCTGCAAAGCACTCGAAAGCGTTTATCTTCCGTCAACCCTCGAATATGTTGGCAGAAATGCTTTTTCGGATACAAAGCTCGTCGAGGTTTATTATAACGATGCTCAAACAAAATGGGAGATAATTGATATTAACGAAACGGGTAACCGTCCGTTGCAAAGTGCAGAAATACATTTCGGCGGCTGGCATTTTCACAGCTACAGCATTTCGGGCTTGAATAATGATATGCTCGTTTTCAGATGTTCCTGTGAAAAAAGCTACAGCGAGCGTTTTTCGGATTACATCAATGTTCGCGGTTCCTTGCCCGTTGATTTAAACGCCGACGGTATAGTCAACGCAAAAGACTATGCAATCTTGATAAAAAACTATTAATTCCGAATTACGCATTCCTAATTCCTGATTAGTAAGAAGGGGGTGATTATTTTGTCTGATAAATCACGCGCAGATAAGCTGTTTAAAGAGGCATATAAGCATTACTATTCAGATATATACCGCTTTTGCCTTTCATATTTAACAACGGACAGCAGCTCGGTTGACGATATTGTTCAGGAAACATTTATTGTTTTATACAACAAATATCTTTCGGGTGAAGAAATCAGCTATACAAAAACCTTTTTGCTGAAAACGGCGCACAATCTTGTTTTAAAGCATATCCGCGACAGAAAGCACGATAACAAGAATATTAGCATAGACGAAATAATCGAAATTCCCTCACAGGATGAGGATATTGATGAGAAACTGAGCTTTGAAGAATATTCAAGGCAAATCAGCGACGCACTTACACAGCGCGATGCCCAGCTGTTTCGTCTGCGTTATCTTGAAAATAAAACACTCGAGGAGATGGCACGCGAGCTTAATATCAGCCAAGCGGCAGTCGGCACCCGAGTTTTCCGCCTGAGAAAGAGGCTGATACTTATCTTAGAGGAGCTGTTGAAGTAGATTCAGCCCCTCGGAAAGGAGAAAAAATGGCTCAGATTAAAATTGACGGCTCAACAATCAACGCAGTTAAAAATGATGATATTGTTTCATTATTGCAAAAAATGATTAATGAAGAGCTTTCAAAAAGCGATGAAGCGGTTAACACTGCCTTTGTTGATGAATGTGTTAATGCACTGCTTGAAATAGAGCAGGATGAAAACAAGGGCTTTGCGGTTTTAATTCCGCTTGTTTCCGCAAATGATTATCTGAACAGAATAACAGGAAGACGGCATTGGAATGCACTGAGCAGGGGCGCAAGAATTGCGGTTGTTGCGGCTGTTCTTGCAACCTCAACCTTAGCGGCAAATGCGGCAGTTACAAGCATAACGGGCATTAACCCGATAAAAGAAGCAGGCGTTTTCCTTTATAATACCTTTGAAGAATTAACTTCAAATGATAATAACAAATCAGCTTCACCTTCAAAAAAACAGCCCGAGCAAAACGAAAATGCCAAAAAGCAAAACGAACAGCAGGGCGATAAAGAAAGTGAAGGCGAAGCAGCAAAAGCATCTGAAAAGACCGATGATGTTAAAGAAAACGAAGTAACTGAAAAAGAAGATAAAAAGGAAGATAAAAATAACGGGGAGGAAACAAAAGCTTCCGAAAATAATAACGCACCCGAGGAAAAATCTCAGAGCAAATCCCCAAAGGAAGAGCACATTGTTCCCGAAAGCATTCCTTCCCCAAAGCGTGACAGCAAATCCGAAACGCCCGTTTTCAGCCATATAGAAGCTGATTTAAAGGGCTTTAAGCATGATTATATCTACGGTGAAGCTCTGACCTACAGCGGACTCACGGTTTATGCCGTTAACAGCGATAACAGCAGGGAGGTTATAGCGCTTTCCAAATGCACTAAAACCGAATCGGTTGATATGAACAAAACCGCCGATTATACTCTTCGTGTTATGTATAAGGGCAGCGTTTTAAAAATACCGATAACCGTTCGTCCCGATGAGGAAACAAGGGGCTCGAAAATAGGAAAGAGCGAAAGCTTCGATTATCTTGTAACGGATAAAGGAATATATATCACCGCATATAACGGCGGTGAAGCAAATCTTGTTCTCGATGAAATAAACGGCAAAATAGTTTATGCAATCGGTGCTTCTGCTTTTGAAAATAAAGAGATTAAGAGTATTAGCCTGCCGAATGTTAAAAAGATTTTCAAAAATGCCTTTAAAAACTGCAAGCAGCTTTATTCCTGCACGGCACCGCTTACAAAATATATTGGCGACAGTGCGTTTGAGGGCTGCGAAAAGCTTCAGAATGCAGACGCCTATTATGCAAGCGATTATCTCGGCAAAAGCGCTTATGCAAAAACGGGAATAATCAGTATAACGCTTCCAAGCGGAATAAAAGCAGTCCCCGAAAAGCTCTGCTCGGAATGCCCGAAGCTTAAATATGTTAATCTCAGGGACGCTCAAACAGTTAAACGAAGCGCATTTTCGGATTGCACGGCTTTGGAAGAGGTAAGCGGAACGGGCAATCTTAAAACGGTTGAGGAAACCGCCTTCTACGGCGATGAAAACGCAATCTTTGAAACCGCTCCGAGTGAGCTTGAAACTGTTAAAGCAAGTGCGTTTGCCTATTGCAAGTCGATTAAATTCGGCGAGCTTAAAAAAATTAAATCAATAGATGACTGGGCGTTTATGTATTGCAGCGGACTTACGGCAGTTCAGCTTGATGATGAAATTAAAACAATTCCGCAGGGCGCTTTCTGGGGATGCCGCATAAAAGCAATAGCGCTTCCCGAGGGCTTAAAGCGCATTGAAGCCGCAGCATTTATGAGCACAATGATTACTAAGGTAACCATTCCCGAAAAGGTTGAATATATCGGCGCGCGTGCTTTTCAGACCGCAAGCTCGCTAAGTGTAACCTTTGAGGGCAGTCCCGAAATAGAAAACGATGCGTTTTTCAAAAGCAGCAGATTGAAATTCTTTGCCTATGAAGGCTCAAGCGCTATTGACTATGCTGTTGAAAACGATATTGAATACACGATAATGGAAAGGAGTTAAGCTATGAAAAAGGTTAGAAAACTAACGGCAGTATTGATATGCTTTGCAATGCTGCTTAGTATGCTTCCGCTCAAAGTGTTCGCCGGAAGCGGCGACCGACCCACCGACCCTGCATTAATAGCAGATGAGGATAAATATTACGACCCCTGCTACGATTTTGAGCGTTATATGGATTTAGAGGGCGACGATAACGGAATACACTTTGAGTGGAACCACGAAACTAAAACTCTTTTTGCAGACGGAATTAAGCCCGAAAGCACGCTTTGCAGATTTTATTTTAGTTACTACAAATTCTATATGTTTAACAATGAAGAGCTTGCTGAGGAAGCGGCATACGGAAGCACTGATGTCGGATGCTGGGATTGCATAAGCTTTGAGACTAAATATGTTGAGCATATTGTTATCGGAAAGAATATTTCTCAGATAAAAAATCTGTTTATAGACACGAAGGATATGCCGAATTTAACAGATATTATTGCCGAGGAAGGTCACGAAGGGATAACCGTAATAAACTCTTCAAATATATTTAGCGGTGAATATGAGGTTGATATTCCGATAAATAATATAACTCTTGGAAGCAGAGCATATGCAGGGAAAACCTATGAAAGTGTTACTCTTCCTGCAAGTGTTACAGAAATCGGAAAAGAATGCTTTTATGAAGCAGATATAAAGCTTATTGATTTATCGCAAACAAATATAACAGCTATTCCCGATAAATGCTTCTACGGCGTTAAGAATTTACAAACGGTTTTGCTTCCGCCGACAGTTGAAAGAATCGGTCAGAATGCATTTAGTAAATCCGATATCGAATACATAACCCTTCCGAGCGCTGTTGTTAATCTCGACCAAGGTGCTTTTGCGAGCTGCCAAAAACTGGAAAGCGCAGATTTAAGCAGAATCAATGTAAAAAACCTTGTTTCAACCTTTACCGGCTGCACCTCACTAACGGATGTTTATCTTCCGCCGATGCTTGAAAAAATGGAATACACTTTCAAAGGGTGCGCTTCTTTAACGCATATTGATATCCCTGACGGTGTTACCGAAATAACAGGACTTGACGGAATGAGCTTAACCTCGCTCGATTTGCCGCAGGGCATAAAAACTCTCGGCATTGGTGACCCTGGTATTGAAGTGCTCGATTTGAGAGAATACAGCGGTCTTAAATTAACAGGCTCCTGCTATAACAACAAAACTCTCAAAGAGGTTTATTTCCCAAGAGAAGGTTTTGAAGCTATTGAAGATAATATGTTTGAGTGCTGTTCAAATCTTGAATATGTTAAAATATATTCCTGCACTTCAATCGGCCACAGAGCGTTTGCAGAAACTAAACTTTCAGAGGTGGAAATTCCTGATAACTGCACTGAAATCGATAGTAATGCATTTCAGAATTGCCACGAGTTAACATATGTTCGTATGCCGATGGATTTAGGCATTCTTAAAAAGCGCATATCAAACGGCATCACATGGGATAATCCTTTCACGGATTGCGAAAATCTTGAAACCGTTATATATCCGAGCGTTGCACCGTTTCAGTATAATTCCCGCTCAAACGAATATTCAACTGTTGCAAAACTTCTTTATGACAGCGGATTTTTAACAAACGAAAAATTAACCGTTTATATTTATCCTGATACGGATATTGAGCAATATTGCAAGGATTATGGCTTTAATTATCAGTATATAGACTGGGAAATTGAGCGAAATACTGACGTTCCGCCTCCCGAGGAAGAAGAGGTCAGAGAGCTTACAAAAGAGGGAACAATCGGAAACGGAACCTTTGAGGTCAACGATTACGGTTACAGGGGATATACATCAAGCCGTTGCCTTATGATTTACGCTAACGGAAGGCTTTCAACAACTCAGATGATATGCAGCAACGGTGTCGAAACCGATATTTCGGAGCTTATGCAGTACTATAAAATAAAAAATATAGTTTTCAGAGAGGGAACAACTGCAATAGAAGAAGGGCTGTTTGAAAATTATGCAGACCTCGGAAGCCCGTTGAGAATGATTGTATTCTCGCCGTATGTGCAGGTCGTAGGCGATAATGCTTTCAGAAACTGCGGAGCTCATCAGGTTTTCTTCAACGATAATACAACTTATCTTGCCGGCATTCAGTGGGAAAAGATGTACATTAAGGATATCGGAGAATACGCCTTTGCCGATAATGAGTATTTAACCTGCGTAAGCATAAGAAAAAACAAGCTAACCGAGATAAAAGAGGGAAGCTTTTATAACACAGCCTTGTGTCAGAACGAAAAGGATTCGGATTATGCAAAATTCACAATCCCCGACGGCGTTACAAAAATCGGTAAAAAGGCATTTGGCTCTTTCAACAGAAAAAGCATATGGATAAGTGACGAGCCCGTCGGAACGGACACCGAGCTTCATATGCAGCAAAGGCAAATGCAGGTCAGCACAGGAGACGGAACAGCGGTAAGAACAACCAATATTGTAACGGGTCCGTTCAGCTTCGTTATTCCAAGCTCGGTTACCGAAATATATTATGACCCTGAGCATCCCGAGGATAATGCAATAGCAACAAAATCAAACGGCTATGCCGATGAGTGGCTTGTTTTAAATGTTGCCTACGGCAGCGCGGGATACAACTATGCAAAAATGTTTGGTCTCAGGTATAAGCTGACTTCGGGCAGCGAAACGGAGGAAGAATTAAACGCACCGCCGACCTATGATATAACCGACCCGAGCCTTCTTGCAACACCGCCGATAACGGGAATAATAAGTACTGATGAATTAATTGCAAACGGTACCAATTCCCGTATGAAGTGGAAATACTATCCCGATACAAAAACCCTGACTTTAAATTCAACTCTCGGAAGCACTTTCAGCAACCGAAGTCTGTATTACAGCGACGGCGCTAAGGTTAATAAGGGCGATTTAGAGGTTGATAATCTTGTTTTAACAGGCTCGTTTAATCAGCTGTACGGTGAATCAAAGACTTATATAACGCCTTTGTCTTTTTTCAATCCAAAGCATATTGATTTAACAAATGTTAAAATGAACAGGATTTTTGACGAAGCGTTTAAGGATTGCACAAGGCTTGAAACCCTGATTATTTCAGGTGAAAACATTTATTCTTTGGGAAACAATCTGTTTGAAAATACTCCCTCGCTCAGAGAAGTTGTTTTAGGCGAAGGCTTCAAAGAGATTCCTGCAGGCATTTTTGAAAACCATAAAAGCCTGCAGTTTATTGAATTGCCTGAAACACTTGAAACAATCGGCGCAAATGCTTTTAAGGGCTGCACTGCTCTGCAGAAAATTGATATTCCCGATTCCGTTTATGCAATAGGCGCAAATGCGTTTAAGAGCGATGTTGATGTTTTAAGCGTAACGCTCGGCAGCGGTCTTAACCAAATCGGAAAAGATGCTTTCACTGATTTGCTCTATTGCGAAAAGGTTACTGTCAGAACGGATAAAATACGAACGGATTCATCAGTTATCGGTATTGACTACCGTGATATTTTAGGCAATCTCGGTGCTATGACTGACGGCATAACAGTTAATTTCGATAACGGTCTTGAAACTGCTGATTTCAAGGTTTTCGATGATAAAAAGGTAACTAAAATCATTCTCGGTGCAGATATTGCAAATCTTAAGAATGCCGACTGCCTCAAGTCGCTCAAAGAGATAGAACTCAGCGCTGATAATGAAAATTATTATCTTTCGGGCGGCGGTCTGTACACCTCGGGCAATATCCTTGCCCTTGTACCCAGAAATATAGAGGAATTTGTTATTGCAAACGGCTGCAAGGGTATCGGCGAAAATGCGTTTTATGCTGCAGAGCTTGAAACAATCAGCATCCCCGGCAGCGTTAAAACAATCGGCGCTCACGCCTTTGCAAATGCAAAAAATCTTAAGTCCGTTTCACTGCATAAGGGCACGGAAGAAATAGGGGAAAGCGCGTTTGAAAACTGCGACAGACTCAGATTTATTTTCACGCCGACAAATATGGCTTCAATAGGCGCTTCGGCGTTCAGAGGCTGCGACAAGCTCACTTCAATCATTCTCAATGATGAGCTTCAAAGCATTGATTCTATGGCATTTGCAGAATGCTCTGCACTCAGAGGAATAGTTATTCCCGAGCATGTTGAAACAATCGGCGCAAGAGCCTTTGCAGACTGCAAAGCGCTTGAATATGCATATATCTGGGATGCTTTCCCGATTGGCGCCGAGGTATTCCAAAATGATTCGCTTGTCAGAGTGTATACGGTTATAGGCTCCAACACCTATGTTTGGGCGAGAGCATACGGTATTCCCTATGTTTCCTATCTTGATGAGGATGCTTTCTACACTGAAACAATGCTTCGCCTTGATGTTGAGGCAGGTTATCTCGGCTATTGCGAGGGCGAGCACGGCGATATGGTTTGGCTTACGGTTTGCGAGGCAGATTGCGAACACGAGGGCTACAGAATAGGCGTTTGCGAATATTGCAGCGAGTTGCTTGAAGAGGAGCATATTCCTGCAAAGGGACACAGCTATTCCTTTGTAACTCATATTCCTTCAACAGCAACAGAATACGGCGCAACTGTTTTCAAATGCCGAACCTGCTCGGATACATATAAGATATATGATTCCGAGGAACCCGGTCAGAGTGTTGAACCAACGCAGACAGTGGTGGGTAACATCGTTTTTGCAAACGACAAAACAGCAACAAGCGGAACACTCGGAGCAAAGGGTGTTGCTGTGCAGCTTAACGGAGTAACAATCGCAAGAACTGATGAAAACGGCATTTTCAGCGCTCAGCTTCAAAGCGGAACATATAATCTTGTTTTGCACTATGCTCACGGTTTTGACAGAACAATTAGCATAACCGTTGGCAGCACGGCGGTTAGCTGCGGAATAATTCCGATAATCGGCTGTGATTTCAACAAGGACGGCGTTATCGACAGCAAGGATGACGAGCTGATGAGAATTCTGCTCTTTGCCCGTGAGGGTGATGCGTCATATGTTAAATATGCCGATTTCAACAGCGACGGAATAATTGATTCTGCCGATTACGGCTGTCTTACTTCCTGTATGGATATTAACGCAGCAACCTATCAATATCCCGAATACATCATTTAACAGTAAAAGCATATACAGGGGTCTGACCCCTGTATACGCATATATGCGACTATCAACAACTGCTCGAAAACATATAGACCCCTCATCAGTCAGCTTGCGCTGACAGCTTTTGCTAGCGCAGACGCTCCCCTCTGTCAGTCTTGCGACTGACATCTCCCCGTTAAGCGGGGAGTACCACAAGGGGAAGCTATGAGAAAACCTAATCCCTATAACCTAACACCTGAATTAATTGTCCGAGCGAAGCGAGTAACCTCAAACTCGGAACTCGGGGCTCGAAACTCGCAACTAACAAAAAATTGTTGACAAACCTTTTTATTTATGCTATTATAACTGCACAACAAAGCAGAACGCGCTCCGTTCTCCCCTTCAGCGTAAGTAAAAAGGGCAATACTTAACTATCAAAGTATTAAGTACGGGCGTTTTGCGTTCGTACTTATTTTTTTGAGCTAAGTGCTTAAAATAATTTTAGAGAGGTGTTTTTTATCAGCAAAGATGCTCCCCAGCTTAACGGCGAAATCAAAGATAAGGAGTTAAGAGTAATTTCCGACACAGGCGAACAGCTTGGTATTATGAGTGCAAAAGAGGCTCAGCAGCTTGCAGATGCAAAGGGCGTTGACCTTGTTAAGATTGCTCCTCAGGCAAAGCCCCCTGTTGTTAAGATTATGGATTACTCCAAATATCGCTACGAACAGTCTAAGCGCGAAAAGGAAAATCGCAAGAAGCAAAAAATAGTTGAAACTAAGGAAATCAGACTTTCAATTAATATTGATATCGGCGATTTCAACACTAAGGTTAACCAGGCAAGAAAGTTCCTTTCTAAAGGAGACAAGGTTAAAGTATCTATCAGGCTTCGCGGAAGAGAAATGGCTCATGCCAATCTTGCGGAAGATAATATGATGCGCTTTGCCGAGGAACTCAGTGAAGAGGCAACTGTTGATAAGAAACCAAAGCTCGAAGGCCGTCAGGTTCTTATGTTCCTGAGCCCGAAAGCATCAAAATAAGTTAATTATTTTTACGGAGGAAATAAATATGCCTAAAATTAAAACACACAGCGGCGCTAAAAAGCGTTTTAAGAAGACAAAGAGCGGCAAAGTAACAAGATCACACGCTTACACTTCACACATTCTTACAAAGAAGTCAACAAAGCGCAAGAGAAACCTTCGCAAGCAGGTTGTTGCCGATGTAACAAACCAGAATCAGTTAAAGAGACTTATTCCTTATAAGTAAGGATTACTTGATAAAATAATCGGAGGTAATTAATTATGGCTAGAATTAAAGGCGCTATGGCGACTCGTAAAAGAAGAAAAAAGGTATTAAAGGCAGCTAAGGGCTACTACGGCTCAAAGCACGCTCTCTTCAAAACAGCTAAGCAGGCTGTTATGAAGAGCGGTCAGTATGCATACATCGGAAGAAAGCAGAAGAAGAGAGATTTCAGAAGACTCTGGATTACCCGTATTTCAGCTGCTTGCAAAATGAACGGAATGAACTATTCAACATTTATGAACGGTTTAAAGAAAGCAAACATCGACCTTAACAGAAAGATGCTTTCAGAAATTGCAATTTCCGATCCCGAAGCATTCACAGCTCTCACAGAAGCTGCTAAAAAAGCTTTATAAAAACATTAAAGAGCGGTTATCCGCTCTTTTGTTTTTGTTGAAAGTTTAAAAGATTTGTGATATAATATTAAAAAAGCAGTATGGAGGCAAATATGGAAAGGCAAACAGTAAATATTAAAATTATCACTGAAGGCGATAATTGCGAAATGAGCAGCGAAGAAATTAAAAAATGGTATGAAACAAAAATTTCAGAGCTTTTCAATTCGCAATACGGAACTCCTGAAATTGAAGTTGAATTAAAAAGAGAAGAAATATAATAAAATAAAACACCTTGTTAATACTAATAACGAGGTGTTTTTTACTATGTATATTAACGGAAAAACCATATTTTTCAACACGCAGCCCGTTGTTATCGGCTCGGCAGGCGTTGTTGGCAAAAAAGAGGGTGAAGGTCCGCTCAGAAATGATTTTGATGCAATTTTCGAAGATACAACAATGGGGCAGGAATCCTTTGAGCTTGCCGAATCCGCAATGCTTCACGATGCAATAATCAGGGCGCTGAGCTTTGCAAAAAAGAGCCCTTCGGATGTTGACTTTGTTATGACGGGCGATTTGCTCGACCAGTGCGTGGGCTCGTGCTTTGCGGTTAAGGATTTGCAGATTCCGTTCATCGGTATGTACGGCGCCTGCTCAACAATGGCGCTCACTCTTGCCAACTGTGCAATGCTTGTTGACGGCGGCGCGAAATGCTGCGTAGGCGGTGCATCAAGCCACTTCTGCTCATCGGAAAGGCAGTTCCGCTTTCCGCTTGAATACGGCGGACAGCGTCCGCCAACAGCGCAGTGGACGGTAACGGGTGCAGGCGCAGCTGTTGTTGAAAACGAAAGCGATGAAAACAGAAACGATTCAATAAAAATCAAAGCCGTTCATATCGGAACAATAACCGACCTCGGCATAAAGGACGCAAACAACATGGGCGCCGCCATGGCACCTGTAAGTGGTAGAATTAGACCATAAGGTGGTGCAAAACTTATCTACAAAATACTGCAAGAAAGGAGGAAAATAGACAATACAAATCTACATATTGTGCTACCGAAAGGAGGTCTAAATGTTAGTCAGAAACAATCTTACATACACAGAAATTGACGGGATTAACTACCCCGATTTTGAGGAGGGAAAGCTCCCACCTAAGCCCATAGGTCAATGGGGACGCAGGCACGCTTTCTATCTCAAAGAGTTCAACTATCCGAAGTATTTTCGCTTGCTCTGCACAGCCGATATGTACGATTACCTTGAACTCGTAAATGAGGAAGCAACCGAGCTGTACGACAGACTGATTGAGCAGTACAAGAAAAAGCAAGGTGTAACCGAAAAACTCAAAGCCAAAGATATGATGGAGTGGGTTGGCAGGATGAACAACATCCACAACCAAGTAACCGATGTTGTCTATGACCAAATCATCTTTGTTGACGAGGCTATAAAGCAAGAACACTTTGAATATTACCGGCGCTACAAAGGCGCCCTAAAACCCGGCGAAGAACCCGACTTCAAAGCCTTCACCCGTTTTGAGAAAAAAGAGGAAAGAAAACGACAGAAGGCGGTGGAAAAGAAAGAGGCGCAGAATGGCTGATATCTTAGAAGAACTTTGGCACGGTAATCTTGCTCCTCACGAATTCAACCATATTGTAAACAGTCCCGAATATCAAAGTGCAATCCGATTAGTCAGCAGTAACCAAGAACGACTGACAAAGGATTTTACCGAACAGCAAAGGGACTTGTTTGAACGCTACAACACCAGTGTCGACGAGCTAAACTCTCAGTCCGAACTCGACGCCTTCAAATCCGGCTTCAAACTCGCCACCCGCCTCATGATATCAGCAATTACATAACCAAAACCAAAGCAGTTGATGGCTCCCGTCACCAACTGCTTTTTCTTATTTTTGTGCTTTTTTCGTCAAATTTTTGTCGTTTTTTGCAAAAAACTTGACAAGAAATATACAGAATTATAAAGTCCAATATATAGGACGCTTGTTTCGCGACTGTTGATATTGATATACTAATGAATATATAATATAAGTTGGAAAATTATTTTTGAAGGAGGGGTATATGAATAGTTTTTTATACGAGATGTTTCAAGAAATGATAACAGAAAAAATAGATATGTCAAATCTAGGAATAAGTTTTATCTCTGCAATAATTCTTTCGATTCTGTTGGACAAAGTGGCCTTTCAAGTTGCTTGGGAGGCTTCGCCCGGAGGTGCCTTAGGTTCAATAATCCATTATGCTGTTAGAGGAGTCACTTTTTTTGTGTTATGGGTTTTGACATACTTTTTCCTCTGGTTTGACGAATGGATTAAAACGAATTATATAGTGTTTATTTGTTATATTGGTACTTTTTTATTTGTCGTTTTTTCAATCGTGTTTTTTAAAAATCTATGTAAAGGTGCGCGTAATTCTTAAAAAACTTGTTGAAATTTGTTTATTATGTTATAATTACAATATTATAGTTAATTAAGAGGTAATCACTATGGCAAGAAGTGCTAAACCGAAAAAAGAAATACCTATGGAAGAAGCGCTTTGGAACGCAGCTAATAAGCTCAGAGGACCTGTTGAGCCTGCTGAGTATAAGCATGTTGTTTTAAGCCTTTTCTTCCTTAAATTTGCAAGTGATAAGTTTCAGAAGCAAAGGCAAAAGCTTATTGATGAAGGTTATGAATCTCAGATTGAGAAAACCTTTGCATATACCAAAGACAATGTTTTCTTCATTCCTGAAGAAAGTCGCTGGTCTTACATAATGGAAAACGCAAAGCAGGATGATATTGCACTTAAAATTGATACGGCACTCTACACTATTGAGAAAAACAATCCTGCCCTAAAAGGCGCTTTGCCGGATAACTATTATTCAAGACTCAACATTGATACATCAAAACTTGCTTCACTTCTTGATGAGATAGATAAGATTAACACATCAGACGAAGAAAACGACATTATCGGCAGAGTTTACGAATACTTTCTTGGCAAATTCGCTCTTGCAGAAGGTAAAGGCAAAGGTGAATTCTATACGCCAAAATGCATTGTAAACCTAATTGCAGAACTTATTGAACCATACAAGGGTAAAATATATGACCCATGCTGCGGTTCGGGCGGTATGTTTGTTCAGTCGGTTAAGTTTATTGAAAGTCATCAGGGCAACACAAGAGATATTTCAATTTACGGTCAGGAGTACACAAATACTACCTACAAACTTGCTAAAATGAATCTTGCCATCAGAGGTATATCTGCAAACCTCGGCGAGCAGGCAGCTAATACTTTCACTAATGACCAGCACAAAGATTTGCGTGCTGACTATATTATGGCAAATCCGCCCTTCAATCAGAAGGAATGGCGTGAAGCTAACGAGCTTGTTGACGATCCTCGTTGGGACGGATATGAAGTCCCGCCGACAAGTAATGCAAACTATGGCTGGATATTAAATATCGTTTCAAAACTATCACAGGATGGCGTTGCAGGATTTCTGCTTGCAAATGGTGCACTTTCCGATGACGGAACAGAGTTAAAAATCAGAAAACAGCTTATAGAAAACAATCTCGTTGAAGCGATTATCATTTTACCGAGAAACTTATTCTATACAACCGACATCAGCGTTACGCTTTGGATACTTAACAAAAACAAGAAAAAGCGTACTGTTGAACATAACGACAAAATCTTGAATTATCGTGATCGTCAGCGTGAAATTCTGTTTATGGATTTACGCCAGATGGGTTCACCTTATGAGAAAAAATATATTGAGCTTACAGAAGATGACCGTGCAAAAGTTGCCGAAACCTATCACAACTGGCAACTTGAAGGCTGTGAAGAAACATATGAGAATGTTCCCGAGTTTTGTTACAGCGCTTCATACGATGAAATCAGCGAAAAAGGTTTCACGCTTGTACCGAGCAGATATATTGAATTCATCAACAGAGATGAAAATATCGACTTCGATACAAAGATGAAACAATTACAAAGTGAACTCAAAGATTTATTAATTCAGGAAGAGCAGTCAAAAAAAGATTTGCTTTCCGTATTTAAGGAATTAGGTTATGAAATCGAATTATAAAAAACTCGGTGAATATATTCGACAAGTAGATATCAGGAACAAAGAAGGCAAAGAAACAAACTTGCTTGGTGTTTCTGTGCAAAAAACATTTATTCCCTCTATTGCTAATACCGTAGGTACTGATTTTACCAAATACAAGGTTGTTAAAAGAAATCAGTTTACATACATTCCTGATACTTCACGCCGTGGCGATAAAATCGGCATTGCATATTTAAAGGATTTAGATGAAGGCTTGGTTTCCAATGTATATACTGTTTTTGAGGTTATCGATGAAAACAAGCTTAATCCGGAATATCTGATGTTATGGTTTTCTCGTCCCGAGTTTGATAGATATGCACGCTTCAAATCTCATGGCAGTGTTAGAGAAGTATTTGATTGGGAACAAATGTGTAATGTTGAATTGCCAATACCACCCATTGAAAAACAAAATGGAATTGTTAGTGCTTATAATGCAATATCTAACCGAATTGTATTAAAAAGGCAGATAAATGAAAATTTAGAAGCCCAACTATCGGTATTATATCATCAGATTTTTGATATTCCGGAAAACAGCACAAATGGAATTATTGATAATTTGGGAGAAATAATTGGTGGTGCTACACCTTCAACTTCTGTTTTGAAATTTTTTTGTACAAATGGTATTCCATGGATTACTCCAAAAGATTTAACTTCAACAGGCTTAAAATATATATATCGTGGAGAGATATCAATAACCGAAGAAGCGTATAAAAGTTGCAGCACAAAGTTAATGCCTACGGGTACAGTTCTTTTTACGTCTCGAGCACCTGTAGGTACTGTAGCGATAGCAATGAACGATATATGTACCAATCAAGGTTTTAAATCAGTGGTCCCAAAGACAGAAATCGGAACTGCGTTTGTTTATTGTTTTCTAAAAGAAAATAAACAACTAATTGAAAGCCACGCTTCTGGAACAACATTTATGGAGGTATCTGGCAATACTTTGAAAAACATACCCGCTATTATTCCAAAGCCAGCAATCGCACAAGAATTCACAAAATTGTGCAATCCTCTGTTTGAACAACAATTGCAAAATGAGACTGAAATCTGCATCTTGCAAGAACTTCGTTCGTCAATAGTTAGTAGTATTTCAAGCAACTAAATTTTCATTTGGTTGTTCCGTTAGCTCTTAAATTTGACATATTTTCTTACTGTTGATATGGTTCTCTTATCAATTAAAAAGGAGAATTATTATGCGTGAGAAAATCATTACAGAGGTAGAGCAACGAATGTTGCCGTATTTGGACAACAGGCAGCTTGAATTGTTGCGTGATTCTTTACTGGACGCCTTTGATTTCATAGGCTTTGAAACAGACACTGATTCAGACGGTAACGAGATTAAAGAAAACTTTGAACTTGTTGCAAAGTTCTTATCTTCAAAACGGTTAGAGGGTTGCAGTGAAAAGTCTTTAGCCTACTACAAATGCACCATAGAAAAAATGCTTAACTCCGTACAAAAAGGAATTAAGCACATTACTACAGAAGATTTGAGAATCTATCTAACAGAGTATCAGGAAACCAATCATTCCAGTAAGGTTACGATGGATAATATCCGAAGAATTCTGTCATCGTTTTTCAGATGGCTTGAAGATGAGGATTATATTATTAAGAGCCCTGTAAGGCGGATTCACAAGATGAAAACCGCCAAAACGGTTAAAGAAACATATTCGGATGAGGCGCTGGAATTAATGCGCGATAATTGTTCGGAACTACGTGATTTGGCAATGATAGATTTGCTTGCGTCAACAGGTATGCGTGTCGGCGAAATGGTTTTACTTAATCGCAACGACATTGATTTTCAGGAACGGGAATGTGTTGTATTCGGTAAAGGAAACAAAGAACGGATTGTTTATTTTGATGCAAGGACGAAGATACACCTTCAAAACTATCTGAACAGCAGAAATGACGATAATCCGGCGCTTTTTGTTTCTTTAAATTCACCGCACAGCAGATTAAAAATAAACGGCGTTGAGAAGCGCTTAAGTAATATGGGAAAGCGACTTGGAATTAACAAAGTACATCCCCATAAATTCAGGCGAACACTCGCAACAATGGCGATAGATAAAGGAATGCCGATTGAGCAGCTGCAACAGTTACTCGGTCATCAAAGAATAGATACAACTTTGCAATATGCAATGGTAAAACAGAGCAATGTAAAATTGGCTCATAGGAAATATATAGGATAATAAATATGAAGAATTATGAACCGCTAAAAAAACACATTAGACTTGTAGACATAAGGAATAAAGATTTAGTATCAACTAAAGTGCTTGGTATTAGTATAGATAAATCCTTTATGCCGTCTGTCGCTAATATTATTGGAACTGATTTATCGAAGTACAAACTTATCAGTAAGGGAAAATTTGCGTGTAATCCCATGCATGTCGGTAGAGATGAAAGACTACCAATTGCTTTATATACAGAGAAAGATCCAGCATTGGTTTCACCTGCATATTTTATGTTTGAAGTAATTGATAATTCTGTTCTGCTTGATGAATATCTTATGATGTGGTTCAGACGCTCTGAATTTGATCGCTCATGTTGGTTTAGGACAGATGGAAGTGTTAGAGGTGGAATATCTTGGGATGATATTTGCCGATTAGAAATACCTATAGTTTCTATTGAAGAACAAAGAAACATTGTTAAGTCATACAATATCATCACAGACCGAATTGGATTAAAAAAGCAGATAAATGAAAATTTAGTTGCTTAGTTGTTTAACATTAATCTGGGTAAAATGTGTTTTTGAGTATTGATTAATGCTTCTATTTCAAAACCATTTTCCACAATCTTATCCAATAAGGACTTGTAAATAGCACTAAAACAATTAATTGTTGATATGGGAGGAACTGATATTTCTTCTTCTGTTACAAAAGAAGAAAAGTTAAAGTTTTTTAACCCTGTTGAACTATTTTCATAATCAAACATTCTTCCGTTTCTATAAAGGTAATTCCAATATGAAATAAAGAAATACAAGTAATCTTCTTTTATCGTTAACGTTCTACAAAAATTTGAACATATAATATCGGAATTAATATGTTGATATACCTTATCTGAAACGAAGGCAATTCTGCCCGTTGACTGAGTTGGACTTCCTCCAGAAATTTCAACTATTATATCATTAGGTTTAACCTTTTTAACCTCGTAATTTTTGTTTAAAATATAACGTATTGGAGCAGCTTCTATTTGTCCGATATTGAGATTTGGTATATCTGTTCCTCTTATGCATAAGACTTCTTTATCATAGTTTCCTGTTTTATACTCTTTGCCCCAATCGCCGCCAGTGGAAAATTTAATGTATTCCGAAAAACAACTTTTTGCCCAATTTGCTTTATCTGTGTTGTTAATAAATGTATTAACAAAAACAGTATGAGCTGTTTCTGCTAAATTTTCATTTACAAGGAAGATAATATGAAAAAAAATCAAAATGAAATATATGCGTTAGTTGATGAAGACTTCATGTCAAAATTTGAAGGCAATCATCTTCAGTTTATGCAAGATTACTATTATAATTATTATTTAAAATGGTGTAAAAATCTTAACAGGAAACCGTTATCAAAAGATTTGTTCTTTACGAACATGCGTAGAAGAAGGTTGCAGTTTTATCAACTATGTTGCCCATATTGCGGAACAATTGTTACTGCACCGCATGACAAAAGAATACAGGGCGTTGGTGGGTATAATTATTGTATTCATTGTGGAAAAGGTTCTATTATTGAAAATATTGCAAAGAACTTGTCAAGGTTTATTAATTTAAGAAGCATTAATAAAATAGGTCTGGATGAATTAAAAAAGAAATATCCAGATGCTGAAGCCTGGGTTTTAGCATACAATTCAAATTGTTATCATGCAGAAATAATTATGTTAACAACAATAATTGAAGTCCTTTTCAGAGATTATTTTGAAGCGTTAATGTTTATAAATAACTTTGGAAATAGTGATAAATACATAAGAAAAGTGGTTAAAAAGCATACTGCAAATAATTTTATGAGAATTGAGAAGGCAAATGTTGAGTATAAAAGAGCCTTTGACATAAACTTAAAGGAAAAAATTATAGAAGATGATTGGAATGCCCTCATAGATGTTGTAAATCTAAGAAATATTATTGTACATAACAACGCACGAATAGACGAACAATTTAGAAAAACTCCAACTTATCAACGGCTGAATAGTTATATTGATTCCGATATTGTGAAGTTAGATGAAGATTTAATATCACATTATTTTACTTCGGTTACAATTGCAAGTGCATTGTTGTCAAAGATTTTTATAGATAATTATGTGACATCAAGGAACGTTGTTATTGCAAATTATTACTTTAACAATAATTCGGTATTTGATGAAGATAGTGTTGAAGACGAAATTGATTAATTATCGATTGTTTTAATATAAAATATATGTTTAAAAAGGTAGTTAAGCATGGAAAAATATGTTGCATTTTTGGATATTCTTGGATTCAAAAATAAAATGTCCACCATAAATCAATGTGAAGCTGAAGAACTGATTAGAGAGTTTTCTGCAAGTATATATCACATTTGGAGATCAGATGAGTATTGCACCATTAATGGTTATGTGGTAAGCGATTCACTGATTGTTTATTCAAAAGACACATCTCAAAATTCGTTAAGAGAGATAATTGATGTTATTAAAAAAATTTGTCAAGAAGAGTTTTCTCTAAATAGCATTTTAATAAGGGGTGCCATAGCAAAAGGTGATTTTAAGAATATGCCAGCAGCGGAACTTCCAAACTTGTCAAAAGGATTGATTGTTGGAAATGCATATATTGAAGCATACACTCTTGAGAGTTCAGTTAAAACGTTAGGTATAGTTTTAAGTGATGAGGTTTATGAAGATTTCTTAAATGTTTATGGCGAACAGAGAGATGTTGTCAAAGAAAATGAAAAAATAGTATTGCGCTATTTAGATATCGACTATATTTTAGAAAATAATAATCTTCTTAATTTTGTTAATCTTGCAATTGAATCAAATTGGTTACCTCATTATTATAACGCAATTTATTTTGCATTAAAGAATACTAATAATTCCAAAAAAGTTGATCAAGTATTTATTAACATTATTAGCGTAATCGACCAAAAACAAGACTGGAGATACTTAGACACTTTTATTAAAAATGCGTTTAAAGACGAAGTAATAGCAAATTTTCAAATAATGTTATTAAGGTTTATAAGACAAAATTTACCACATATAGAGGTGTAGAAAATGCCTAAATTCAATGAACACGCATTGGAAATGTCCATTATGGAATTATTTACCAATGAAGAATACATCTATCTTTCAGGCGATAAGATTCACAGAGAAAAAACGGATGTTTTACTCGTTGATGACTTGAAAAACTATCTTCTCAACAGATATAGCGACCAAGGGATAACTATGTCAGAAATTGACGTTATTATTCATATGCTCCGCACCGTTCCCGGGTCGCTTTATGAAGCTAATAAGACCATTATGAAGATGATTTCAGATGGCTTCATATTAACCCGTGAAGACAGGACACAGAAAGATATTTTCATTGAGTTTATTAATTACGATGAACCGGAAAAGAACATATTTAAAGTGGTTAATCAGGTGGAAATTCAGGGCAGTGAACAACTGCGAATTCCCGACGGCATTGTATATGTGAACGGATTGCCGCTTGTTGTTCTTGAATTCAAATCCGCCGTAAAAGAGAATACCACCATATTGGATGCGTATACGCAGTTGACAGTTCGTTATAGGAGAGATATTCCCGAACTATTTAAGTACAATGCATTTGTTGTTATCAGTGATGGCGCAAACAACAAATATGGCTCGTTGTTTACTTCATATGACTATTTTTATTCATGGAATAAAGTCAATAGCGAAGATACAAATGAAGACGGCATTAATTCATTATTGACAATGGTAAAAGGCTTGTTCAGAAAGGACAGGCTTTTAGGCGTTGTTAAAGATTTTGTATATTTCCCTGATAGCAGTAAAAAAGATTTAAAAATCGTATGCCGTTATCCGCAGTATTTTGCGGCTACAAAGCTGTTTGAAAACATAAAAAAAGAAATCAAGCCTGAAGGTAGCGGAAAAGGCGGTACATACTTCGGCGCAACAGGCTGCGGAAAAAGCTATACTATGCTTTTCTTGACAAGAATGTTGATGAAAAGTAAGTTCTTTCACAGCCCGACAATCATTCTTATAACCGACAGAACCGACCTTGATGACCAGCTTTCAAAGCAGTTTGTTTCATCAAAGAAATATATTGGTGATGAAAACATTATCAGTATCAATTCAAGAGAACAACTGAAAAAGGAATTAACCGGAAAAACAAGCGGCGGCGTTTATCTGACAACCATTCAGAAATTCACAGAAGATTTGGATTTGTTGTCTGACAGAACAAATATTATCTGCATTTCCGATGAAGCACATCGTTCACAGGTTAATCTTGACCAACAGTTAAGAATAACAAAAGAAGGTGTTCAGAGAAAATACGGCTTTGCAAAATATCTTCACGATTCTCTCCCAAATGCCACTTATGTTGGCTTTACGGGAACTCCTATTGATGCAACAATAGAAGTTTTCGGTGATATTGTAGATTCTTATACAATGACCGAATCTGTAAATGACGGAATCACTGTCAATCTCGTTTATGATGGCAGAGCTGCAAAGGTTAATCTTGATCAGGGTAAAGTCCGTGAAATTGAGCAGTATTATGATCAATGTGCGGAAGAAGGCGCCAATGAATATCAGATTGAAGAAAGCCAGAAAGCAGTAGCAAAACTTGATGTTATTTTAGGCGATCCTGACAGATTGAGAACAGTTGCAGAAGATTTTATTCAGCATTATGAAAGCCGAGTTAATGAAGGAGCAACAGTTGCCGGAAAAGCAATGTTCGTTTGTGCAAACAGAACAATTGCTTATGATTTCTATAAATTATTAATAGAACTCCGTCCTGAATGGAAAGAAGAAAAAATATGTGCAGACGGTGTTAGGTTAACAGATAAGCAGAAGAAAGAGTTAAAGCCTATTTCAAAGGTGAAAATGGTTATGACTCGCAATAAGGATGACGAACCCGAACTCTATTCTATGCTTGGTACTAAAGATGATAGAAAAGAACTTGACCGTCAATTCAAGGATGTAAATTCGAATTTCAAAATTGCCATTGTAGTTGATATGTGGCTGACAGGTTTTGACGTTCCTGCTCTTGATACTATTTATATCGACAAACCAATTCAGCAACACACTCTCATTCAGACGATATCCCGTGTAAATCGTGTTTATAAAGGTAAAGACAGAGGATTAATAGTTGACTATATCGGCATTAAGAAGAATATGAATGTCGCATTGAAGAAATACACCAACTATCGAAAAGAAGAATTTGACGGTGTTTCTCAATGTGTTAAAATCGTTAAAGATGAACTTGATGTACTTCATCATATGTTCCATAAGTTTGACGATTCAAAATTCTTCAATGGTTTGCCATTGGAGCAGCTGAATTGCCTTAACAATGCGGTTGAGTATATTCAGATTTCCGAAGAAAGCGAAACACGCTTCATGGCGGCAACCAGAAGAATGAAACAAGCATTTAATCTTTGTGCGTCAAGTGAAGATTTCACCGACAGAGAAAAAGACTATGTTCATTTTTACTGTGCGGTTCGTTCTATCATCTTTAAACTTACAAAGGGCGACGCTCCTGATATAAACCAAATGAACGCCAAGGTTCGCAAGTTAGTTGCCGAGGCGATTCAGTCAGACGGCGTAGAGGTTCTTTTTGAGGCAGGGCAACATATTGACGTTGATATTTTCAGCGATGAATATATCGCTAAAATCAATAGTATTGCTTTGCCGAATACAAAGGTTAAAATTCTTACAAAGCTTTTAGTTGACGCAATAGACGAATTTACAAAAGTTAATAAGATTAAAGGCATTGAATTTTCTGAAAGACTTGAAAACCTCGTCAATGCTTATAATGACCGCCGTCGTGATGAAGCATACGCAAAAGAGGTTCTTGATGAGGTTGCGGAACAATTAACAAACTTGCTCCAAGACCTCAAAACGGAACAGCAATCATTTGACAAAATGGGAATCACCTTTGAAGAAAAAGCATTTTATGATATTCTTTTTTCGGTTTCACAAAAATACAAGTTTGAATACCCCGAAGATAAGATGGTTGAACTTGCAAAAAGAATTAAGGAAACAGTTGATGATAATTCCCATTACACCGACTGGGCGAGCCGTGATGATATTAAAGCACACTTGCAATTTGATATAGTTGTTTTGCTTGATGAATTCGGCTATCCGCCTGTAACAAATGATGATGTTTTTAAAGAGGTTCTTGAGCAAGCAGAAAACTTCAAAAAGTATGCAAAATAATATAAGTATTGTATATTTAAATATATTATGCTATATTTAAATATTACGAGGTGATATTATGACAAGAGAAGATATTATTAGTAAAATGTATAGCGCAGGGATTTCTTTAGTTGATGAAAAAGAGATCCAGTATGGTGTCAATCTTTATTTTGACAACGACAGCAATGTGCGTTCTTATAAAAAATCGGGGAAATATGTTGTAGATGGAAAGGGTAAAACCTTAACTGAAACTATACTTAACACCGATTTAAACAACAAAAATGAAAAAGGGGTTTTTGTTGTTTATGGACACGATGAGGCCGCAAGAAATGATTTGGAACTTATGTTGCGTCGCTGGAAGTTGAATCCAATCATTTTATGCCAACAGTCTTCTGGGGGATTAACCATTATCGAGGCTTTAGAAAAGCATATGAAAGACGTTAAATATGGCGTTGTATTAGCTACACCTGACGATATTGGTTATGCAAAAGAAAATGAAAAAAAGAAAAAATACCGTGCTCGTCAAAATGTTGTTTTTGAAATGGGCATGTTATATGCAAAAATTGACAGGCAAAATGTTGCTGTTTTAATTCAAAACTCAACGGACCTTGATTTAGATATGGAAAAGCCTTCCGATCTTGATGGAATAATTTATATCGATTATAAAAATTCTGTCACAGAATGCAAAGAAAGATTGGCGAAAGAGCTCAGAAATAGAGGGTATATATTGGAGGATTAATTATGCCAAAAAGCAAAATATACGCTGTTAAAAAAGGTTTCAAGACTGGATTGTTTTACTCTTGGGAAGAGTGCAAAGAGGCAACTAATGGCTTCTCGGGTCCGGTTTATAAAAGTTTCGAATCTGAAGAAGAAGCACAGGCCTTTCTTGACGATGTAGATGTTGTTATGGAAAATGACATTATGCCGAGACTTCAAAAAGGTAGTGTGGTAGCATTTACTGATGGTAGTTTTGATTCTGAAAAAAACGCATATGGTTCTGGCGTGTGTATCTTTACACCATCAGAGAACAATGTCGAATTAAGCATGAAGGGTAATAATCAAAAATACATAGACTTGAGAAATATTGCTGGCGAAATTATTGCTGTGTTGAATGCTGTGGATTGGGCTTGGAAAAATGGTTATGATAACGTAACTGTTTTTTATGATTATGAGGGCATAGGCAAATGGGCAAGTGGCGAATGGAAAGCTAAAAAGTCATTAACTGATTATTACAAGAGATATATTGATGAAAAGAAGGAAATAATAAATATTGAATTTGTAAAGGTTAGCGGACATTCAAACAACAAGTATAATGATCGTGCGGATAAGCTTGCTAAAAGTGCTATTTTTGATAATAAGATTATAAAAGATTATGGTTCTAATTCTGGTTATATAATTAGCCCTGTTAGCAATAACGATGTTGAACGTTTGTTAAATGAGATTAAAGAAGAATACACAGGAATTGAGTATCAATTCAACACGGGTAATTCCAAAAAGACTTGGACTGTATCGTTTGAACAGGATAGGTTAAGCTTATCTTTATTTAATGATATAAAAATGGTCGTTCAAGGAAAAAATAGTAATCTGTTTCAGATTATTACTACAGCCATTATGGAAAAAATATCTTGTGGTGATTTTGTCCAAGTTTTGAGAAGTGCTTATAGTATTTCTATTAACAAGGCAGATTTAAATGACGACTATCTGAAAATGCTTCCAACTATTGCTTCGAAAAAACTGCCAGAACATCTTCAAACACTTATAAAGCAGGCGATCATTAATTTGAAAAACCCTGCAAAAGGTGATATAGAATTTTCGATGTATACTCTTCCGGCACTTAAAGCATTAGAGGGTGTATTAAAATACAATTTGAATAGTTGTGGAATACCAATGAGATCACATAGCTTTAATATGTTTGATTTTGATGATAATAAAAAAATCTATTATTTAAAGACTGAGTATTTATCAAAATGCTCGAAAAACAATGTTGCGAAACTCGAAAACTGTTATAATTATTTGTATAATCAACGTCATACATTATTTCATTTTGGAATGCTGTTATTTGGAAAAGATGTTAATACTAGATTGATTAATACAAAAAAAGAAGCAGATATGCTTATTGAAGATACTTTAAAAGTGATTGATCAGAATTATATATAAGGTTTACAATTATGAATGATTATGTAATTGAGCGAATAGATGAAGAAATAGCCAAATATTTGGTTTTTGGTATTACGGTTAATAGTCCTTTATTTGAATTGAATGAAATAAAGGATTCCTTGCCAATATCTAATGGAGAAAAAGTTGTATTTGATCAATTATTGCAAACAGGAAATAGTGATAATAGATTCTTGATTATGACATTTAACGATGATGATTTTGATTATGGTTCTGCAATCAATATAAATAATTGGCAAATTAATGACCAGATTAGGCATTTTGTTTCCGACTATTTAAGGGGACATGATACTATATTGAAATATAGTATTTTGCCATCTGATGAAAAGGATACAATAATAAACGGAGGGAATATATAAATGATTCCCGAAGAATTAAAAAAGCTTTTATATGCTAATGATTGGAAAAAAGCGATTGCATATATTGACTCTTTATCCACCACTTATGATGAAGAAGTATTAGTTGAGCTAGCTTGGAGTTGCTCAAGGGCTGAAGAATATAATAGAGCAATTGAGATTTATAGCCAATTAATTGAAAAAAATCCTGAATTTGCTAAATGGTATTACGCACGAGGATATCAGTACTATATGATGTCAGATTGGCAGAAAGCAATTGACGATTTTTCTGAAGCACTTCGAATTAATCCGGAATATTTTAAGGTTAAATATCGCATTGCCTATGCGTTGCTGAAAATAGCTGGAGATTATCAACAGTGGACTAAAGATGCTTTTTGGAAAGCAATTATGCATCTGGAAGAGTGCCATAAGATATATGATAGCTATAACGAGCAACGCAGAAAAGAATACAAGGCTACATATGCGGATGTTTGCTTTCTCCATGGTAAGACAATAATGCCTTCCGATAAATATATCAAAAAGAGTATCTCTTTACTTGAAAAAGCAAATTCTTATAAGAATGATAATGATTACAAATATGAATTGGCAAAAGCATATTACTGCGACAACCAGTTGGAAAAAGCATTATATACATTGCCAAATATAAAAAAACCTTATTATATTGTAGAATTAAGAGCACAAGTATTAACTTCACTAAATCGATTCTATGATTCGAATACTGTTTTATTTAACTTGATTAATTATAGAAAAAAAGATTATCTTTATCGCAGAGTTTCGGAAAACTATTTGTATTTAAATGATTTGAATAATGCCGAAAACAATGCAATAAAAGCTTTATCATTAGGGAAAGGTAATTATAAAAACTACTTAAATTATGGCTTGATTCTCAAACAAAAGAAACAATACTTACAAGCTATAAAGAATTTTGAAAAAGCAAGACAAATAAAGCAAAAAAAGTTTAATTATGATTGCGTTGAAGCAATAGAGCAGATTGAAGAAATCCAATCCATTACTAATAACAATCCGTACGACGAACCAATGGAAGATAATAAATTAGGTGGATTAGGTGTTGTCGAGAAGTATAACTCAAATCGTGGGTTCGGTTTTATCAAGGACAGCAACAGTTTAGATTCGTTATTTTTTCATGTTTCTGATTTTACGGGTAATACAATAAGGCAAGGAGATGCCGTTAAGTATTCTATTGAAACAGGTCCCAAAGGTAAAAAAGCAGTTAATATAATATTAGTATAAAAGCTGGCACGGTGTCATTTTTGACGCTATGCCGGCTTTTTTTATTTTTGTTCTTTGATTTGGAATATTTGTGTGATAAAATAATTTTGAGATGAAACGAAAAATGTTATCAAAAATGGGAACAAAACAGTAATACAAACGCCGTTAATTATATAGAGAACACTATTTCTCGGAAAGGAGGCGACAAAATGTCGATACAAATCAAGAGGTTGGATGGTACTCTTGGTGTATTTGAAAACGCAGAATATCTAACTGCGTTTTATTCTATACCTCGTGAGCTTCTTGAAAAAGCTTGTCCTGATTTACTCAAGGTCTCGCGTTTCCCTGCACAAATCACAAGAGACTGGACACAAATTGAACTAGTTGAAAGTGATCGTTTTAAGCAAGCCATTATCGAAATCTATGCATATATGGTTTGGACTTACCTTGGCATCAGTCCGTATAAGGAGATATACTCAGGATATGATCCGTTGTATAAGCTTGCTCATCAGCCGGATTATTGGATTAAAACCATGATAGATGAGAAAATTATAATGGATTCTCATACTGTATTATCATTGCTTATGGATACCCCTCAAATCTTTTTTGAGTTTACTAGTTTAGAAGAGATGGGTGGCGTGATGAAATATACGGTTGATAAAACGATTGAAAAGCTCAACTTGAAACCGGTTATTGAATGTATTCAGCAAAATCGTTGTTGGGAAGATTTTGATGCAAGGGACAGCAAACAAAAAACGGACTTCTTCAGAAAGTGGTATCACAGCCGGACTGCTCATCCAATGATTTCACTCGAACAATATCAAGAAGAGTATGCTGAGCGAAACGATGGGAAAGAGTTTGATATTCCGGATAGTACAGATGTTGAGGACGAGGCAATCACGCAGGAACTCATTGACAGCTTTATGAAAGAACTGACTGAAAAGCAAAAGCAAATTTTAAATCTTCGTCTGGAAGGAAGGACTTACGAAGAAATCGCCCAGCGAGTCGGTTACAAAACGCATAGCGCTGTCGTTAAGCAAATGGATAAGATTGGTCAGAAATTTGAAACATTTGCGGGAGTCGATTACGGCTTCAATGAAAGAGCACAAAAGAGAAAAGCATCTGCTAAAAAATGATTTTAGTGGGTGCTTTTTTGATGCTCAAAAATTTAAAAGACAATAAAATATGTCACGCTTGTTGAACTTTAAAAGCCTTTGTTTACAAAGCCTTTTGAGGTTCTTTTTTTATTTCTAATGAAATTATATTAAGAACTCATTTTTGCTTTAACAAGTGTGACAGAAAGGAGAAAAGATGATTGTAAAAATTAATTCCAAGCAATCAAGAAAGGTTAACAAGCTTGTGAGAAATTATTGTTGTAACTGTGTTGATGATAACTGTCTGCTGCTCGATGACGGGGACGAACATCAATGCGTTCAGTTAATTTCTTCAACAGGAATATACTGCAACTATTTTCTTAAATCAGTTCTGCCGAATGATATGGAACTGTTAGCCGAACTTGAGAGCAAGGACAACAAGAGAACTTGCACGAACTGCGGGAAAAGTTTTTACTCGCAGACGAAAAACAGACTCTATTGTTCTGAATGTGCCGAAAGAATCAAACGGCAAAAAGCTGCGGAAAGAAAACGCCGCCAGAGGCAAAGACAATCGGAGAAAGAATGAGTCGTTATGCGTCCTACGCAGTAGCAAGCAGGGAATTTGTATCGCACAAATTCCGAATCGTTGCTAACCTTCCCGTTAGCAACACCTTTAGGGACACCCTAAAACCCGTTTAAAAAACAAAAATCTAATCTACAAGGAGAATAATTATGAATTCTAAAAATGAAAAAACGGACTCCGTTTATGTCCGTGTTACACCCGATGAGAAACGAAAAATCGTTTCAAATGCAGCCCAATGCGGGTTGTCCGTATCCGAATTTCTTCGGCAGAGAGGGGCGGGATTCGCCCCGAAAGTCATCCCCAATGACGCTGCCGAAGGGTTCTATGATACCCTTTGTGAGCTCGTAGATATCTGCTATGAGCAGGTCGATTTTCTCACTCAACAGAAGTTAATGAGGGTGCTGAATGATTACGAAAGTGATTATTTGAATCCCGAAGAGGAGGTGGAAGATGAATGGCTACCACAGGATTTTGGCCTGTAAAATGCTCCCTGAAAGCTGTCATTGAGTACGCTAACAATCCCGACAAGACGATTGATAAGCAGTACCTTGATACCGATTTGGCAAAGGCGCTTCAGTATGTATCCGATGACGATAAGACAGATCAAAAGATGTTTGTCAGCGGTATAAACTGCTCCGCATTTAACGCCTATCAAACGATGATGGCGACCAAAAGAAAGTTCGGAAAGATGACGGGCAATGTCGCTTATCACGGGTATCAAAGCTTTGATAAAGGCGAGGTTACACCTGAGGAAGCACACTCCATCGGGGTTTATACGGCAAAGAAAATGTGGGGTGATGAGTACGAGGTGGTGGTAACTACTCACCTCAATACCGACAACATTCATAATCACTTTGTTGTGAATTCTGTTTCTTTTAAGACCGGACTGAAATTCAAAAACAAGATTGAAGACCACATTAAGCTTCGGGAAATATCCGATTCCATTTGCCGATTCAGAGGTAAAACCGTATTACAAGACGCTCCGTTTTACAGCCATAAGGACAGTGAATACTGGCTCCATAAAAACGGAAAGCTCACCCATCGTGATGTTCTGAGGAGGGATATTGATGAAGCAATCAGAAAATCGTACAACTTCAAATTCTTTCAGAAGCATATGGCTGCAATGGGATATAAGTTCAAAACAAACTCTGAACATCGCATTACTTCCGTTATTGCAGAAGGATGGCAGCGTCCCGTACGTTTTAGCAGCCTCGGTAAAGGATACTCTCTGAAAGAAATCTATAACACGATTGAAGAGAATAGGTATGTGGTTGCGATAATTCCGCCCCGAAAGCCAATGCAAACACCGCTTTTAGTTTTGGAAAAGAAGTACAAAAACTATTATGTGGAGAACAGTTTGGTAGCGATTGTTCGTATGATTTGTGAGCTGATTGAGGACTCAATGAGGGTAAAAGAAACGCAACCAGTATCCCCTTTAATGCGTCAGGAAATTGCAAAACTTGATGAGCGATTGGAGGAATATGAATTCCTTAATCGGAACGAGATTCACACCTTTGACGACTTCAATTCGGTGCTTGGGGAGATAAAAGATTTGATGTCTGAGCTTGAAAAGGAAAGAAATAAAATCTCAAATCGTATTCGCAGACCGAAACACGATACGGATATTGATGCCCTAAAGCAAAGGCGAAAAGAGATTTCAGAGGAATTAAAACCTCTGCGTGATGACTTGAAAGTCGCCGAGCGCTTTGAAAAAGAATACCCGCACATCAAAAAGGTTTTGGATGTTGAAAGACAAAGAGAATTAGAAAACCACGGAAGGAGGGAGAGAGATTGGGTAAAATAATAAATCTTTTGGTTTATCGTATAAATCCGTACGCAAAGCCAAAAATAACCAATAGAGGTGTTGGTTTAATGCTTAACAGAGAGCAGCTTAAAGAGCTTAGCAAAGCGGATATAAACACGATTGACAAAGAGAGTCTTTACGATGTCAGCGACTTGGATTTGGATATTTCGGATAATATTGAACTTCGTTCCAAACAGTTTTTTGAAATGGTTAAAAATCCTTACACGCTCAAGGTCGGAGACATCGGCGTTAAGATTAATTTCGGTAACGGCAAAAGTTTTTCAGATAGCATTATGGATGTAGTTATGAATCCGAATTGCCATTAACAAATTTTAGTATTTGCATTTATGAGGGTGATGTGATATAATTCAGTTGTAGATAGTTTTGCACCACCTTCATAAAATCTAATGATTATTATGGAGGTAGCTTTATGGCTAAATATGATGAATTTTTAGGGCAACCTTCAGACGCTAAACGCTGGAAGGTTGCTCTTTATATTAGGCTCTCAAAGGAGGACGGAGATAAAGGCGAAAGCTATTCCGTTACTTCGCAGAGAGAAATCCTATTGGAGTATTTGAAAAGTCACTCCGAATTTGAACTGTATGATATCTATGTTGATGACGGTTGGAGCGGTACAAATTTTGACAGACCTGATTTCAAACGAATGATGGACGATGTTTATGAGGGCAAAGTCAACTGTGTTGTTGTCAAAGACTTATCCCGTTTCGGCAGAAACTATGCAGATGCCGGTAACTATATTGACAATATTTTTGTTCGCCTTAAGGTGCGTTTTATTGCCCTCAATAACGGAGTTGATTCTTTTTCGGATAATATGAATTCCGCTACGCAGTGCATTACGATTGGCGTTCAGAATGTTATCAACGAAAGTGTCGCTGCAACAACTTCCGTCAATATCAGGGGTACGCTTAATGTATCACGAAAGCAGGGTAAGTTCATCGGTTCTTTTGCGTGTTACGGGTATAAAAAAGACCCGAATGACCGCCACAAACTGATTATTGATGACGAAGCCGCAGAGGTAGTTAGAATGATTTACCGCCTATTTCTTGAAGGTAAGGGCGTACTCGGTATTGTGAAAACTTTGAATTCGCTCGGTATTCAAAACCCTGCTGCTTATAAGAAAGCGCAAGGGCTGAATTATTCTCATACCTCGGGAAAGAATAACGACGGCTTATGGTGCGACCAAACGGTACGCCGTATTCTCAAAAACGAGATGTATATCGGCAATATGGTACAGGGCAAAAATACCACGGTCAGCTACAAGATTAAGCAGTGCAGACCGGTACCGAAATCGGAGTGGATTATTGTTGAGGGTACTCACGAACCGATTATTGATAAGGACACTTTTTATAAAGTGCAATCCCTTTTCGGTACTGATGCGTTTGTAAGAAAGTCGCTTCTCACCGGCGAGGTGGAACTGTTTACGGGGTTAGTAAAATGCGCTGATTGCCACAGGGCGATGAGCAAAAAGACGAACCACTTTGACTACGGCACTTACAGTTATTATCGCTGCGTGACGAATAACAAGCGTGGCGGTTGTTTTCCTCATTCGGTCAGAATTGATAAGCTGGAGCAAGCGGTACTTTATACAATCAAAGCAATGATTAAAACGGCGCTGGAACTGGAAGCTTTCCTTTTGGAAGTGGAGGAACGGGCGAAAAAACAACCCGAAGGCAATCTGCTTAACCGCACGATTGATAAGAAGATTGCCGAAAGAGAAAAGTATAAAGAAATGTCGCTCAGCCTTTATCCCGATTGGAAATCAGGAATGATTACACAGGAGGAATATACTAAGCTCAAAGAAAGCATTGCTGAGAGAATTAAAGGACTTGACCAAGCAATCGAAGAATTGCAAAAAGAGGGTACTAAGCCCAGCAAAAAAGATATGAAGGATAATGAATTCTTAAATCACTTTTTGCAGTACGCAACGATTGATAAACTCACAAGACCAATAGTGGTTGAGTTGATTGATTCTATCCTTGTTCACGGAAACGGGAACATTACCATCAATTTTAAATTCACGGATGCCTATGAGGAAATCCTTGAATATATTGATGAAGTAAAACGCCTAATGCTGGCAGAAATAGCATAACGAAAGCCGATAGGATAGCTTGGTGTTATCCTATCGGCTATTTTTTTATTTACAACAGATAATGAATTTGCTATAATTGATATGCAGTCACTTTCCAAATGTGAAAAATATTTCATTATTTGGAGGTTACACAATGGACTGCAGGTACAAGATAAACAAAAAGGCAACTGGGCTTAAGCTCTATCGGTTGATTACGCAATCTAAAATGACATATGCTGAAATAGCGGAAGTTTTAGAACTGCATTCTCCTAGAGTTATATACGATTGGGTAAACGGAGAAAAACTCCCTTCCACCGAAAATCTATATAACCTTGCTTGTTTGTTTCAAGTACAAATCGAAGACATCCTCGCTTTCTGAGGGTGTCTTTTTTTGAACCGTCAGTACATTGAAAGTTGCTTTGGCATAGATGTATAATAACTTGCGTAAGATTTACTTATGTGCTACAATAAAAGCACATAAGAGATATCAGACCCGTTTGTCTGGTTGTTGCCTATAAACAAAATATTGTTAGAGTGGTAGTGGTCTTATGTATTAGCTTAATAATCAATTAAGCGGGACGCCCTCTCTTTTGAGGGCGTCTTTTTGGAGGAAAACATGAAAAAAGAAAGAAGCAAGCAAAAACTGACAAAAGAAGATTATGACAATTTTTCGTATGAGGACACAAGGCATTATGGCTTGTTTTACAGTAAAAACGGAGATGAGTTCAAGGTTAAAATTGATCCTATACGCTTTTGTAAATCACTTGACGGCGATTTTTCCGAATCAGTAATAAAAACTATTAACGCAAGGAAAACACATTATTTTTATCCGCGAAAAAATGAATACTATGATTATAACTGTAATGTTTTTGAAACGATGATTAACGATATAAAAGATTATTGGAAGAATCATTATCAGTCTTTAATCATTACTGCAAAAAACAGAATTGAAAAGCCCAAAAAAGAAAATATTTCTGATAATATGCTTTTTATGCAAGGCATCATTGACTATGATGAAGCAAACGAAATGAACAGAATGGAAGGCGCGATAAATCAATATAAATATGAAACAAATTGCAAACGTTTAGTGGATAATCTTTATGCCTCGTTTATTCATCATATGGCATCACAGATAGAGTCGGTTACAGTTTATGTTCTTAATCGTGAAAACGCAATGAAAGATACTTTTAATCGAAATATGCTTTATAGCACTGCGATAGGCAAAAAATGCAAAGTAGCAGAATTATCTTCGTTTAGATATTACGATATGCTATATTGTCTTTGGAATTTTATTAAGCATAATAGTATGTCCACTTATGACAAGTTAAAAGCCAATTTTCCTGAATTAATCTACGATAATGCCGAATATAAACAAGGAATACCGGCATTCAGTTTTATAAAACTATCAGACGAATTGATAATTAGCTTATTAGATGGGTGTAGTTCATTTTTTAAAGAATATTGCAATTTGGTATTTGATGAGGACTATGAAGAAGCCCAGTGGAATTACGGGAAATTCTTCTATGATCAAGTTAGAGAAGAGATTGAATTAATTACTAATCCTTTAGGGTTACCGTTTTATTTGTAAAGGAGATTTGTATGGTGTGGTTATTTGATTTTGATGACGGCGATATGGCAATGAAAATGTCTGATGATATGGCGATGGATTCAGACGGAAATATGATGCTACGTATGGGCGATAATATGGCTATGGATATGGATTCAGGCGAATTACATATTACATCGTCATGGGATGACGAAGACTAAGGAGAAAAGAATGTCAAAGAAGTGTTCGGGTAAGACACATACAAAATCGCAGATGAATCATCATGCGAACCAGAAGAACCCTAATAATTCAGCGTACAGGGCAGCGATGAATAATCGTGCTAATCAAATTAATCCCAATAACGCAACGACAAAGGGTAAATAAGGACGAACTCCCCTTGGAAACAAGGGGAGTTTGTGTATTATACCTTAAAATAAACAGAATAATAAGGGAATATGCCCTTGAACGCTTGACTATTACCTTAATATATGCTATGATTTAAGGGAATAACGACAAAGGTGAGGTTATGAGAAGCTTTAACTATTCTGAAATTAAAAATCAAAAGTGGGATTCCGAGGTGCTTGGGCTGATTGCTGCTATCTATAAAGAAGCCGGCAAGCAGGAGCTGTATCTCAAGCAGCGTCCCGCAGAGCTTGAAAAGCTCGTTGAGATTGCAAAGGTGCAAAGCACGGAGGCATCAAACGCCATTGAAGGTATTGTGACAACTAACACCCGTATTCGTCAGTTAGTTGAAGAAAAGACGGCTCCGAGAAACAGGAACGAGCAGGAAATTGCGGGTTACCGTGACGTGCTTTCCGCTATCCATGAGAGCTTTGACGCTATTCCGATAACACAGAATTACATTCTTCAGCTTCATAAGATTATGTACAGCCATATGAACAACCCTATGGGCGGCAGGACAAAGAGCGTTCAGAATTATATCAGTGCAACATACCCGGACGGGCATACTGAAACGCTGTTTACACCGCTTAGTCCGTTTGAAACGCCCGAAGCACTGTATAAAATCTGTGAGGAATATAACCGCGTTATCGGGAATATGGAGGTTGAACCGCTGATTGCCATTCCTGTATTCATCCACGATTTCCTTTGTATCCACCCATTTAATGACGGTAACGGCAGAATGAGCAGATTGCTCACAACCCTGCTTTTGTATCGAAGCGGTTTCTATGTAGGCAAGTACATCTCCCTTGAAGCAAAAATTGCAAAGAATAAGGATTTGTACTATAACGTGCTGGGTCAGGCACAAATCGGTTGGCATGAAGGTAATGAGGATAAAGTACCGTTTATCAAATACTTACTCGGTACAATTCTTTCGGCTTACAAGGATTTTGAAGAACGCTTTGAGTTGGTGGAAGAAAAGCTCCCTGCTCTTGAGGTAGTCAGAAAAGCAACGCTGACAAAAATCGGAAGATTTACAAAGCAGGATATCAGAGAGCTTTGCCCGTCGCTTAGTCTGAGTTCCGTTGAAGGCGCACTCCGTAAGCTTGTTGCTGAAGGCGAATTGAGGCGTGAAGGAAAAGGTAAAAGCATTTGCTATTATCGATTAAAATAAAAAGGAAATGTCTATGATAAAAGAATGTACGACAGAACACATCACGGAATACGGTATTATTTATGCAACAGCATTTTCGGGCGAGCCGTGGAACGATAATTGGAAGATAGAGGATGCGGAAATTCATATTAAAGAAATAATGGAATCAAAGCAGTCCTATGGCTTGGAATATCTTGTTGACGGTAAGGTGGCAGGATTTATTCTCGGAAGCTCTATGCTGTTTCATTGGGGCAGAATGTTTGAAATCAACGACCTTGCCGTACATCCCGATTATCAGGGACAGGGCATTGCAACAAAGCTGCTTGAAGCCTGTCTTGAGGAAATGAAAAAGCGCGGCATTAAGGGAGTCAACCTGATAACGCAAGGCGACGGCTTTCTTCCAAAGTTTTATGAGAAGCACGGATTCAAAAAAGAAAGCGAAGTAATTCTTATGGGAATGGAACTGTAAGACAACTTCTGATTTAACGGGAGACATGATATGGAATATATAAAAGTAACGAAAGATAATATTGAAAATGAGCACATCTGCTGTGCGATTTCAAATAACAACGATGTACAGGTCGCGTCTAAAAAGGCGTGGCTTTCCGAGCGGTTTGACGACGGTCTTGTTTTTCTCAAAAGCACCGAGCGAGGCAAATGCTTTATTGAATATATACCTGCCGAAAATGCGTGGAATCCGATTGAAGCAGACGGTTATATGTTTATTAACTGCCTCTGGGTTTCGGGGTCATTCAAAGGACACGGTTATTCAAACGATTTACTCGGCGAATGCATTGCCGACAGTAA
>SVQE01000008.1 GCA_015065505.1 Oscillospiraceae bacterium
TCTCCTTTATTCTCATTATACAACAAAAAATGAAAGTGAACACTTTTTTGTGTCCACTTTCATTTTACACTTGCACAAAATGCTCTCTCTTTTTAAATTTTAATCAAGAACCTGATAGTAATTTGAAAAATTACCGAGTTTTGTGTCAAATTTATTCTTACTGATTTGTTCGGGGACTTTCAGCGGGTAATTGCCTGTAAAGCAGCCGTCGCAGAAGCAAACGCTTGCGCCCTCAGCGATTTTATGCGTTGCTTCCACTGACAGATAGCCGAGCGAATCTACGCCGATGACCTTTGCAATTTCCTCAACCGTATCATACTGACAGGCAATCAGGTTATCGCTGCTGTCGATATCCGTACCGAAATGACAGGGATGCCTAAAGGGCGGCGCAGACACGCGCATATGCACTTCTTTTGCGCCTGCTTCTCTGAGCAACTTCACAATTCTTGCGCAGGTGGTTCCCCTGACAATGGAATCGTCAATCATAACGACTCTTTTACCCTCAATGTTTTCCTTCATAACATTGAGTTTTATTCTTACTGCGTCCTCGCGCTGTTCCTGTGACGGCTGAATAAAACTTCTGCCGATATAGCGGTTTTTGATAAAGCCTATGCCGTAAGGAATTTTACTTTCACGCGCATAGCCGAGCGCCGCGTCAAGCCCTGAATCGGGCACGCCGATTACGATATCGGCATCTACGGGATGCTCTTTGGCGAGAAAAGCGCCTGCCCGTATTCTTGCGCTGTGTACCGAAGCGCCGTCAATCACGGAATCGGGACGGGCAAAATAGATATATTCAAACACGCAGATACTGCTTTTATCTTTGGCGCGGCAGTGGGTTGTAATTGATTTCATTCCCTTATCGGAAAAGACCACGATTTCACCCGGCTTTACATCACGGATAAAGCCGGCGCCGACGGCATCAAGCGCGCAGGATTCACTGCTGATACAATACGCTCCTCCCTCGGTTTTGCCGATGCAAAGCGGACGAAAGCCGTTGGGGTCGCGAAAGGCTATCATTTTTGTTGCCGTCATAATCACGCAGGAATAAGCACCGCTGATTTTCTGCATCGTTTTTTCAACCGCTTCCTCCGTGCTTTTCGAACGAAGGCGCTCTGACACGATGGAGTAGGCAATCGCTTCCGTATCCGAGGTTCCGTGGAAAATACCGCCGGAAAGTTCAAAGTTCTTTCGTATTTCATCGGCGTTAACGAGATTCCCGTTATGCGCAAGGGCGAGATTGCCCTTTATATGACGGATAACGAGCGGCTGAATATTATTGATATCCTTGCCGCCCGTAGTTGAATAACGAACGTGACCGAGCGCCATATTTCCCCTGCCGAGCGAGGCAAGCTTTTCGGAAGAAAACACATCCGGCACAAGTCCGCTTCCCTTATAATGGCTGAACACGCCGTCGTCATTGACGGCAATACCGCACGCCTCCTGCCCTCTGTGCTGAAGCGCATAAAGGGCAAGATAAACGGAGTTTGCTACCGACGCGGTTCTGTTTTCAAAGATGCCGAACACGCCGCATTCTTCATGTAATGAGCTGAACATAAGCGCTCCTTAATTCGGGGTATAAAGATTTGCGTATGGTCTTGAGGTTGCGGGAACGAGCTTTTTGAACGGCTTTTCCATTATGCTTTCATAATCCTCGCCGAAGAATTTGCAGTAGTTTTTAACATATTCCGCAAGTTCCTTTTCATCCTCTTTTGTAAGACTTGAAACCTTTATATTGGGCGAGAGATTTTCCTTCGGGAAGCTGCCGCGAACAAAAATCTTTCCGCCGTGCATTCCCGATGCACAGTGCGTTCCGAAAAGCTTGTCGCCCCTTTTAAGATGCAGACCGAGCAGAACTATTGTTCCGCCTGCCATATATTCGCCGAGGAACGAGCCTGCGTTCTCGCCGATAACAAGCACGGGCTTCATTTCTCTGAATTCCTTCATATGAATTCCGCCGCGGCACGAAACATTATCGCGGATATAAATCTGTCCGTCGCGCATTCCGTAGCCAAGCGCATCACCGGTGTGACCGTGAATTATTATTTCACCGCCGCCCATTGTATTTCCAACGGCATCCTGACCGTTTCCGTAAAGAATAACCTTTCCGCCGTTGAGCATGCACGCCAGGTCGTTTCCTGCTGTGCCGTAAAGCTCAACGGTTTTGCCCTCATCAAGCGCACAGCCTATGTAGCGCTGACCGTTAACATCCTTGATAACGGCTTTATTCTTTGAAATAAGCACCTGAGAAACCTCTTTGTTTATTTCCTCGTATCTTCTCAGTCCTGCCGTAATACTCATAATTCAGTTTCTCCTTTCAGCTTGCTCTGCCTTGTTTCCTTGCCGAATAAAAACAGCGAAGGCGTCCCTGTTATATCGCCGTCAAGCGTTGTTAAATCAGTTTGATTTTCAATAAGGCTTGTGTAGATTCCTGCGTTTTCGCTCGAATTAATCAAAACAAAGCCAACAAGCCTGTTTCCTTCAAAAATCAGGCGCTTATATTTATCGCCGTCCTGTTTTATAATGTCGCTGTATTGCTCGCCTGAAGCATTAATCAGTCCGCAGGTGCAGATGCGAAGTCCGTAAAAATCAATGGCGTTAACCGCATATGAACCGCCGAGCGTTTCATTTTTGCCAGCCATCTGAGCGCCTGCAATTTTTCCCTGCTGAACAGCATTAACCCAAAGGGCAATAATCTTTTTTGAGCCGTCGAGCATATCAACACAAACGGTGCAGTCGCCTGCGGAATAAATGCTTTTGTCGCTTGTCTGCATTGTTTTGGAATCAACAATAATTCCTCTGTCAACCTCGAGCCCTGCATTTTCTGCAAGTGCGGTTTCGGGACGAACGCCAACTGCGAGAATAAGCAAATCGCATTTAAGCTCTTTTCCGCTTTTTAAAACAACCGAGGTTATTTTTCTGCCGCTGCTTTTTGCCTCGGTTACAGTGTCGCCGAGGTGGAATTTAATATGCCCGTTTTCCTCAATATATTTCTTAACGCCCTTTGATGATTTAGCGTCGAGAATTGATGGAAGAATACGAGGAGACAGCTCAACAACATCAACGCTTTTGCAGATTTTTGAAAGTCCCTCAGCCGCTTTCATACCAATGAGCCCTGCGCCGATAACAACTGCTTTAGTAGAGCTGTTTGCCTTAGCCTTAACCGCCTTTGTGCTTTCAAGGTCGAGGAAGGTGAGCGCATTTTCCTTGCCGATAACATTCTTCATCGGCGGAACAAAGGGCTTCGAGCCTGTGCAAAGACAGAGCTTATCGTATGAATGGGTTTTTCTGCCTGCCTTAACTGTTTTTGCTTCGGGGTTAATTTCCTTAACCTCGGCATCCGTTATAATTTCAATGCCGTTTGCTTTATAATATGACGGCTTGCGAAGAAGCATATCCTTCTCACCAACAACGCCTTTAAGATAATAGCTGATTGACGGGCGAGAGTAGGGGAGATAGTGTTCTTTTGTTAAAACGGTTATTGCACCGCTTTTATCCTCTTTTCTGATTTGCTCGGCGCAGGCAAGCCCTGCCGCAGAGGCGCCTATAATTAGATATTTCATCATTTTGCACCTCCCAAATCAACATAAACAAGCGCGCGGTTCGGGCAGTTTTTAACGCAGGCAGGTTCTGTTTCGCCCTGGCATAAATCGCATTTAACAGCGAATTTTCCTGTTTTAATGCAGCCGAACGGGCAAACCGCAAGGCAGGTCATACAGCCGATGCACTTGCTCTCATCAACAGAAACAATGCCTGTTTTTGCATCCTTTTGCATTGCGCCCGTTATGCACGCTTCAACGCATTTCGGGTTTTCGCAGTGACGGCAGTTAACCGCCGCCGAAAGCATATTATCTCCGCACACCGATATTCTTGAAACGGGTGCGGGTTCTTCATATTTATTAGCCTTAATAACATCCTTTGACTGTGAATGGGCGGTTTTGCAATAAACCTCGCAAAGACGGCAGTTAAGGCAAAGTTCTTCTTTTGCATATACTCTTTTCATAACCCTACCTCCTATTCGCCTGCGTGCTTAATTCCGAGGATTTCAAGCTCTTTTTCGGTGAGCCCGAGACCTCTGAGCATAAGCCTGTTTCCGCGAAGTGAGTCAACCGAGTTAATACCCATTCCGCCCATGATTTCTTTAATTTCGTGGTTCCATGCACGAATAAGATTTTCCACTCTTTCGTGCATAATATCCGGGTTAAGGCGCTTTATAAGCTCGGGACGCTGAGTTGCAATGCCCCAGTTGCACTTGCCCGTGTTGCAGGTCTGGCACATATGACAGCCCATTGCAATAAGCGGTGCGGAAGCGCAGTAGCAGGCGTCCGCGCCGAGCGCAATAGCCTTAACAATATCCGCAGAGCATCTGAAGGAGCCTGCCGCAACAAGCGAAACGCTTGAGCGTATTCCCTCATCGCGCAGTCTCTGGTCTGCGGCTGCAAGCGCGAGCTCAATCGGAATGCCGACATTATCCCTTATTCTTGTCGGCGCGGCACCCGTTCCGCCTCTGAAACCGTCGATAACAACAATATCCGCGCCTGCTCTTGCACAGCCCGAAGCGATTGCCGCAACATTGTGAACAGCGGCAATTTTAACCGAAACGGGCTTTTTGTTTTCCGTTGCCTGCTTAAGCGACCAGATAAGCTGGCGCAAATCCTCGATTGAATAAATATCGTGGTGCGGAGCAGGGGAGATAGCGTCGCTGCCCTCGGGAATCATTCTTGCGTTTGAAACCTCAACATTAACCTTCTCGCCCGGCAGATGTCCGCCGATACCCGGCTTTGCACCCTGACCGATTTTTATTTCAATAAATCTTGCGCTTTCAAGATATTTTTTATGAACTCCGAAACGACCCGAAGCAACCTGAACAATGGCATAGTCGGTATAATCCTCAAGGTCGGGATGAAGTCCGCCTTCACCTGTGTTAAACAGCGTTCCGAGGTTCTTTGCCGCCATTGCAAGCGTTTTCTGAGCGTTAAGGCTGATTGAACCGAAGCTCATAGCCGAAAACATAATCGGCGTTTCAAGAATAATCTGCGGCGGCATTTCAACAGTTGATTTGCCCTTCTTCTCAACGGTTATCTTTTCGGGCTTTCTGCCTAAAATTGTTCTGATTTCCATCGGCTCACGAAGGGGGTCAATGGATGGGTTTGTAACCTGGGAAGCGTTGAGCAGGATTTTATCCCAGTAAATCGGATAGGGCTTTGGCGTTCCCATACCTGAAAGAAGAACGCCGCCCGTTTCTGCCTGACGGCAGATTTCCTGCTGATACTGCGGAGTCCAGTTTGCATTATCCCTGTAGTCGCAAACATATTTTTCTATTCTCAGCGCGCCTGTGGGACATAAATCAACGCAGCGATGGCACGCAACGCAGGCGTTTGAATTAACAAGCACGGTTTTTTCATCATCTGCAAAGTAGTGGCATTCGTTGGAGCACTGGCGAACACAGCAGCCGCAGTTAATGCAAAGCTCCTTATCGCGCACTACCGTAAATCTTCGGGGGATAAAATTAATGCTCATATTATTCATCCTCCTTTTCATCAAGCTCAAGCTCAACAAATACGGGGTCCGCACCGCTTACCGACCAAACCTCATCGGGGTCGGGGCAAATAATTCTGATTGCGCTCTCTTCACTTGCAAAATACGCTCTGCTGCCCTTGGTTGCAGCAGTAAGCGAACGCAGCTTAAGTCTGTCGTTAATTGCAAGCAAGCCCTTGTTTGAGCCGAGAATAACCGAAAACGGTCCGTTAACAAGCGCACCGCTGTATATTGCACGAAGGTTGGTAAAATATTCCTTCTTTTCGGGGTCCATTCTGTCTATTTCATCCCATTCGGGTGCGGTTAAAACATCTGCCGCAACATTTGCAGGCAGATTGTGATGACGGATAAGATGGTCGAAAAGATAGGTGATAACCTCGGTATCCGTTTGCATCGTGCATTTATATCCGAATTGCTCTATGTAGCGCCTGTTGGCGTCGTAGCTTGAAATCTCGCCGTTGTGAACTATGGACCAGTCGAGGATATTAAACGGGTGAGCGCCGCCCCACCAACCGGGTGTGTTCGTAGGAAATCTGCCGTGAGCAGTCCATAAATATGCATTGTATTGGTCGAGCATATAGAACTCGCCCACATCCTCGGGGTAACCAACCGCCTTGAAACAGCCCATATTCTTTCCCGAAGAAAAGATATATGCGCCGTCGTAGGCTGAATTAACCTTTGTAACGCACTGAACAACATATTCGCCCTCATCAAGACGCGAATTTTTCATACGAACGCGGTTAACTCTGCCGAAATAGCGCCAGATATCGGGTCCGTTTTCAATGCTCGGTATTGTTTTTGTAGGAATGCGCTCGGCAACATCAATATTGAAATGCCTGAATAAGAATTCCTCGCATTTTCTGTGCGCCTCGCTGTTTTCATAGAAAATATGAAAAGCGTAGTCATCCTTGTGCTCGGGATATATTCCATATGCCGCAAAGCCGCCGCCGAGCCCGTTTGAACGGTCGTGCATCAGCGCGATTGATTTAATTATTTCAGAGCCGTTTATTAGCTCGCCCTTTCGGTCTATAATTGCTGCAATCGCACAGCCCGACGGGATTCGCACCTGTCCTTCTTTTAACATAGTCTTACATCTCTCTTCCTGTTGTATTCGGTTTGTTTACCGATTATTTTCCGCTTTCACCGTAGTTTGAAAGCACACGCGCTGACGGGTCGTTAACATCGCAGCCGTCCCATTCCTTGTTGGGCATCCAGAAATCAACAATCATTTCAGCCTGCCCGGGATAATATTTCTCAAAGATTTCGCGGTATAAAAGCGATTCCTTTGTGAAGGGCTTTGCGTGTTCGTATTTTGCGCTGAGCTCTTCGAATTGCGCGTCGGTGTATTTTGTTTGGGCATATTCCTTGAGGTAGTCAACCATTGAATGACCAACCGCGTCTGAAAAGGCTGCCTTTTCACGCCATAGAATTGAATCGGGCAGTATGCCCATACCCTCAAAGGCGTGGCGAAGCAGATATTTGCCCTTGCCGTATTTGTTTATTTTGATTTCGGGGTCTAAATCCATAACATAGCGAACAAAATCAAGGTCGCCGAAGGGAACTCTTGCTTCAAGCGAGTTTACCGAAATGCAGCGGTCAGCACGAAGAACATCATACATATGAAGCTCGCTGATTCGCTTTTCCGCTTCCTGCTGAAAGGCTTGAGCCGACGGGGCAAAATCGGTGTATTTATATCCGAAAAGCTCGTCTGAAATCTCGCCCGTTAAAAGCACGCGAATATCGGTTGTTTCGTGAATTGCCTTGCATATCAGATACATACCGACGCTTGCGCGGATAGTTGTTATATCATATGTTCCGAGAATGTGAATAAGCTCTTCAAGAGTTGAAATAACTTCCTCGGGTGTCATAAAAATTTCTGTGTGATGGCTGCCGATGAAATCCGCAACCTGCCTTGCATATTTAAGGTCTATGGCGTCCTCGCTCATTCCGATTGCAAAGGTTTCAATCGGCTTATCGCTCTCTGCCGCCACTATTGCGCAAACAAGCGAGGAATCAAGACCGCCCGAAAGCAGAAAGCCAACCTTCGCATCTGCAACAAGGCGTTTTTTAACTCCCTCTGTAAGCTTTGTTCGGATGTTTTTGCAGGCGGTTTCAACATCGTCCTTGCAGACGGTCTGCGCCGTTGCAATATCGCAGTAGCAGGTAAACTCGCCGTCAGCATAATAATGTCCCGGGGGAAACGGCATAATCTTTTTTGCAATTCCAACAAGGTTTTTAGCTTCGCTTGCAAAAAGAATTGCGCCTGAATCATCGTATCCGTAATACAGCGGACGAATGCCGATGGGGTCGCGCGCGGCAATATATCTGCCTGTTTTGCCGTCATATATTATGCAGACAAATTCCGCGTCGAGCCTTGCAAACATACCCAGCCCGTATTCGTTATACATCGGAAGAAGAATTTCGCAGTCGCTGTCTGACTGAAAGGTGTAGCCCTTTTGTTTTAATAATTCTCTTTCCTTTTCAAATCCGTAAAGCTCGCCGTTGCAAACAACATAGCTTCCGTCAAGCTCAAAGGGCTGCATTCCCGATGGGGTAAGCCCCATAATTGCAAGACGGTGAAAGCCGAGAAATCCTTTTCCCGTATCAATAATTCTGCTGTCGTCGGGTCCGCGCGATTTAGTGCGGACAAAGCCTTTTTCAAATACTTTATAATCAGCCTTTGGGCTGCAATATCCCATAATTGAACACATTTCTATCTCCTCCAAAATACGCACTATATGGGCGGAATAAATTCCGCCCTGATTATTACATTTTTATTAATTAAATATCATCTTCACCTTGTAAAGCATCATAACCGTGTTCGCCTGTGCGAACCTTAACAACATCATCAACCTCATAGATAAAGATTTTTCCATCGCCGATGTTGCCCGTATAAAGCACTCTGCGCGCTGCTTCAACAACCTCTGAAACGGGAACTGCCGAAACAACCATTTCAAGCTTCATCTTCGGGTTGAGATTCATTTCCTCAATTTCAACACCGCGGTATTTTCTTATGTCGTGGCCCTTCTGAACTCCGCAGCCCATTACATTTGTAACGGTCATACCCGTAACGCCGATACTGTTCATTGCCTCTTTAACATCCTCGAAGCGAGCAGGGCTGAACACCATAACAATTTTAGTGAGCTTCGGCTGATTTTTAACAAGGAAGGATTCAACGGGAACCGCTCTTTCAACTGGCTCGATGGGTGCGCCCGTAACTTCCTTTGCCTCGGGCAAAGCCGCTTTCATTGAAGCGGAGGTTGCAACTGCCATTGCAGGCATAAAGTCTGCATATGCAGAGGGAAGGTTGTGCTCGGTTGCGTCAAGACCCTTGATTTCCTCTTCCTTGCTTACACGAAGTCCGTGAACCTTGTTAATAATGGTGAAAACAATAAGCATTGTGCAAACCGTCCACGATGCAACTGCAAGAAAACCGAGCGCCTGAATGCCGAGCTGATTTAAGCCGCCACCGTAGAACAAGCCCTTTCCGACTCCGTTTGTTCCTGTTGAAAACAAACCAACCGCGAAGGTTCCCCAGATGCCGTTTGCAAGGTGAACCGCGCAGGCGCCAACGGGGTCGTCAACATGCAGTTTCTTATCTATAAACTCAACTGCAACAACAACTATAATTCCCGAAACAGCGCCGATAATGATTGAGCCGAGCGCATCCGTGCAGTCGCATGGAGCTGTTATTGCAACAAGTCCTGCAAGCGAGGCGTTGAGGCTCATTGAAACATCGGGCTTGCCGTCCTTAACCCAGGTGAAAATCATTGTAACAACCGTTGCAATGGACGGTGCAAGCGTTGTTGTCAGGAATATGCTTGCAAGCATATCAATGTCTGTTGCTGCTGCGCCGTTGAAGCCGTACCAGCCAAACCAGAGAATGAATACGCCGAGCGCGCCTACGGTCAGGTTGTGACCGGGGATAGCTCTTGCAACCTTTTTGCCCGTTTTTTTATCCGTTTTATATTTTCCGATACGGGGACCGAGAATTGCAGCGCCGATGAATGCTGCAATACCGCCAACCATATGTATCGCGGTAGAGCCTGCAAAATCGTGGAAGCCGAGCTTTGCAAGCCAGCCCTCGCCGTTCCAGATCCAGCCTGCTTCAATCGGATAAACAACTGCTGAAATAACAGCAGAATAAATGCAGTAAGCCGAAAATTTTGTTCTTTCAGCCATAGCGCCAGAAACGATGGTTGCCGCCGTTGCACAGAACACAAGGTTAAACACGAAGTTCGACCAGTCGAAATGTGCATAGTCGGTGAATACGCCGAGAGTGGGTATTCCGATGAAACCGCCCAAACACTCTTCGCCCATCATCAAGCCGAAGCCGAGTAATATGAACATAACTGCGCCGATGCAGAAGTCCATTAAGTTTTTCATTATAATATTGCCGGCGTTCTTTGCTCTGGTGAAGCCGCTTTCAACCATAGCAAAACCGCATTGCATAAAGAACACAAGCGCGGCGCCAATTAAAAACCAAACGCCGAATACGCTGTCGTTAACAGCCGTAAAAATTGAATCAGTCATTTTCTTTCTCCCATAGTTTATTCTTCTTCCGGGAATGCCTCACCCGTTAGTGTAAAGGCAAGAGTGGGGCACCCCCTTTTTGGAAGAGATAATGGGGCAGGAAGCCTGCGCGTCCTACCCCATTGTAAGCAAAGTTATAATATTCAAATCAGATTAATGATTAATCATATATCTCTTGATTTCCCATTCGCTGATCTGTTTTCTGTATTCATCCCATTCACGCTTCTTGCCCTCAATATAGTTATCGTAAACATGAGCGCCGAGAGTTTCCTTGATGAACGGGTCTTTTTCTGCTTCCTTGATTGCTTCCTCAAGTGAACCGGGCAGGCAATCAATTCCTTCCTCTTTAAGCTCTTCATCGGTGAGAACAAAAACGTTTTCATCGTATGCAGGCTTCGGAACAAGACCTCTCTTGATGCCGTCAAGTCCTGCAGCTAAGCAGAGAGCCATTTCAAGATAGGGGTTGCAGGTCGGGTCGGGGCAGCGAAGCTCAACCCTTGTGCCTTTTCCTCTTGAAGCAGGAATTCTGACAAGGCATGAACGGTTTGAGGTGCTCCAAACAAGATAGCTCGGTGCCTCATAACCGGGAACAAGTCTTTTATAGGAGTTAACTGTCGGGTTAGAGAAAACTGCAATACCCTTGATGTGCTCCATAATACCTGCGATAAAGGAATATGCTTCCTTTGAAAGTCCGAGCTCGCCGCTCGGGTCGTCGAAAACGTTTGCGCCAGTTTCAACATTGTAAAGGCTCATATTTGTGTGCATACCCGAACCGTTGATACCGTAAATCGGCTTCGGCATAAAGGTTGCGTGAAGATTGTGCTTTGTTGCATAGGTTTTAACAACATGCTTGAAGGTCATAACTCTGTCGGCTGTAAGAAGTCCGTCGCCGAACTGGAAGTCGATTTCATGCTGACCCTCGGCAACCTCGTGGTGAGAAGCCTCAATGGTGTAGCCCATATCCTCAAGCGCAAGGCAGATATCGCGGCGGCAGTTTTCGCCGTGGTCAATCGGGTTGAGGTCGAAGTAGCCTGCCTTATCGCCTGTTTCAAGGGTGGGCTTGCCGTCCTCGTCGAGCTTGAAAAGGAAGAATTCGCATTCGGGACCAACGTTGAAGCCGTAGCCAAGCTTTCTTGCCTCTTCCATAACCTTAATCAAAACATTTCTCGGGTCGCCCTCAAAGGGTGTTGTGTTATCTGATTTATAAACCGAACAGATAAGGCGTGCGGTTTTATACTGATTGTGCTTTCTCCACGGAACGATTGCCCATGTGTTGAAATCGGGGTGAAGATACATATCGCTTTCATCAATACGAACAAAGCCGTCGATTGAAGAACCGTCAAACATACACTCATTTTCGAGCGCTTTTTCAAGCTGTGAAAGTGTTATTGCAACATTCTTCATTCTTCCGAATAAATCCGTAAACTGCAATCTTACGAATTCAACATTGTTTTCTTTTGCATCTTTCAAGATTTGTTCTTTTGTCATACTCATTATTATATCCTCCAAAAAAGTTATTACATTATTAATCCCACGTTGTGGTGTTTAAGCAGTATTCATGCTCAAAATTGTCGTCCGCATAAAGTGCATCCGCCTTGTCGTTGTGCTCAACAAGAATAACCGGAAGCGAAACGGCGGGCTTTGGATAAAAATTGATTCTTGCAGCCTGAAGAACCTCTGAATTATCACTATTCATAATAACACCTCCAAAAAAAGAGGCGCCTTCTGTATCAGATACAAAAGACGCCATTGTCCAAACATATTTAATTGGTATTAATATAAAGATAAAGAGTCTTTGAGATAAACCCAAAGACTCCGTTGCCCAAAAAGAATTATGAAAAATTTAAAGGGTCCTTGAGTTTCCTCAAAGACCCCGTTGCCTTACAAGTAAAGGTTACACTATGTGCACCTGCTTTGTCAATAATCAAAATCATTTTTGTGAAATATGCTGTTATTTTTTTAATAATCTGATTTGATGATATGCAATTTCCCTAATAATCCGCGTCGAAAACGAAAGTGCTTTTTCCGCAACAAGAAGCGTGCTTATATTCCTTTCAGCCCCTTTAATAATGCCTATTCACTTTGTTTTTTATATTATTGCTCGCTGAAATCGGTGTCCATAATTGCCTGAATTTCAAAATCGGGGAATGCCTTTTGCACCTCGGAAAAGGCGTTATTGAATGCCTCGCGGCGATTCGGCGCATCGAAGCTAACAACTAAATCAAAGCGCATTTTCTTTGCTTCAAAATCAATATAAAAGCCGTGTATCTGCAAAATATAATCGTGTTTCAGAACAATGCTTCTAACCTTTTCTCTTGCAGCCGCAGCCTCGGGCTCTTTTGTGTTAACCGAATAAACGCCGACAGCAGTAAGAATAACATTGTGCTTTGCAAAAACATCCTCGCTGACCTTGCGTATAAGCAAATCAAGCTCATCAGCCGAAAGCGTATCGGGAACCTCAATGTGAACAGAACCCTGATAGGAATCGGGTCCGTAGTTATGCAGAACTAAATCGTATGCACCCGTAATTTCGGGGTGGGCAATAACGGTTTGCTTTATTTCCTTTGCCAAATCCGAATCCGTTCGCTCGCCGAGTATTTTTGAAAGGGTTTCGCGCAGCATATCAACGCCCGATTTGATAATAACAAGCGCGATAATTGCACCGAGATATGCTTCAAGTGAAATGCCGAAAATAAGGTATATTCCTGCCGCAACAAGTGTTGAAGCCGAGATAATTGAATCAAGCGTTGCATCAGCGCCCGAATTGATAAGCGAATCCGAATTAACCTTCCTGCCAACGCTTTTAACATACCAGCCGAGCACGATTTTAACAACAACCGCAACCGCAACAATAATAAGCGAAACATTTGAATAATCGGGTGTGTCGGGGGTTATTATTTTTTTAACCGATTCAACAAAAGCGGTTATGCCTGCATAGAGCACAAGCACGGAAATAACCATTGCGCTGAGATATTCTATTCTGCCGTAGCCGAAGGGGTGTTTTTTGTCCGCTTCCTTGCCTGCAAGCTTTGTTCCTACTATGGTGATAACCGAGCTTGCCGCGTCCGAAATATTGTTAACCGCATCCATTGTAATAGCAACGGAATGCGAAATCGTTCCTATAATTGCTTTAAACGCAGCGAGAAAAACATTGGCAACAATGCCTATAATACTTGTTCTGATAATTGTTTTATCTCTTGAAACTGCCTTGTTCATACATTCAGTTTTTTCAGACATAATGTGCGCTCCTTGTTTTTGATGATATACTATTATAATACAAGGGTTTGGATAAGTAAAGGGATGTTTATTTTATCTTAAAAACGATGGGGATACTCTCGCCGAGAAACAGTTTAAAACAGCCGGGTCGTCAAGAAGCTATCAAAAGCCCCACTGGGGCTTTCTCCCGAAGCCGAGCTGCTGGCACGACAAAAACAAGACAACGCAGGATACTTGTACCTGCGTTGAGAGGAAAAACATTCGCAGTGATTATTATATATTGCTCAGAACAGATAACAAAGAGCAATATATTCAATCACGGAGAGTGTTTTGACGAGGAGCTTCTTGTTCTCATCCCTTCCGGTTCGTAGAATGGCTCGGCTCTCTGAATGTAGCGCTTTCGTACGAATTTGGCGCTCTTGTCCAGACTTTTTGGCGAGCATTTTACGTTCGGCGCTCTTCTGCGCTGTTGTCCAGATTTCCGTTGTGGTCAAAATTGTGGTCAATTGGAACTATTGATAATGATTTATAATTATTAAGAGTGTCCGCTCTTACAATATAATCAAAAATATCTAGTTTTCCTTTTAACATTGTTTCACATGTCAAAAAGATACTAGTAGACACTTCAATAGTTTCTTTATTTGTTGATAACGGATCAATGAAATAGCGGATATAATTGTCTTTACTGTTTTGAGCATTCTTTTTTGCAAACTCCACAGAAATATCAAACGCCCTTTTAATAATATTATTAATAAAAAGAAAAGTCTTTTTTTGTAGTTTGATAATATCAGTAAATGTTAAATTTATATTTTCAGATAAAATATAATTACATAATTCATCAGAAAAAAATACAAATCTACTTTCATATAGTAAGATTTGATTTTTTGTATGCGTACGTAAGTATTCTTTACCATATGGCATACTAACGGCAAATATACCAGCAATTTTTATAAAACAAATGGCGCAAAGTAAAGCAGAATACGCCTCAATCACGTCTTGTATTTTGTCGGGATTGGCTTGAATAAGCGTTTTAACGGCAAACCAATCACAAAGAGCTTCTTCAATAAACTCTTTATTTATATCGCCTTCGAAATCTTCTTTCATATATTTTTCTATTGTTTTTTTAGCGCTTTCAAATTCTCTATTATATGTATCTTGAAACTTGTTTTTGCTTTGTAAATAAATGGAACGATGATACAGTTCATGTCCAAGCAATATCATGTTTTGCAATTCTCCCATATCCATACATCTAGAGAAATTAAAATTTTTCCAGAACTCAGGCACTATTGGTTCCAGCATATATTCCTCATAGAGTTGCATAGTAGATACAGTAACATCAAGCATATGATCTAAAGTACATTTGTTAAGCATAAAAAGATAAAAGAGTGCATTGTAGTAATTTGAATATTCAATATTTTTATCAAGCACTAGTGAGTTGCATCTCACAATATATCTTGGAAATTGAGTGTTAAATATGATACAATCGTTCTTCTTATCGTAATGCGTATTACAATTGATCGAGTCTTGATAAATTATATTTATATTTTTTACATCCATATTTAGTTTATTGCAGAAATTTTGTAAGCATTCCCTATACACATAATAGTTTTTCCAAGTTTCAAATTTGTTTCCTGCAACTTTCATAACTACTTTTTCATGCTTATAAATTCATTAATTGTTTTCTGAATCTTTAAAGATATTGCATTAATATCATTTCCTTTTAATGATGAGATATCTGAATTCCTTAAAACGATATATTCTGCACCAGCGGGCGATTTGATAGTAATTGCAATTTCCCCATCATCTTCGTTACTTTTTTTGTGTTCTAATTTGTAACTTATCCAATCAGATAGAATTGCAAATAATCCCGTCATTACAGCAGGCGAAAGAGCAATGATTAGTTGAAATATTATGCTACCGTCAGCACCAATATTCTGTTCTTCTGTGAAGTATGTACAATAGTTTTTCTCTAATTCTTCAATAAAACGTTCATCAAACCCTTTATCATTGATAATAAGTTCATAATGTTCTTGCATATTTAACCTCCAAATAATTTAACTTTTGCCTTCAATAAAAAAATTTAATTATATAGTCTGTATTCTTTACATACAATTATTTATGTATCATTACCGTTTGTCAATACAAAAAGCAAAAATATGCATAATAAACGCAAAAAATGATATATAATATTTACAAATGAGGGTTGACAAATGAAAATTAGTTGTTCTCAGTGATGACCTGTGGGATTAAAACTTAGGCTACCTCCGGTATATAATTTAATACTCTAACAATATAAAAGCATTCAAAATATGTAACGATATTAAAGTTCAAAATTTGAGCATACCCATGCTCACCAAATGGTCATAAACGACTTAAAAGGGTTTTTGAAAAATTTTGTGCGCATTTTGTAACCGAAAAAGTAACAAAAATTCGGTTCCCGAAAGGCAAGTTTTCACGCCTGACGAGAACCTTTTTTACACTTTTTTCAAAAACTTAAAACTTTTGGTTTACATCAGAAATTTTTGCAATTCATCCGATAACACTCCTCTGATGGTGAGTTACACGCAAAACGAAAACTGAACGGATAAATCGCAAATTTGCCAAGTGTAGACCAAAACTTTTTTGCAGAAAATCGCCTTATAAATCTTGAAAAGATTTTTTCAAGATTTTTTATAAAGGACCTTTTTATGTTAATATCTAGGCAAAAATATATAAAAAATATGAGCCATAAACCCACATTATATGTGTTTTTATGGCTCATAAATGGTCTATAATAACTAAAAAGGGATTTTGAAAAATAGTGTACAATTTTTACAATTTAAAGAACAGAACAGTATTTTCTAATTATTTTGCTTGTTACCAATCAAAGTATTCTTCCAGTGCTTTTGTAATGTCATCAAATTTGTAATAAAAATTATGAACCCATGTGTTTTTATCAACAAATTCAGCAAAATAGTATGTTCTTAAATCACGCACAAACGGTCTGTAAATTTCAATGCCTCGTTTCTTATTTTCGATATAAATGTGTCTTTCGTCCCATAGTTTTCTTAAAATAAATGTAAAAATCGTCTTGCCTGTTTCTAACGCTCTAATAAATTCACACCATGTTATACTTAATTCTTTTTCTAAGTTATCATCTTTTATGAATTTATTTGCGTACTCTGCAGCTTTGTCTTGATATAAACTCCCTGAGTACCTACCTCCATATTCTTCATTAACAATTAAAATAACAATATCCATTTGCTCTATAGTTCTTAAACATTTGTCATGATTATTTAATCCAGTTTCATCAAATGCAGAATTATCTTCTTCATTTATGTAAACATTTTTGAAACCTTTTTCAATTAAGTACTTTTTTAGTTGTGCTCTTTTGGTTTCCATATCTCCACGGCATACAGAACTTATTAGTATTTTTCTGTCAGTTAGTATTGACTTTTTATCAATATTAGACCTATAGATTATATTATCGCCTACAATAAAGTTAGAGTGTATTGAAAACTCAAGTTTTTTTCTGTTTCTTATTTCTTGAATATATGAATCTAATGAAGGGTGAATGAAATAAAAATTAGATCTTGGAATATGTAGTTTGTCCAATACAATACCTGTTCCGCAAGGTAAAAATGTTTGCTTTTTTTCAGTCTCAAAGTTTTGTTGGAATATATATCCTAATAGCCCCATCTTGTATAAAGTGCAAAATGGATGAAAATTATCAGTATCACAAGACGTTTGGCAATCATTATTACAATTGTTACCATTTAGATAATTAAACTTTCTGCAGATTTCATTAATATCTCTATAACTCAATACATTTGAATAGATTAGAGAAAATAGAGTGTCTAATTGTTCCAAAGACAATTCATTTATGAATTTTTCAGTTCTCTCAAGATATTTTTTACATATCTCTGCTGATTTTTCATTAACAATTTTTCTGAATTCAGATATTTCTATAACTTCTGAACGCAAATAAATACTTTTAAGCATTTCCATGATGTCTCGAGGATTCTTGAGAGTATGTCTATAAATATAGTCAAACACAGGTTCTTTTTCACAAGTTTGGATGTGTTCTACATAAGATATGTTTTCTAATGGATTTACAAGATTGTTTTCGTTATAACCGATTAATGAAATGTAGTTATTATAAATATTTTTTAAATCATTATATGTATATTCGATTCTTACAATATGGTTTTCCATTTGCTGATTTAATTCGTTTTCTTTTCCAATTGTAGCCTCGTGTCTAATGGAACAAAAAATTTTAATGTGCTGTGAGAATTTGTGCAATTTTGATATTGCTTCAATTAAACTCGTTTGAGCATAAGTCCAAAAGATGCGTTTGTATTTACCATGTGTTACTTGCATACTAGGGTCATTTTCGAGACAAACAACCATTGATTCATCTATATTATCGATAAACATACACATTTGAAAATGAATCTGTTGATATACAATTATCAGTTTTGGTAACTCCTTAAAAAGCTTATTTAAATCTTTTATACTTAATTGATAAAGAAAATTAAAATATTGACAAGGTGTAGTATAAAGTTTATTGTTTAAATACATCTTGCAATCATCATTTAATTCTTCAACATAATCGTTTATTCCTTGATTCTTTAAAATTGCATTTTTTATTGCAGACAGAGTAATAGAAACTTGCCACAAATCTACCCAATTTTTGTAGTCGGATAAAAAATTGGTAGTAGTTGAATTATACCTAATACTAGCAATTGAATCAAGCTCTTGGTTTTCAGGTATTAGTAGTGTACCTCTATTTTGCTGCATTAGGACTTTTTTAGCTTTTAGCACAAATGTTTTACCGTATCCTTTTGGAGACGAAACGGCAAATATACTACTTTTTGTGAAATCATTGTTTGACAAAAATGTCTTAATAGGGTCAGTTCTATATAATACTTTCAACAAGCTTTCATCTAAAGGCATATCGTTAGCATCTACAACAAAATAATTTGATAAAATCTGGTCTATCATATTTTCACCTCAAAAATAGTTTTTTTATATTGTAAATTTAACAGAATACTATTCAATAGAAAATGCAAAAATGTACAAAAAAACGACAAAAAAAGACATTCAAGAACAAAAATTAGGACTTGACAAATGAAAATCATTTGTTCTCAGGGACAAGCTAGGGGATTAAAATTTAGACCACCCCCCAGTATAAATTTTAATACTCTAACAATATAAAAGCATTCAAAAATGCAATGGGATTAAGCTCAAAATTTGGGCATACCATGGGTCACCAAATGATCATAAACAACTTAAAAGGGTTTTTGAAATTTTTTGTGCATATTTTGCAACTGAAAAAACACCAAAAAATCGACTCCCGAAAGGCAGATTTTCACACATGACGAGAGCCGTTTTATACACTTTTTTCAAAAACATAAAACTTTTGGTTTACATCAGTAATTTTTACAATTCAGCCGATAACGCTCCTCTGACGGATAGTTATACGTAAAACGAAAACTGAACAGACAAATCGCAAATTTCACAGGTGTAGACCAATACTTTTTTGCCGAAAATCGCCTTATAAATCCTGAAAAGATTTTTTCAATAAAATTTTGAAAAAGCTACTTAGTTGACAAATAATTACAACTGTGGTATTCTAAACAAAATACTTGAAAGGAACAGCAAATTATGTTTATCTCATCTTATGCAATGAATAGACGAGATCACTCTGCTAGATATATGGTCAGGGTTAGTTTGCTGTACTCATTTTCGGAATAGTATTATCAGTAAAAGATTTTACAATGCCGTTGGTGTACAGCACCGATGGCTTGTTTTTTTGGAGGCGAGAAAATGAAATTAGTATTTATTATCGGCAATGCAGCAGTCGGTAAAATGACGGTAGGACAAGAACTGACAAAAATAACAGATTTAAGACTTTTTCATAATCATATGAGCATAGAACCTATATTGGAAATTTTCGGTGATTTTAATGGGAATGCAATTAAAAGATTTCGTGAAATAATCTTTGAAGAATTTGCTAAAAGCGGTAAATACGGATTAATCTTCACTTATATGTGCGCATTTGACCATCAGGATTGGGATTATATTGAGCATATAAAAAGCATTTTTGAGCCGTATAATACTGAATTTTATTATGTTGAGCTTGTTGCTCCGCAGAGCGTAAGGCTTGAGAGGAACAACAGCGAAAACCGATTGAAAAACAAACCGTCAAAGCGAAATATCGAATTGTCGAACAAAAGGTTAATTGATGATGACAGCAATTACCGTATTGAAAGTTACGATGGGGAAATAGCATTTGATAATTATATCAAGATTGATAATACAAATCTTTCAGCGGAAGAAACTGCAAAAATGATTAAAGAACGATTTGATTTATAGGAAGTGATATAATGAATTACACTTTTAGGAATTGCACAAATAATGATATTGAGTTTATATTAAATTTAAAAGAGTTGTGTCTTAAATGGTACATTGAAAAAATATACGGTTGGGACAAAGAAGTTCAACGCCAAAAAACAGTTTAAAACATCAGGCACGTCAAGAAGCTATCAAAAGCCCCACTGGGGCTTTCTCCCGAAGGCGAGCTGCTCACACAGCTCGCCTTCGGAGCTTCTTGTTCTCGTCCCTTCCGTTGCGTACCAAAAAACAGGTCATCGAATGAACTTAAAAACGAAGGGGATACTCTCGCCGAGAAACAGTTTAAAACGTTAGGCACGTCAAGAAGCTATCAAAAGCTCCACCGGAGCTTTCTCCCGAAGCCGAGCTGCTCACACAGCTCGCCTTCGGAGCTTCTTGTTCTCGTCCCTTCCGTTGCGTACCAAAAAACAGGTCATCGAATGATCTTAAAAACGCAGGGGATACTCTCGCCGAGAAACAGTTTAAAACATCAGGGTCGTCAAGAAGCTATCAAAAGCCCCACCGGGGCTTTCTCCCGAAGCCGAGCTGCTCACACAGCTCGCCTTCGGAGCTTCTTGTTCGAGTCCGCTTCCGGCGTACACAAAAACGAGGCATCGATTGATGCCTCGTTTTTGGTACAGTTAATGACTCAGTATTGAAACAGGCTGCATTACCTTGTAGCAGGTTCAATTCGACGATTATATTATCATCTTTGCAATACTGCACATGATTAAAGAGCTTAAAGGCAGCCGAACCAATGTTGTTGAATTAGATAATGGTGGGGTTGAAATTACCATAGGAAATTCAGTTTACTCAGTTGAGAGAGATTTTTAATTATCACAGCATTAAGCAGTTAGTATTATCCTAAAAAGTATGATGATACCGCTTTAATCTCTTCTGTTTCACCGAATTTGCTCCTTGCAAGTTCATAACAAGATTTCTCAAAGGGGAATTTTTGAATTAATGACACTAATGCTGGTGTAAGTTTATCTTCAGGAAACATCGGGTTTTGAAGATTTAATATCATTGTTTCAAATTTCTTATCGGTTTTTGTTTCTATTCCTGCTATAATTCCACTACTTTTAAGAGTATTAATCAGGGTGTAGAATGTGTTGAAATAATCATTATAAACCTCTTGGAAAAATACATCTTGTTTAAACTTTGAAAATACTTCTGCTTTTTCCTCTTGTGTCATTCTTGAATTAATCTCAGCAAGTTTACCCACTAACCCCATTCCGATATTAAAAGCTTCTGCTTGTGCAGCACCTTTCATTGCACCTTTAAAGCCGAAACCACCGCCAGTCATTTGTACTGAGCCACCAACAGCGTTTCCTAAATTCTTTGCATTTTGATTTTTGGTTGCTTCAATGCCTGCAAGTGTTGCATATGAAATAGCTGCTTGATTGTAATTATCACAATGATTACCTGTGAATGTTTCAATATCACTATTAAATACACCAAAAGGAAGAAGTAAACTATAAGCCCTGCCTGCCATTGGTGTTAATCCCTCAAGATACATATCAGCAAAGAAATTTACAAATGAATCAAAATCATTTACACAGTTATAGTATTTGAATTTGAATCTATTTGTGTAGTATTCTGCAGCTTCTGCAAATTTTAATTTGTACATCAAACAAGTGTCAAGCTCAGCAGATACCTTGATTGTACTTCCGTTAATTGAGAATTCTTTTTCAGAACCTTGAAGAGGTGACCACTGCGCTGGTTCAGGCACATCATATTGAGGGAATGAATCATACGGAGGAAATGTTTTTGGTTCTTCAAGATGTTTTGCCTCCTGGAAAAAATCTTTTCCTATTACATTGTTCATAGTTTTTCCTAATTTGTTGCTTACATCAACATATTTATTAAAACCGTCTCTTAAATTAAATGCCATAATAAAAACTCCTTTATTTTAATTCAATAAATAATTCAGGACTTACATCTAACGCTATGCATATAGCCTTTAAATCTTCTGCATATAAAGTCCTTTTACCGTTCATAATTGCATTGAATGTAACAGGGGATATGCCTGCCTTATCTGCAATTACCTTTTGTTTATATCCGTTTTTGTCTATGTATTCTCGTACTTTCTCATAGACAAGCATATATAAACATCACTTCCTTTCAGAATTCCTGTATTTTATTTAATTGTAATATAGATTTCCTGTATTGTCAATATTTATATACAGGATTTCTTGATTAAAATATTGATTTTTACAGTATACCGTGTATAATCAAACAAGAGGTGATTATATTGAGGTATGAAATCGGCGCACGAATTCGTCAGTACCGCGAACTGAGAGGTTTAAGCCAAAAAGAACTTGCTGAAATGATTAATATCAGCAACAATCGGCTTTCCAATTGGGAACAAGGAATTAACAGACCCAACGCAGATATACTTGCTTCTCTTTGTAAAGCCTTAGAAGTATCTCCAAGTGAATTACTAAACATTCATCTTGATACTGACAATCTAACCGAACAAGAACGAAGACTAATTACAGCGTACCGTTCAAAACCTGATTTACAAAAATCAGTCAATATCTTACTCGGCATTGAAGAATAGTTATGTATACCTTTCCGTTTTAATATCGGAAAGGTTTAATTTATTTGAAAGCTTTTGAAAACTAATTATAAATGTAGTGATATGTGGAAATTTTAAAGAATTATGTATTATATAATTAAAAAAGAGAGTCCGAAGACTCTCTTAGATGCCAAAACGCAGGGGATACTCTCGCCGAGGAACAGTTTAAAACATCGGGGAACAAAGCAAATCAGGCAGGGCGTCGAACCCTGCCTGATTTGAACGCCGGAAGGGACTCTCTTCTCAACTATCGAAAGGTCCACCGGACCTTTCTCCCAATCGCGGCACTTTCTGCGCCGCTCTTGGAGTTCGTTTCGAGCCCCTTCCTGGAGGCGCACCAAAAAAGGATACCCGTTTGGGTATCCTTTTTTGGTACGCCGGAAGGGACTCGAACCCCCGACCTTCTGGTTCGTAGCCAGACACTCTATCCAACTGAGCTACCGGCGCATACGCTTTATAACGCCTAACTAATATAACACAACTAAAATAAAAATGCAAGAAATATTTTGCTCTATCTTAAAACTTATTGTCTGAGCGAAGCGAGTAACCGGAATTCTTCACTTTTCATTCTTAACTCTTAATTAAAAACCTGCTGTCAAAGGACAGCAGGTTTTTAATCTTCATCGTCGCCGATATTTTCAACTTCGCTCTCTTCGGGGTTATAAATAGAGAAGATTGCTTTAAGTGAAACATTCTTTGTTATTGTGAAGGTGTATGCCTCGCTTGATGAAACCTTTGTTGTTCCGTCGTACCAGCCATCGAAGGTGTAGCCGTCGTCGGGGCGGGCAATTATTGTAACATTTTCGCCGAGGCTGTATTCGCCGTCGCCCTCAACCTCGCCGTTATCATTGAACGAAAGAGTAACCTTGAGCTTTTCTTCCTTAGTTGTTGCTTCGGTTGTTGTTTCGGTTGTTGTTGTAGCTTCGGTTGTAACATCGTTAACCGTGTTGTTTGTTGTTGGCTCGGTTGTTGTTTTCATAGTTGTTGAAACCTGAGTCAGTGAAGATGTTTCGTCGCTTTTTTTGTTTTTAGCGGCAACAACGGCAATAACGGTTCCTGCGATTATTGCAACAAGAACAACGCAGAGAACAATTATTATAATTGTTGTTTGCTTCTTCTTTTTATCATCAGCATTCTCCTCGGGGCGAACGGGCGCCGGCTTGTTTTCAGGCATTTTCTGTGCAGAAAAAACCTTGGTTGAGCCGAGGTCCTTCTCGGGAGTTTCCTCTTCATCATAGAGCGGCGAGCCGCAATTCTGGCAAATATATAAGCTTTCGTCGTTTTCCGAACCGCAATTCTTACATCTCATTTTATTTACCTCCTTTTTTACAGATTATATCACATTGTTTTGTTTTGAACAACACATAATTTACATTTCAAATTTAAACCTTTTGTTAACAATATGTGTTTTACTATTGACTTTTTTGTTAAATTATAATAAATTTATGATGTATATTAATGACTGCGAAAGGGGAATCCCACAATGAAAAAAACTATGAAGAGAATCTTTTGCATTGCACTTGTAGCAGCGCTTGTTGCTTCTCTTGCCGGTTGTGCAAAGCTTAACTACATCACTAACGGCACAATTAAGGCTATTAATGAAGTTAAATCGGGCGACTGGCAGAACGCTAATGCAGTTGAGGAAGATAACTCTGATAAAATTGTTATCGATGAACTCACTCCCGGCACATACGGCGGTATTGATTTCCAGTCACTTGAGGATGTTGCAGCTTTCTATAAAGAAGCATACGACTACACCAAGTCTTTAACTGCTGATTATATCGATGACCAGGGCAATACCTGCAAATTCTATAAGCTTCTCGGCGATGAAAAGATGGAAATCGGTGATGTTATTATCGACGGTTCCGCTAACGCAATCGTAAACAAGCTTGTTCCCGGTATTGTTGACAGTATGTTCAAGCCCAACACCTACGGTCTTGTTCCCTGCTACAACAGAAACCCCGACCTCGACAACAACAGCGAGGATGAGCACAAGAAGAGCGACCGTGATTTCAGAACAACCGAAATCACTGCTGAAGATATTCTTGCAGCTAATGTAACCGATAACGGCGACGGCACTATCACTCTTGTTATCCAGCCCAAGATGGCTGAAATGAGTATGCGCGGTGAAGACTCTCAGGGTAGATTCTTCGAGGTTCTCGGCGACATCAGCGGCGTTGTTGCAGACATCAGCGCAGTATCCTTCACAGAGGGCACAGCAGAAGAAAATGTTAAGGTATTCTATAAGGGCGGAACAGTAACCGTTAAGGTAGACGCTAAGTCAAAGGAAGTTCTTGAAGCTGAATACAAGATGGAAACAACCGTTCAGGTTACTCACGCTTCCATCGCAGTTATCAAGGATAAGAGCGCAACTCTTACAATCACCTACACAAACACTTATCCCGCATCAGACGATTACCTTATGAGCTCAAAGGGAATCAAGAGAAAGTAATTTAACAAAATCAATGCCGAGTCGAAAGACCCGGCATTTTTTTGTTTGTAATAAATTTCGCAGGGGGCTCTCCCGAGCCTCCCAAATTGACGAAAGGGGTCAGACCCCTTTCGTCAATCGGTGCAGTTGCTCATAAATAATCCGAAATTAAGCCATTTTCAAACTGACGTAAGGGGTCAGACCCCTTACGTCAGTTTGAATAATTAACATCAATTCCGCCTCTGCATAGGATGCAATGAGGTGGTTTTATGTTTTTGAGTGATTTGAAGGAAAACCAGAGTGCTGTTATAGTTTTTTCCGAAGGTGAAAGCGTTTTCGGAAGAAGGCTTTGCGATATGGGCTTTTGTGAGGGCGAAAAGGTTTTGTGCGTTAAGAGAGCGTTATTCGGCTCACCCGTTTTATACAGGGTTAAGGAAAGCAATGCCGCACTAAGAACAGCCGACGCAAAAAGAATTGAGGTGGTTCTTTGAGCAGAAGGCTTGTTGTGCTTGCAGGGAATCCGAATGTAGGCAAAAGCACCGTGTTTAACGAGCTTACGGGAATGCATCAGCATACGGGGAACTGGATTGGCAAAACGGTTGAATCAACAAAATCCCGTTTCTATTATAAATATAACGATTATGATATTGTTGACCTGCCGGGAACATATTCGCTCAACAGCTCTTCAAAGGAGGAAGAAATTGCGCGCGATTTTCTTAATAATTCAAATCCCGACTGCACAGTTTGCGTTATAGACGGCGCAGTTCTTGAACGCTCGCTCATTCTTGTTTTTCAGCTGATGAAGCTAACCGATAAGCTCGTTGTTGTATTAAATCTCTGCGATGAAGCAAAGAAAAAGGGCATATTCATTGATGAGGATAAGCTTTCAATGATGCTCGGTGTGCCCGTTGTTAAAACAACTGCAAGGTCGGGCAGGGGAATTAACCGCCTGCTTGAGCAGATACATCTTGTTTCAACAAATGCCGTCGCACCGAAACCGAAAATAATACTGGAAAAAGGCGACAGGGGATATAGCAAGGCAAAGGAAATATCCTCGGCAGTTGTAAGCAGAAGCGGCAGCTTTTCGCTCGGCTTGGCAGACAGATTGCTGCTTGGAAGATTTACCTCGTTTGTTGCGCTGATTATTGTTTTCGGTGCGGTTTTATATTTAACAATTATAGCTTCAAACTATCCCTCAATGCTTCTTAAAAGCTTTTTTGATTTTCTTGAAATAAAAATTGCAAACCTGCTTGAAGTTTGGGGCGCGGCTGATTGGGCTGTTAATCTCTTTGTTTACGGAATGCTCAGAGTTTTATTCTTCGTTGTTTCGGTTATGCTGCCGCCGATGGCAATATTCTTTCCGCTTTTTTCAATTCTTGAGGATTTCGGCTTGTTTTCAAGAATTGCGTTTAATCTTGATTATCCGTTTCAAAAATGCTCCTCCTGCGGCAAGCAGGCGCTTTGCTGCTGTATGGGTCTGGGTTGCAACGCAGTCGGCGTAACGGGCGCAAGAATTATTGATTCGCCTCGCGAAAGACTGATTGCAATAATAACTAATTCTCTGACTCCCTGCAACGGAAGATTTCCGCTTTTGATTGCGATTATAACCATATTCTTTGCAAAAAACAGTTTGCTCTCGGCAGGAATGCTTCTGCTGATGCTCGGCTTATCGTTTTTTATGACAATGCTTTCATCAAGAATACTGGGCAAAACCGTTCTTAAGGGAATGCCGAGCTCGTTTGTTATGGAAATGCCGCCGCTCAGAAAACCTCAGTTTATTAAAACAACGCTTAACAGTTTGAGGGAAAAGGTACTTTTTGTTTTAATGCGCGCCGTTTGCATTGCCGCTCCTGCAGGCGTTGTTATATGGATTCTTGCAAATATTAAAATTGCGGATATAAGCATACTTACTCATATGGCAAATGCGCTTGACCCCGTTGGCAGAATAATGGGGCTCGACGGCGTTATTCTTCTTGCCTTCATTCTCGGCTTTCCTGCAAATGAAATTGTTTTGCCGATTGCGCTGATGGTTTATCTTTCTTCCTCGTCGCTTTCGGATTATTCATCGCTCGAATCGCTCGGCAGTGTTCTGATTGCAAACGGCTGGACTGCAAAAACAGCGCTCTGCACCTGTGTTTTTTCGCTCTTCCACTTCCCATGCGGAACAACTCTGCTTACAATATATAAGGAAACAAAAAGTAAAAAATGGACCATTCTTTCGGTTTTGCTGCCGCTGCTTCTCGGCTTTTCGCTCTGCGCGGTGATTAACAAATTATGATTTATCGCGGAGGCGATAAATCATAATTCAGTGACCAGTGACCAGTGGACAGTGACCAGTGGACAGTGACCGGTTATATAATTGCCGTGCGCAGCACCAAATACTGACCACTGACCACTGACAACTAAATTGTGATTTGCGAGCCCAAATGGCTCGACAAATCACAATTTATTAACTTTTAAACAATAAACCAATAATGTCTTGTATTAAATTCTCTTTTCTGTTAGAATGAAGATAATAAACTGAAAAGGAGAAAAAGTATGGGAACGAAAAATGTTAATACCTATACAAAAAAAGAACTTTCAGGATTTCTGGTCGGTATGTTCGGTCAGAACATGATTTACCAGATAGTTGCAACCGGTTTATACTTCTATTTCCAGAATGTTATATTTCTTGATGCAATGGCTATCGGCGTAATCTTTACGATTGCCAGAATATGGGATGCAATCAACGACCCGATGATGGGAACAATCGTTGATAAAACCAGAAGCAAATGGGGCAAATGCAGACCTTATCTTATAATTTTCCCCGGTATTATCGGTGCAATAACAATTGCTGCATTTATCAACGGCATTTATCCCGATGCAAAAACAGAACTCGGAAGAGTTCTTATAGTCGGTTGGGCTGCAGCATCATACATTCTTTGGGGAATGTGTTTCACCGTTTGTGATATTCCGCTCTGGGGTATAACTTCTCTTATGACAGAGGATGAAAACGACCGTTCAAAGATTCTCAGCCTTGCAAGAATTGTTGCAGGCTTTGCAGGAATCGGAACACTTATAACAATGGTTGCCCAATTTGTTGCAGGAATTTTTGAAAACAAATTAGGATATCCTTATAAAACTGCAATGCAGTATGGCTTCATTGCAACGGTTGTTGTTTTAACGGTTATAAACTCACTTCTTTTTGAAGTTGCAGGACTGACAACAAGGGAACGCGTTGAGCAGACCACCGAAAAGAAATACAGCTTTATTGAGAATTTCAAGATTATGTTCGGTAACAGACCGTTCAGGCAGATTCTTATTTCCGGTATTCTTCGTTCTCCGATTCAGCTTCTTATGCTGATTGCAATGACTTTTATAACCTTCTATTATGCAAACGGAAACCTTGCAAATATTCTTGCTGACGGAAAGCTTAATGTGGGTATGTTAATCCGTCTCGGAATTATCGGATTTTGCTTCTTTATGGGTCAGTTTATCTGCATGGCAATAACGCCTAATCTTATGAAGAAATTTGAAAAGAAATCGCTTTATAATTTCTATTCCGTTGCAGGCGCTGTTCCTTATGCACTAATATATGTTTTATATAAGATTTCAGGCGGCAATTTAAGAGACAGCATTTTCTGGGTTATCTTGACAGGAATTTGCTTCTTCTTTGCAAGTGCTGCGATGGGCGGTATCAATGTTTTGCAGTCTGTAATGATTGCTGACTGCGTTGACTATGAAGAATATCATAACGGTGTCAGAACAGACGGAGTTTTCTTCTCGGGTCAGTCATTTATCACAAAGCTTTCGGGAGGTATTGCTTCAATCCTTTCGGCATTTGCATATAAAGCGGTCGGCTATAGCGACAGTAATGTTGAAAAAATGACATCTTTGCTTAATGAGGGCAAGGACTTCTTAACCTACGACGGCGGTTCGGGAGCAGGAAAATATGCCGCAACCATGGTTTTCCTTATCTCAATTCCTCCTGCAATCGGTATGCTTTTATCCGCTGTTCCGACATTCAGATATGCAATGTCTGATAAAGAACACGAAAAAATCTTGGCTGCTCTTGTTGAGAAAAGACATACATCTGAAGCTGAAGCAACAGAAGAAACTCCCGATGAAAACACTCAGGCTCTCATCGATAATATGGATGAGATAGTTGATGAAATAAAACAACTTGATTAATGAAAAAAGACGGTCAGCTGACCGTCTTTTTTTAGTGAATAGTGAAAAATGAAGAGTGAAGAGTGTTGGTTACTCGGCGCGTTGCGCCTCAGACAATATAATATAATCGCCGGCTGCAAGCCCCTCAACTCTTCACTCTTACCTCTTAACTCTTAACTTTAATCCATTGTGCCCAAACGCCTAAAACCTCTCTTGTGAAGAAGGTTGGCTTTCCTCTGGGCGAGGAAGGAGCAGGGATTGATGAAGCGGTGAGTCCGTTTTTTTTGCAAATCAGCGAGGCGCGGTATTCGTGGTATTCATTGGTTGCGATTGCAACATTATAATCAAGACCCTTTTCATCCATTATCTTTTTTGCGTTTGCAATATTTTCGTCGGTGCTTGTTGATTTATCCTCAATAATAATTCTGTCGGGTGAAATGCCCTTTTCGGTCATAAGATTATAAATGCACTGCCCTTCGCTTAAATCCTCGTCGCTGCCCTGACCGCCCGTTGCGATTGCAATGGCGTCGGGGTGCTCTTCAAGGTATTTAACCGCCGCGTTTGTTCTCTGAACAAGCGACATTGAGGGCACGCTGCCCCTTATCTGACAGCCGAGAACTATAACGGTGTTTTCGTTTGAAGCTGTGTAGCCCGAATGGCTTATAACATTGCCGAGGGTTACGAAGAAAACAGAGAAAAATATAACGGCAAGCGCAATAACAACGGCTGAACAGGAATAAATTATTTTTCCTTTTCCTGCTTCAACGCCAAGCCTAATCAGCTCGGTTATTTTATTAAAGAATATTCCGAGAATAATCAATCCGCCGCCAACGGCAAAGCCGAATAAATTGCCTGCGTTTATAACCCCGAGGGAAACAAGGGGTGGAATATATAACAGGATAATTGCAATACCAAGCAGTATTAAAATCAGTCTGATAATCAAATTTATCACCTTATTTTTAGTTTTCATAATTATCTCTCCTTTAATGATTATATAATAAATCTTTAAAAGATTCAATACAATCCGCGGACTGTGGAATTTATCTATGATATAAAGAAAAAATACACTTGTATAAACATTTACAAATTAATATTAATGTGTTATTATATTTACTAATTTGATTTGCTTAACTACTACCCCTCATCAGTCAGCTTGCGCTGACAGCTTCCCCTCGAGGGGAAGCCTTGATAGGTTTGATTGATTTTATCTTGGAGGTGATTATATATGGCTCGGCACTGGATGCCGCTCCACGAGGACATAAAGGTTCCCGTTTTCAAGAACATACTTTTTGCAATAAAAATCTGCTTTAAGGCTGATAAATCCCTTATGCTTTCGGCAATTCTGGCGCAAACCTCTTTTTCGGTTTTCTCGCTGTTTATTCAGGGTGTGCTGTTTCTGAAAGTGCTTCTTAATCTTATAGAGGGCAATGCAAGCTTTGAATACTTTGTTAAAATGCTTTTGCTCTTTCTCGGCGTTGCGCTGATAAACGAGGTTATAATCATCACCTGCGATTATCTGCAGAATGTCGGAATGAAGAAGGTTACAAAGGGACTCAACGACCTTATTTTTGAAAAGGCGGCTAATGTTGATGTAAGCTGCTATGAGGACCCCGAATTCTACGATAAATACCAGAGGGCAACCGAAATTATAACCCACAGCTATTTCTTTATGTTCTGTATGGATATATCGAATTTAATCGGCTCGGTTATTTCGTTCTTCCTTGTAATCGGTATTGTGTCCTCGATTGACCCTGCATATCTTATATTCTTATCACCCGTGCTCTTTATCTTTGTTTTTGAAATAGTTAAAAGCAAAATTATGTATAAGCGCAACTATTCAATGACAACGAATAACCGTATTAAAAACTATTCGCAGAGAACGGTTTTCCTCAAGGATTTTTCAAAGGATATAAGAACCTCAAACATCTTTTCGGTTATTATCAACCGTTTCAGAAGAGCGGTTGAGGATAATATAAGAATTATCAAAAACTACGGCTGGAAGCTGTTTTTCTACACAATGCTCAGCTCTCTTTTCGGCGAGTTGATTCCGATTGTCGGAACATATTCCTTCGCTTCCTATCAGTTTATTAACAACAGCGGACTTGATATTTCGGGCTTTTCGGTTGTTTTAAGCTCGATAAACTCGGTGAGAACAACAACCCGTCAGATTGCGGATTCACTTGCATCGCTTTCAAATGTTGCGCTCTATTTCCAGAATCTGCGCGATTTCTTTGACTATGAATCAAAGGTTGTTTCGGGCGATGTTGAAGCAGGCGAGTTTGAAAGCATTGAATTTAAAAATGTTTCTTTCAAATATCCCTCTGCAAAAAAGTTTTCACTCAGAAATGTTAATTTGAAAATAAACAAGGGCGAAACCGTTGCCATAGTCGGCGTTAACGGCGCAGGCAAAACAACCTTTGTTAAGCTGCTTTTAAGATTCTACGACCCAACCGAGGGCGAAATCCTCTATAACGGCAGAAACATTAAGGATTATAATGTTGAATCGCTGCACAGCCGATTTGCAACTGTTTTCCAGGATTATAAAACCTTTGCGCTTTCGGTTAATGAAAATGTTATCTGCCACAAATGCAGCGAGGAAGAAAAGAAGCTTGCCGAAAAAGCATTGAAGCAGAGCGGCGCCTGGAACAAAATCAAAACCCTTCCCAACGGCGCGGATACCGTTTTAACAAGGGAATTTGATGAAACGGGCGCAGGTCTTTCGGGCGGTGAAACCCAGAAAACCGCAGTTGCAAGAATGTTTGCAAAGGATTTTGATGTTGCAATTCTCGACGAGCCCTCGTCGGCGCTCGACCCGATTGCCGAATACAATATGTATGAAAATCTGATTAAGGCAACAAAGAATAAAACTGTTTTATATATCTCTCACAGGCTTTCCTCGGCCGTGCTCAGCGATAATATCTTTGTTCTGAAAAACGGAACTGTTGTTGAAAGCGGAGCACACAGCGAGCTTATGGAGCTGGGCGGCGATTACTGCTCGATGTTCACCCTTCAGGCTTCGCGCTATAAGAATGAAGGGGGTGAGCAGTATGCATGATTTCAGAACTGATAAGCTTCAGCATTCAATCATTTCAAATGTTTTCTATTTCTTGAAAATAATGTTTAAAATTTCGCCCGTGCTTGTTATATGCGAGTGCATTTTCGGAATTTTAACAAGGCTTCCGACAAGGCTTATTTCGGTTATCGGCGTTAAATATGTTATTGATGTTATTTCAAGCGGCGATGATAAAATGAAAATAGTTTATGCCGTTATTGCGATTGCGGCAATACTGCTTTTCAATGAGGTTGCAAACGCCCTTTACCGTGAGCTTTATTTCAGCGTTAATTTTGAAAAGCTCTCCTCGGGCATTCTTGAAATGCTGTTCAAAAAAGCCAAGGAGCTCGACCTTGAAAGCTACGACGACCCCGATTTTTACAACAATTTCATTCTTGTTATAGATTCCTCGGGCGGCAGAATAACAAGGGTTTTAGGTCTTGTTCAGGGCTATATCGGCGAGGTGTTCTCGCTTATTGCAATAGGCTCGATTCTCTTTGCCATAGACCCGATTTGCCTTGTTATCATTCTTGCGGTTGTTGCAATATTTACCCCCGTAAGCAAGAAAATAGGTATGCTTCAGTCCAAAAGGCAGATTGAAAACAACAAGCTCCACAGAAGAGCGGATTATTTTGCACGAGTTTTCTATCTTCAGGACTATGCAAAAGAGGTAAGAATGAACAACATCAAGCCGCTGCTTCTGGGTAAATACGATGAGGCAGCCGACGCGGTTGTTGATAATCAGAAAAAATATGTAAGCAAAATTGATTTAATCTATTTCTTCCAGGAAACGGGAGTACAGATTGTCGGCTTTATGTTTTTGCTTCCGCTCTATCTCGGCTACTGCGTGCTGAAAACAAAAACGCTTTCGGCAGGCGATTTCGTTGCAACCTTCAACGGTGCGTTTTCGATTGCAACCTCGTTTTCGTTCTTAACCGTCGGCGTTGTTCGTAATTTCTCCGAGCAGGCAAAGCTTATCGAGAAATACAGGGAATTCTTATCAAGGGGCAAAAAGATTTACGGCGGCGAAAACGAAACAAAGTCAGCCGAGCCGAAAACCATTGAAATTAAAAATGTTTCATTTACTTATCCCGGCAACGACCACCCAACGCTTAAAAACATCAATTTAACCATCCGCCCGAAAGAAAAAATAGCCCTCGTCGGCTATAACGGGGCAGGTAAAACAACGCTCACCAATCTTATGATGAGGCTCTATGATGTTTCGGACGGTGAAATTCTGATTGACGGCAAGGATATACGCGACGAAACGCTTGAATCGCATAAAAACAGATTTGCCGCGGTGTTCCAGGACTTCCAGATTTTTGCCGCAACAATAGGCGAAAATGTTGCGCTTGATTATAATGTTGATGAAGAGGGCGCAAGAAAAGCGCTTGATAACAGCGGCTTTTCAAAGGAGCTTCCGAACGGAATGAAGTCAAATCTTCTGCGCGAATTTGACGACGACGGAATGATGATGAGCGGCGGTGAAGGGCAGAAGGTTGCAATAGCAAGAGCCTTCTATAAGCACTGCCCCTATGTTATTCTTGATGAGCCCTCGGCAAACCTCGACCCGATTGCGGAATATAATCTCAATCAGGCAATGATGAGCGCTGCGGAGGATAAAACGGTTGTTTTCATTTCGCACAGACTTTCAACAACGGTTAATGCCGATGTTATCTATGTTATGGAAAACGGCGAAATCATCGAACGCGGCAGCCACGAAGAGCTTATGAAGCTCGGCGGAACATATGCATATATGTTCAACCTCCAGGCTGAGAAATATCAGCAATAGTGGACAGTGAATAGTGGTTAGTGGACAGTGGATAGTGGTTAGTGGATAGAAAAAAGAGGACGGATGCTTCCGTCCTCTTTTTGCAACATTAAAACGTATACAGGGGTCAGACCCCTGTATACGTTAGTGAAAATATCGTTAAAAACAGCTATATAATGCGCTTTTAATTTGTATACAGGGGTCTGACCCCTGTATACGTTGCAAAAAGTGAGTTGACACAAGCCATATGAAATGGTATGATAATTATATATTGAGGTGATGAAATGGCAAGACAAAAACGTGCAAAGAGCGAAACCGGAATATATCATGTTATGCTGCGCGGAATTAACAAACAACAGGTGTTTTACGATAATGACGATTACTGTATGTTCATTGATATTCTTTCCAAGGTTAAGAACACATCGGGTTTTAAACTCTATGCTTACTGTTTAATGAATAATCATGTTCACTTATTAATACAGGAAGGCGACGAGCCTCTTGAAAAGGTGTTTCAGCGATTTGGAGATGCTTTCATATATTGGTATAATATAAAATATGACCGAATTGGCGGAATATTCCAGGGAAGATATAAGAGCATTCCGGTTAACGATGATGAGTACTTCATATCGGTATTAAGATACATTCATCAGAATCCGGTGAAGGCAGGAATTGCAAAGCGTTGTTCCGACTATGAATTCAGCAGTTATAATGCGTATTTTAACAACAGCCATTTTGTTAATACCGGATTTGCACTCGAACTTATTGGCGTCAGCGAGTTTAAACGTATTCATACTGAAATGTGTGATGCTGTGCACCTTGATATTTCAGATGAACCTAACGTAAGGATTTCGGATGCATTGGCAAAGCAGCTTATCCTCAGAAGAACAGGCTGTGCGTCGTTGGAAGAGTTTAAACAGCTTCCGATACAAACGCAAAAAGAATATTCAAAATACTTGCGCAAAGAGGGAATTGCTGCCCGTCAGATAATGAGGCTGACAGGCGTTTCGCAAAGAATAGCATTAAGTGAAGATTAATACAGAGGGACTGAGTTCAAAACAATTCAGTCCCATTTTTTAAAACGTATACAGGGGTCTGACCCCTGTATACGTTTTAAAAATGAAAAAATGCCGAGGGCTTTCGCGCTCGGCAACATTAATATTATAACAAAAAAATATTCATATTTCAATACTTTTATTAATGGGCTTTTGGGAATATAATATACTTGTAGAAATATTATACCAAGGAGGTATTTTGTTATGATTAACATTACAGCAAGAGGCTTTGAACTGAAGCAGGGCGCGAAGGACGGAATTGAGAAGGAGCTGAGAAGAATTGAAAAAATGCTTCCCGAGAATGCCTCGTTCGACGTAACGCTGAAAAAAGAAAAGGAGGGCTACAGCTGCGATATAACCGTTAAGCATTTCGGCTCGTTCATCAGAGGCGAATCCTTTGAAAGAAAGATTGAGCCTGCAATCGATGCAGCAGTAGACGATTTAAAGAGAAAGCTTCGCAAGCTTAAGACCTATTTTGTTGATAAAAAGCGCAAGGGCGGAATTGATGAAATTGCACTTGCCATTGACGAGCTCAGCGATGAGGTTACAATGGATAACTTTGATGAGGCATATTTTGAGAGCGTTGATATAACAAGAAAAAAGACCATCACCCCGAATATGATGACGGATGATGAGGCAATCGTTCAGATGGAAATGCTCGGCCACAATTTCTTCATTTTCCTCGGTATCGACGGCGAAACAAGAATTGTTTATAAGAGAAAGAAAGGCTACGGCTTGATTATATGTGAATAATAATAAGGACTGCTGCAGCAGTCCTTTTTCGTGGTGCGTGGTTCGTGGTTCGTGCTCAGTGGTCAGTGGTGGGCGCTGCGCACGGCTATTGTATTACTGTAACTCTTCACTCTTAACTTTTAATTCTTCACTATACTATATTTTGCAATAAAAATTAGATTCCCACGCAGGGATGTATTTTGAATGGCGGAAAAAGATTTTATAATCGGGACTTAGTTCCCATATTTTAAGCGGAAGCGAGAACAAATCCTCGTTTCGGTGATACGCGCAGACATAGAGCTTCGGCGCGTATTTTTTTATTGTTTTTTCCGCGCCGCAAAGCGCCTTTAGCTCCGCGCCCTCAATATCCATTTTAATAAAGGTCGGAGCAAGCTCAAGAGCGTTAAAGTAACAGTAAAATAAATACCTGCAAAACAAAAAGGCGCAATCCCGAAAGGGGCTGCGCCTATCTTTTATGCATTTGAAGTTTTACTCAATGATTGCTTTCACTGAACTAACAAAATCGTCCATTTCATCAAAGATAACATCAACAATAATTGTCCAGTTGATTCCCTCATAGTCGTGAACTAAGCGGTGCCTCAGACCTGAAACAACGCTCCAAGAAATTTCGGGATGTGCTGCTTTCATCTCCGAACTGATGTTATATACCTGTTCGCCGATGTTATAAAGAGGCGTGGTTACTGCCCATTGAGAGAATTCATCATCAAGCAGCTTTTCTTTTGTGATTTTGTGTTCGGTAATCTGCTTTTGAAGGGCTTCCCAAGTGCCGATAATCTTTTTAATTCGCTCTTTGTCAGATTTAATCATGCTATTTTAACTCCCTCCTTCATAACGCTGTTATAGAAAGGAGTTCCAAGCTTTAATTCACATATTTCAAATGCGTCAACTTCTTTTCCAGTCATTGCGCGCAAATCTTCAGCAAAAGCAAAAATATTTGATTTTTTGAAGCTGTCGCCGCCGAAAACAATTACATCAACATCGGAATTCGGCGTTTCTTCGCCACGAGCATACGAACCGAATAATAACGCATATTCAGCATTATATTTAGCAAGAAGAATTTGTATTGCATTTTCAATTTCCGTTTTTGTTGGCATATGAGCAACTCCTTTCATAATTATTTCAATATTATTATAACTAAAAACTGTAAAAAATGCAACTGTCAGTATTCTTTGTAAAAACAGATGTTATTCAATATTCCACATTCATAATTGTATATGGGGTCAGACCCCTGATGCAATTATATAATCGTCGCTTGCGACCCTCAATTCCTAACTCCTACATTCTCACTCCTCATTCTTGATGAATTGTGCAGTAAAAATTGCTTTCCCACGCAGGAATGTATTTTGAATGGCGGAAGAAAATTTTATAATCGGGGCTTAGTTCCCATATTTTAAGCGGAAGCGAGAACAAATCATCGTTTCGGTGATACGCGCAGACATAGAGCTTCGGCGCGTATTTTTTTATTGTTTTTTCCGCGCCGCAAAGCGCCTTTAGCTCCGCGCCCTCAATATCCATTTTAATAAAGGTCGGAGCAAGCTCAAGCGAGTCAACATCAATGACTTCAACGCTTCTTCCCTCGGCAGAAAGCTTTGAGTTTCTGCCTGCCTTGCCTGCAAAAATAAGCGTGTCTTTTTTATCCCAGGCGCCCATATTAAGACAGGCGATATCAAAAAGCTCCTCAGTGTTTTTAAGCAGCTTTGCGTAGTTTTTTTCATCGGGCTCAAGCGCTGTTATGTAGGAATATTCACCGCCCGTAAAGGCTAAAAATTCCCTTATTGTGTCGCCGTCGTAAGCGCCGAGGTCTATTATATTTTCAAAGGAATTGAGCTTTAGTATATTGCGGTATATTTCATCCTTATCGGCAAAGGAGTTTAAAAGATATTCAATTTTTCCGCTCACCTTGAAATTAAGTATATCAAGATATGTTTTTTTGCTTTCTTCATCGGCGAGATTGTTATAAACAAAATCGAATTTTTCCTCATTTTCGGCAATAAATTCCCTGCTGAAAAGTCCGCCGCCTGCAACGGGAACATCGGGCGCAAAAACTGTGTGTTCTTTATTTATTTGCTTTATCTTTTCAATAACCTCGTCAAGACGGGACGCAAAGCATAAAACAACATTGAAATCCTCGTATTTTTTGCAGACCTCGCTGTATTTCAGCACCTTGAATCCGCGAAAGGAATGCCCCCTCACAAATTCATCGGAAGCAAAAATATCGCAAACCTCAACGCCGTACTGAGAAAGCGTATCCATAATCTTTTCAGCACCCAGCCCCATACCGTAAAGCACAGTCGGCTTTTCGCTTTGCTTCAATATATCCCAAACATTTTGTTCTTTAATTAAATCTAACATAATAATCACCTAACCTTATTGCCTCCCTTGCTAAAGGGAGGGGGACCGCTTGCGGTGGAGGGATGGTCATTGAGGTTCAGAACGCTTTACTGTAATACATTCTAAAAATCCGCGACCATCCCCTCGCCACTACGTGGCCCTCTCCCCTTTGACAAGGGGCGCAAATAAGTTTCTCGCTTCGCTCATTCAATTCTATCATAAATGCCCCCACTTTACAAACCCTAATAAATATTATATAATATTAGATAATATTTTTATTTTGGAGGGATTTGCCTTTATGGGCAGCGGCAGTTTTAGAAAATTATTCAGAAGAGAAAGTTCAACCGAAGAGGAAATCAAGCAGCTTGTTGATGAGGACGAGGGCGAGCTTGAAATTTCGCAGCGCGAAATGATTAACGCAATTTTTGAGTTTGACGATATCACGGCAGGTGATATTATGACTCACAGAACTGACATTGTTGCAGTTCCCGATGACGGAACGCTTTACGATGTTGTTAACCTCGCTATTGAAGAGGGCGTTTCACGAGTTCCTGTTTTCCACGACGACCTTGATGATATTCTGGGAATAGTTTATGTTAAAGACCTTCTGAAATTCATCGGCAAGGAAATTTCAAAGGATGAAAAGCTCAGCGACTATATCCGCGAGCCCCTTTATGTTCCCGAAACAATCGCCTGCGGAAAGCTTTTTGCAAAGATGACCGAATCAAGGGTGCAGCTTGCCATTGTTGTTGATGAATACGGCGGAACTGCAGGGCTTGTTACTCTTGAGGATATTCTTGAAGAGCTTGTCGGCGATATTGAGGATGAATACGACGAGGAAGAGGAAAGCGTCAGAAAGATTGACGATAAAACCTATATCTTCGAGGGAATAACCGATATTGAGGATGCAGGCGAGGCGCTCGGTATTGAATTTCCCGAGGGCGACTGGGATACTCTTGCAGGCTTTGTTATCAGCCGTCTCGGCTTCCTTCCAACCAAAGAGGATAAGAATTTAACTGTTGAATATAACAATATAACTTTCACCGTGCTTGAGCTTGATGAAAGAAGAATAGAAAAAATAAAGGCGGAAATAAATGATTGAACAAAACATAACCTTTGACGCTGTTGAACAGGCGGTTTCGCTTTTCGGCTCATTTGATGAAAATATCAGAATGATTGAAAGGGAATACTCGGTTTCAATAGTTTCAAGGGGCTCGGATTTAAAAATAATGGGCGATGAAGAGAATGTTTCAAAAGCCGTTCGCGCTATCAATTCTCTTCTTGTTCTGATTAATAAGGGCGAAGCGCTTTCCGACCAGAATGTTCGCTATGTTATGTCGCTTGTCAGCGAGGGAAACGAGGATAAGCTCTCTTCAATGACAACCGATTCAATCTGCATAACCTCAAAGGGCAGACCGATTAAGCCGAAAACGCTCGGTCAGAAGAAATACACTCAGGCGATTGAGGATAACACAATAACCTTCGGCGTCGGTCCTGCAGGAACGGGTAAAACCTATCTTGCCGTTGCAATGGCGGTAACCGCATTCCGCGCAAAAGAGGTTAACAGAATTATCTTAACGCGCCCCGCAGTTGAGGCAGGCGAGAAGCTCGGCTTTCTTCCGGGCGACCTTCAGAGCAAGGTTGACCCCTATCTGCGTCCGCTTTATGACGCGCTGTTTGATATGCTCGGCGCCGAGAATTTTCAAACCTATCAGGAACGCGGCGCTATCGAGGTTGCGCCTCTTGCATATATGCGCGGAAGAACTCTTGACGACAGCTTTATTATTCTCGACGAAGCGCAGAACACAACACCCGAACAGATGAAGATGTTTTTAACCCGTCTCGGCTTCCGTTCAAAGATGGTTGTTACGGGCGATATAACTCAGATAGATTTGCCCGACGGAAAGAAATCGGGACTCAAAACAGTTTTGAATATTCTCAAGGATGTTGACGGCATTGCAATAACCTATTTCAATCAGAAGGATGTTGTTCGCCACCGTCTTGTTCAGGATATTATCAAGGCATATGAGAAGTATGAGGAGAAAATCAGAAAATGATTCAGGCAAGGGTTTTAATAACCGATGAGCAAAAGGCAATACCGCTTCCGCGAGGAACAAAGCTGCTTGTACGCCGTTGCTGCAAGGCAGTGCTTAACGAAGAAAAGCTGGACGGCAAGGCTGAAATCAGCGTAACATTTGTTGATAACGAGGCTATCCACGAGCTCAATAAGCAGCACAGGAATATCGACAGGGAAACCGATGTGCTCTCTTTTCCGCTCGGTGAAAACGGTGAATATGATATCAACCCGTCAAACGGCGCAAAGCTGCTCGGCGATATTGTTATAAGCGCCGAAAAGGCAGTTGAGCAGGCAAAGCTCTATAATCATTCGCTGCAGCGCGAAATAGGCTTTTTAACTGTTCATTCAATGCTTCACCTTCTCGGCTACGACCACGAGCTCGGCGGCATTGAAGAGGTCAGAATGCGCGAAAAGGAAGAAAAGGTTTTAACCAAGCTCGGACTTAAGCGCGATAATTCATACTATAACGGAGAAAACTAAATCTATGACCAAAACTGCTTTTATTGCCATTGTGGGCTGCCCGAATGTGGGTAAGTCCTCGCTTTTAAATAAAATGCTCGGAACAAAAATCGCAATCGTTTCATCAAAGCCCCAGACAACGCGCACAAAGATTATGGGCGTTTTAACAAACGGCGATATTCAGCTTGTTTTCACAGATACCCCGGGTTACCATAAGCCCCATAACAAGCTCGGCGAGAATATGAACAGAGCTGTTGGCGAATCAATAGGCGGTGTTGACGCCTGCCTTTTTGTAACCGAATCAAAGGGCGAAATAAAGAAGGGCGAGCTTGAACTGATTGAAAAATTCAAATCGCTTAAGGTGCCCGTTATTCTTGCAATCAATAAAATTGATATGCTCGGCGATAAAACCCAGCTGCTTGAAAGAATTGCAGAGTTTTCAAAGCTCTATGATTTTGAGGCAGTTGTTCCCGTATGTGCCGAAACGGGCGAGAATGTTGATGAAATGATTAAGGAAATGGAAAAGCTTTCCTTTGAATCACCCCATTTCTTCCCCGACGACACCTTAACCGACCAACCCGAAAGGGTTCTTGCGGCGGAGATTATAAGAGAAAAAATCCTTCGCCTTATGGATAAGGAAATACCTCACGGTATTGCGGTTTCAATCGAAAAAATGCGCGAAAGAGATAATGCCGATATTCTTGATATTGAGGCAATTATCTATTGCGAAAGAGAAAACCATAAGGGAATGGTTATCGGCAAAAAGGGCGCAATGCTTAAAAAGATTTCAACCTTCGCGCGCCAGGATTTGGAAGCCTTCTTTGAAATCAAGGTAAACCTTCAGACATGGGTTAAGGTTAAAGAGGACTGGCGCAACAGGGAAGGGCTGATACATAATTTCGGATTGGATTGATAAATTATGATTTGCAGGGCAAATCATAATTTAGTGTGGAAAGTGAAGAGTGGAGAGTGAAGTTTCGGGGCACGACCAACGGTTCCCAAAATTTGTTTCGGCTTGGAGCGCCGACAAATTTTGACCGTTCGGCAGTTCTTATTGCTCCCTTCATCTGCCACAGGCAGCGGTCGCAAACGAACCACTTCGCTCCGATTATATTATCGGCGAACGAATTGGGCGTTCCCTCCACAGCACACGGGGACGTTCCTCCACCGAACCATTCTTATTTATTGCGCGCTCGGAGGTGCGTCCCCATGGCGCACGAATAGACGCGACCTCTTTACTTCAGTTCCTGCAACTCAGCGATAAATCATAATTTGCAAAAACTTCCACAAATACATCACCCCTATCCGCGCAAGATAATAAGGGTGATAAAATGGATGAACTGTGGCATAATTTTCTAATCAGCGGCAAGGCTGAGGATTATATTAAATATGTTAACGGCTACTATAAAAGCTTAGAACAAAACAAGGATTCTCAAAATGAGATTAACAACGAAGGGCTTAATAATCAAAGAACAGACAGTTGGGGAGAGTGACAGACTTGTCACTCTTCTTACTGCTGATTTCGGGCTTGTTAAGGCGTTTGTGAGAAGGGCAAAAAATTTCAAAAATCAGAATGTTTCATCAACCTCGCTCTTTGTTTATGCGGATTTTGTTTTATATAAGGGCAAGGATGCCTATGTTATAGACAGCGCAACGCCCATCGAGGTGTTTTTTGATTTGAGAAATGATATTGAAACGCTTGCGCTTGCACAGTATTTCGCGCAGCTTACATATTTTCTTGCTTCCGAGGAAAACCCTGCGCCCGAAGCCTTAAGGCTCATTCTCAATGCGCTTCATCTGCTGTGCAAGGGAAACAAAAGCAAAAAGCTGATAAAATCGGCGTTTGAAATGCGTATGCTCTGCCTCGGCGGATATATGCCAAATCTGCTTGCGTGCTATCGCTGCGGCGTTTATGAAACTGATTTAATGTTCTTTGATGTTGAAGAGGGCTGTATTTACTGCAAGGATTGTTTCAGAAACAATGCGCTTGAAGCGTCTCTCGGCGTTATAACCGCGCTGAGATTTATCTGCCTTTCGGATATTTCAAAGGTTTATTCCTTCTCTTTGGGTGAAGAAAACCTTAACACTCTTTCAAACATCTGTGAAAAATATCTGCTTTCAAGGGTTGATGCAAAGCTTCTGACTCTTGAATTCTATAAAACATTGGTAACGGAATAGAATGAAAATGGATAAAAACTACGAAGCACTTGAACTTGATAAAATACTGCAAATGCTCTCGGAAGAAGCCTCGTGCGATGATGCGCGCGAGCTTGCGCTTGAAATAAAACCAACAAGCGATTTCGTTTCTGTTTGCACTCTTTTAAACCAGACCGAGGACGCGTGTTCTCTTCTGGCTCGTTTCGGTGCGCCCTCTTTTTCGGGGCTGAGAAATATAAATAATCCGCTTGCGCGTGCAAACGCAGGCGGTGCGCTCGGTCAGGGCGAGCTTCTCAGAGTTGGCTGCACTCTGCGCTCAATCAGAACGCTTTATGAGTGGCGAAGCCATTGCAGCGGCGTTAACACCTCGCTTGATTTTCTGTTTGAGAGCATAAGCGTTAACAAATATCTTGAGGATAAGATTTTTTCGTGCATAATCAGCGAGGATGAAATTGCAGATAAGGCAAGCGAGCTGCTTTATGATATAAGAAAGAAAATCCGCGCAAAAAGCGCTTCCGTGCGCGAGAAGATGGATTCAATTATCCACAGCGCGCACTATGCAAAATTCCTGCAGGAGCCCATTGTAACCCAGCGCAACGGGCGCTATGTTGTTCCCGTTAAGAGCGAGCACAGGGGCGATGTTGCAGGTCTTGTTCACGATACCTCGTCAAGCGGTGCAACGGTTTTCATCGAGCCCGTTTCGGTTGTTGAGGCGAACAACGATATTAAAATGCTCGAGGGCAGGGAAAGGGAAGAAATTGCAAGAATTCTCTATGAGCTCTCAAGCGAAGCAGGCAGCTTTGCCGATTCCATAAAAATAAGCTATGATGCGGCGGTTTCGCTTAATCTTATTTTTGCAAAGGCGCATCTTGCCGATAAAATGAAGGCGCTCAAGCCCATAGTTAATACCGAGGGCGAAATTAATCTTAAAAAAGCGCGCCATCCGCTGATTGATAAAAAAAGGGTTGTTCCGATTGATATTTCACTCGGCGAGGAATTCGATACCCTTGTTATAACAGGTCCGAATACGGGCGGTAAAACCGTTTCGATTAAAACAATCGGACTGCTTACACTTATGACGATGTGCGGTTTGTTAATTCCTGCATCGGATAAATCGAAGATTTCAATTTTTGATAACATACTTATTGATATCGGCGACGAGCAGAGCATAGACCAGAGCCTTTCAACCTTCTCCTCCCATATTACAAATATAATAGATATAATGAATAAGGCGGATGAATCGTCACTTGTTTTAATTGATGAGCTCGGTGCAGGCACCGACCCCGTTGAGGGCGCTGCGCTTGCTGTTTCTATTATTGAATACCTCAGAAGCAGGGGAGCAAAGATTGCCGCAACAACCCATTATGCCGAGCTTAAGGCATATGCGCTTGATACCGACGGCGTTACAAACGGCTGCTGTGAGTTTGATGTTGAAACCTTAAGCCCTACCTACAGACTTCTTATCGGCGTTCCCGGAAGGTCCAACGCTTTTGCAATATCAAAAAGGCTCGGAATGGAGCAGAGCGTCATTGATAATGCAAGCAGAATTGTCGGCTCCGATAACCGCGATTTTGAGGGCGTGCTTGAAAAGCTTGAGGAAACAAGGCAGGAGCTCGAGGAAGAGAAAAAGGAAGCCGAGATTGCAGGCGAAAGGGCAAAGGAGCTGCAGAAAAAAGCTCAGAGCGAAAAGGATAAAATTGAAGTGCTTCGCCAGAGAGAGCTTGAAAAAGCAAAAAGGGAAGCCGAAAAGCTTATTTCGCAGGCAAAGCAGCAGGCTTCAATGTTCCTGCTTGAGCTTGAAAAGCTGAAAAAAGAGCAGGATTCCTCAAACGCAACCGAAATTGCAAAGAAAACGCGCCGAATAATAAAATCCCAGATGGGCGAAATGGATGATTTAATCAATCCGCAGGAGCTCGCGGATAACTGGGACTATGATTATAAGCTGCCGCGCGAGCCCGTTGCAGGCGATGCCGTAATCATAAGGGGCATAGGCGAGGGCGAAGTGCTTGAGGTGAGCGATAACAAGGTGCTTGTTAAATCGGGAATGCTTAAAACAAGGGTTAAGCTTTCGGATATCAGAATAATTGAAAAGAAGAAAAAGCCGATTAAGCAAACACGCAGCGTTTACCGAACATCATCGCGCGCCGATGAGGATGTTAAAAGCGAGCTTGATTTAAGAGGGCAGAGCACCGAGGAAGCGCTTGCCAATCTTGGAATATTCATTGATAAATGCGTTTTAAACGGCATAGGTGAAATAAGAATAATTCACGGCAAAGGTCTCGGTGTTCTGAAAAAAGCCGTTGCCGAAGAATTAAAACACCATCCCAATATCGCTGAATACCGCCTCGGCAGATACGGCGAGGGCGAGGACGGCGTAACAATAGCAAAATTGAAATAGTGCATAGTGCAAACGAGCGCTTGCGCTCGACAATGAATTGCGTGAACGCATGAATTGCATAAATGCATGAATTGACCTACGGTCATGAATTGCCTGTCGGCATTATTGTTCGGCAATTCAATTCATGGAGCAAAGCGAGAATTCATGGCAAGCCTATTCATGATGCGCAGCATCAATTCATTATAGTGCATAGTTATAACCGACCGAAGGGACTTCTCTTCGGTTTTTTAATTTTCTTGACTATTCGTTACGAATATCATATAATATTAACGGTGATATTATGGAAATAAGAGCTGCAAAGCTGATAGTAAATCAATCCGGCGGAAATTCTTCAAAAAACGCCGAAACTTTCAGAGTTACGCTTCCCAATGCATGGGTTAACGAGCTCGGACTTGATTTTGATAACAGAAATCTTGAGCTTCGTTTCGACGGTGAAAAAATAATAATAACAAAGAAGCCCGATATTAACGAATTTATCAGAAAGAAACAATGCAATAATCTTTTGAAGCTGGAATACTTTAATTTTGATGATTTGTGCACTGTTATTATTGCCGATTATACCGATTATGAAATAATTATCGAAAACAAAACAAATGATTTTCTTCACTGCGCCTTTGGTAAAAACAATAATCCCGACTGGGCGGATTATCTTGAATTTATTAAATCAAGATGCGTTCCCGAAAGCCGCGACAGAATAAGAAATTATCTTGAAGCAATCGGGCTTAACTCATATGACCCGATTGAAATAATCAAGAAAACAAATGGCAAAATGGCAGAGGATAATCAGTGGCTGAGGGTGACATTATTATGACAACAAAACTTGTTTCAAATGAAAAAATAGCCGAAACCTCTTCAAAGGGAAATCAGGAAAAGTGGTTTGATGGCGGACTGTGGTATAAGGTTGATGAATTCGGGTATGAGGCGTTGACGGAAGTTTTTGTTTCAAAAATTCTTGAAAAAAGCAATATTGAAAAAGAAACGCCGTTTTCGTTTGTTCGATATGATATGCAAAAGGTTGGCGTTCACGGCATTGAAAGATGCGCCTGTGTGAGCAATAATTTTTTGGAAAAAGAATCTTCAATAATAACGCTTGGCACCCTTTTGTCGAAAAACATTAAAACCCCGCTTAATTCGAAGCTTGAAAGCCTCGGCAGTGATAAAAAAAGGCTGATTTATCTTGTTGAAACGACAAAGGAAATAACGGGCTTATCTGATTTTGATAAATATTTAACCCTGCTGTTTGAAATTGATTCATTAATTCTGAACGACGACAGACACCTGAACAACATAGCCGTTATCGAAAAACAGGGCGGATATTCGTATTGCCCGATATTTGATAACGGGGCAGGTCTTTTATCAAATATGCAGTTTTACAGAACTGATATCGAACCTAAAGCGTTAATAAAGATTCCAAAAGCAAGCCCGTTTAATATGACTTTTAACAGGGAAATAATTGCAATGCGTAATTTATATGGCTCGGTTTTAGCCCTTGTGAAATTCAGCAGGGAAGAGCTGAACAAAATGCTTTTGCCCCTTCTTGAATACTATCCTAAACGCGACAGGGGAATAATGGCTGACAGAGTTATTACCTGCATTCTTGAAAGACAAAAATATTTATAAACAAAATTCACATTTTTACCATCCGTCCTGCGCAGCCCACTTTTTAACGAGCATATATCTGTTGCTGTAATCGGGATTGTTTAACAGCCTTTGCATATATCTTCCGAAATAATCAAGCGGCATTCGCATTTTCAGCGATTCAAATTCCTCAGATGTTAAACCAAGCTTATCGTTGAAATAATAAATGCTCGATAAGTTTTCAACATTTTTTGAAAAATCATCGCTAAAATTATTATTCTCGTTTATTTTTGCTTCGTCAATATCAAAGTCATTGTCATTGTCATTATCAATTTCATTATCATTATCATTATCATTATCATTATCGGTATAATTCGTATCGCTTCGTATACAATCGTATACGGGCGTATCGCTTTTTTGCTTTTCCCACCGTTTTTTTATGTTTTCTCTGTTATGACGGCAGGTTTCAAGATATTTTTCTTCATTGTAGTCAAAAACCTGCTTTACGGTTGACCATATAACCTGAAGAAGAACATCATCGGGTTCAAAGGGCCTTTTATCGCATTGATATTCATACATAGCCCAGAGCAGCCTGCCTTTTTGCTCATCGCTCAGAAAAGCAATCTGCTCCTTCCACTGCTTTTGAAGCACAAAGGAATTCTTTCTGTTTGTTGATATTTCCATTTATAATCCTCCTAATGCGTAACGCAATAATATTTTAGCAATTAATGTTGCGTTTGTCAATACTTTTTCTTGCGAAAAGCAGTCAAATTTTTAACATACAGCTAATCACAAAGGGGTCTGACCCCTTTGTGTGCATTACTATGAACGACCAATAATATACTTGACAAATAATTATAATGTAATTATAATATAATTATGGATATGATAAGATTTGAGTGGGATAATAATAAAAACGAGATTAACAAGAAAAAACATAAAATTTCTTTTGAAGAAGCAAAAACAGTGTTTTATGATGACAACGCAATTCTGTTTGATGATCCCGATCACTCGGAATTTGAAGAAAGGTTTTTGATTTTAGGTATATCTCAAACAGAAAAGCTTTGCATTGTCAGTCACTGTTATCGTGATAACGATAATGTTATAAGAATTATTTCTGCAAGAAAAGCAACAAAGAATGAAACAAAAGTATATAATGAAGGTATAGGAGGTGCGTTGAAATGAGAGAAGAATACGATATTAAAAACTTAAACCCGAGGAAGAATCCTTATACAAAGAAGCTTAAAAAGCAAATCACAATAAATATTGATAATGACACTATAGAGTATTTTAAAGCTTTGTCAGCTCAAAATGGCATTCCCTATCAAACGCTTATCAATCTTTATTTAACCGATTGCGCAGAGCATAATATTAAACCTCAGATTGCATGGTCATAATCAAAAACCCCGACTCCGCAGAGTCGGGGCTTTTTATGTAACAAAGGGGTCTATCCCCCTTGTGATAGGGGTCTGTTGATATAACAGGCTGTGCAAAAAAAGTATACAGGGGTCGTGTCAGACCCTTGTATACGGTTTTGGGCTATTTCTTTTTGATATCGGAAGCCTTGAATTCTTTTTCTGCAAGCTTTTTACCGCTGATTGAATCGTAGGTAACGACTTTGTAAGCATAGCTGTAATCATAAGCTGTTCCGTAGTAAATGCTTGTGCTGAAGTGAGAAGAATCCGAACGGTTTGCATATCCCACTTTGCTTAAATCTTCGTTTATTTCCCAGGATGAACTGCTGCTTTCTTTGGTATAATGCTTGATTTCAACCGGTAATTGATTACCGGGGTGGTTTGATTTGATTTCTATATTGAATCCGAGATCGTCTACTGCATATTCATCGTATATCGTCATAATTCTTCGTGAGGTATCAAAGACGGAAACCTTGACGGAGGAGACTTTATATAACTTATTATAGACTTTCTTTAATTCTTCGCTTTTGTAGTTATTTGAGATTAAATCGGTAAGGTATAAATATGTTGTTTTGTCTTTTGCGTTCTGATTCGCCAGAATATATTGATACATACATTCTTTGATTTGTTCGCTGTAGTCTTTTTCGGCGTCTTCTGAATTGTTTAGTTCACTATAAATTGCAAATGCTTCATCAAACTTTTTGTCTTTGATAAATTCTTCTGCTTTTAATTCATTGCACTTTATAATTAATTCCTTTGAATCCTTATAATACCGATTCTCATTGAAAACATTTATTGCCTCGTCATATTTTCCAGAATCCATTAAATATTTCGCTTCAAGATAACTGCTGTTATTTATTTGGTCTTCCGAATCCTTAAAGCTGCCAAGCTCTTCATAGATTTTTCTTGCCTCATCATATTTGTGTTCGGTTACCAGCTGAGCTGCGTCGTTATAAAGACTGTTTTTGTGGAGGTATATTCCCCCGAAAACCGAGGCAACGGTTATGCCGATAACTGCCGCAACGATTATTGTGATTAAAAGGTTTTTCTTAAATTTTTTAGCGTTTTCTTCTTGCTGTGCAGCTATTTCCGCATAAACCTCGTCCATCGATTCTCTTCCCGATAACCAACTGACGATTCTGAGGCAATCCTCTTCTGTAGGATAACCCGCAGCCTCTTCTTTTTCCCTAAGAGTTAAAGCAGCGCCGGTCTGTCCCATTGACATTAATGAAACGAATTCCTGCGAAGGGGGGATTTCCTGAACAACTATAATTTTGTTGCCGTCAAGGTAGTTTTTAATATAAGAGTCCGAGGCAGCTTTTGCAAGCTCGGGTGAAAGGCGGATTTCTTTGATTTCATTTTCAATGATGAATTTGCCGTCTTTAACAGTTTTGTATATCAGCTTGAATCTGCTGCTGGCAGAACTCCTTACGGTGTAGTCTCCGCCTGTTTTGTAGACTCCGCCTGTTGTAACTCCTCCGACAGTAACTGCGCCGACATGAAGTTCCTCCTTGTTATACTTGTAGGAACTTATTTTGTGTTGCTTAGTGTCAAAAACGTTTTTAAACTGCGGATTTCTTTCTTTGACGGTAAGAGTTGTGTCTTTTAATTTACAATTATTTATATTTGCGTGCACTATATTGAGTTTATTTTTATTTTTGGTCTGGATGATTCCAACTATTCCTGCAATTACTCCGACAATTATTATCCCGAAAAATAATTCCATAACTTATCTCCTTTTCTCATTTCAGTTATCAAAGCCGGGCAAAACGGATGATTAGTTGTTTGCCGCTTTTGAAAACAGCTTCAGACAGTTTCATTTTAGCATACAGAATAAAGAAATGCAATTTAAAAAAGGACAGTTTTTCTGTCCGCTAAATGAAGTTCACCTTACTTAATGTATAACAAAGGGGTCTGTCCCCCTTGTTATGAAAGCGCTCCCTCGTAGCGGAGGGCGAAGCGCCCGCGTTACGACACGAATCGGGGTTTCCAAAGGGGAATTGAAGAAACTGTGGGGTTCAGCAACCTTCTATCGGTTCTTGTTTTTCGATTGCTTCAAGAGGTTGCGAACACCGCGTTCTTCACTCCTCTTTGGTTGCTTTCTTGGCTCCACCATTCTTTCGCAACCCGAAAGAATGGTGGAAAAACAATATAAAATATTCATTTCATTTACAAACTTTTTAAAATGATAGTAATACTTGCGGAGCGTCCAGGGGGTCGCTCCCTACATTCAAAACGGAAGACATTTCCTTTCTGAAATATCGGATTGCTTATAGATCGCCTCTTTTGTTTTTACTAAAGCGTTTTTATTCCCCAGTAGAACTGCGGGTTTAGTCTGTGCTTAAGACCAATAAAAAGAGGATTTACCGCGGTAAATCCCTTTAATAATTTATTATTTTATGAATCAAAGAAGTTTAAACCGTCGTCGGTGATGAGGCGTTCGGTTTTTGGGTATTCAAAAATTGCGGTGTTATCCCTGTTTTCTTCAAGATAATCTGCAAATTCCTTTGCATACCATTTTGCCATTGCGAGATTATGCAGAAGATAGTTTCCGCAGTTAACCTCGGCAGCGCCCGGAACTTCGTCGTATTCCTCAACAGCTCTGAAAGCATCGAGCAAAAGCGCGTGCAGCTCCTCTGGTGCGCGGCTGCCCTTTAAAATAAGATAAAAGCCCGTTAAACAGCCCATCGGTCCCCAATAGATAACATCGTTTTTCCAATCATCATTGTTTCTGAGGAAGGTTGCAATGATATGCTCAAGCGAATGCATTGCCGCAACATCTATTGCAGGCTCTCTGTTCGGCTTTTTCAGCCTTATATCATAGGTTGTAACCGTATCTCCGCCAACATAATCAACCCTGCTTGTGAAAATACCGGGAACGATTTTTGTGTGGTCAACGGAAAAGCTCTGAATTAATTCCATAATGTTCTCCTTAAAAAGACGGACACTATGCAACAATGCGCAGTGTCCTTTTATTAATAGAATTTCTATTGAGAAGTCCTTATTGTAATTATTATTTACAACACTTTTGACAAAAAGTCAACAAGTCTCGGGTCTTTCGGATTATCAAAAATATCGCTCGGGGTGCCCTGCTCAAGAATCTTTCCGTCAGCCATGAACACAACCCTTGTTGCAACCTCTCTTGCAAAGCCCATTTCGTGGGTTACAACAACCATTGTCATACCCTCTTTTGCAAGGGACTGCATAACCTGAAGAACCTCGCCGACCATTTCGGGGTCGAGCGCCGAGGTGGGCTCATCAAAAAGCATAACCTCGGGTTCCATGCAGAGTGCGCGCACTATTGCAACTCTCTGCTTCTGACCGCCCGAAAGCTGCGAGGGATAAGCGTCCGCTCTGTCGTCAAGACCAACCTTCTGAAGCAGGTCGTAAGCCTTTGCCTCTGCCTCTTCCTTTGATTTGCCGAGAAGCTTCATCGGCGCAATAGTTAAGTTTTTAAGAACGGTCATATTCGGGAAAAGATTGAAATGCTGAAAAACCATTCCCATTTTCTGACGGTGCTTGTTTATATCAAGCTTCGGGTCTGTTAAATCGTCGCCGTCGAAAACAATGCTGCCGCCCGAGGGGATTTCAAGAAGGTTTAGTGAGCGCAGAACGGTTGATTTACCCGAGCCCGAGGGTCCTATGATAACAACAACCTCGCCCCTGTCTATTTCAAGGTCTATACCGTCAATAGCCTTAACGGTTCCTGCAAGATAGTGCTTTTTTAGCCCTGTAACATTAATTAAGCAATTATCTTTCACTCTTCTTCAGCCTCCTTTCAATAATTCCAACAAGATAGGTGAGAAGCATAACGGTTGCAAGATAAATAAGTGCAACTATGCCGAGCGGAATGAAGTATTCAAAAATTCGTCCGCCGATGATGTTTCCTGCTTTTGTGAGCTCAATAACACCAACATAACCTGCAACTGAGGTTTCTTTTAAAAGGGCAATGAACTCGTTGAGCAGTGTGGGCAGTACTGCCTTGAACATCTGGGGAATAATTATGTATCTCATAGTCTGAACATAGTTGAAGCCGATTGAGCGCCCTGCTTCAAACTGACCTTCATCAATGCTCATAATTCCCGCTCTGAATATCTCGGCAACGTATGCGCCCGAGTTAATACCGAATGCGAGTATTGCAACAAAGATTCCGTTGCTTGAAAATGCAAAAACAACGAAATACATAATCATAAGCTGAACAACAACGGGTGTTCCGCGGATAACGGTTAAATAAATCTTGCATATTCCGTTGAGGAAGGCAAGCAGATAGTATCCGAAGCCGCCCTTCATTTTCATTGCGTCCTTGTTCTTATCAAACGAAGTACGAACAGCTGCAATCAAAACGCCGATGATGATGCCCACAAGCAGCGCACCGCCCGTTATTTTCAGCGTGTTTAAGAAGCCCTTTATATACTGAATATATCTTTGCTCTTCGATAAATGCATTTAAAAATTTTTCGGAGATTGATAGTGTGATGGGATTCATATTCTTTCCTCTAATTCCTAATTAAAAAGGGCGGATGATATCCGCCCCTACATTAATAATAATTAGTCAGCCTTGATATACTTAGCAACGATTTTCTGAACGGTTCCGTCTGCGATGAGTTTCTGAAGTGCTGCATTAACTTTGGTCTGAAGCTCTTCGTCATCCTTATTGAAGCAGATTGCATAATCCTCTTCAACATAAGCTGTTTCAAGAATCTTAAGTCCTTCGTTTGCTGCAACATAGCTCTTTGCAGGCTCGTTGTCGATGATAACGCAGTCAACCTTGCCCGTGAGAAGTGCCTGAACTGCAACAGCGCCGTTATCGTATCTTGTGATGTTTTCCTCGCCGTAGTCACCTGAAGCGTAGATGTCGCCTGTGGTTGAGGTCTGAACACCGATTTTCTTGCCGTTTACATCGTCAAGAGTAGCAATGCTGCCGCCGTCCTTAACGATAACAACCTGAACGCCCTTTGCATATGAGGTTGAGAAATTAACGCTCTTTTCTCTTTCTGCAGTTACGGTCATGCCTGCCATACCCATATCGTATTTGCCTGCCTGAACGCCGGGGATGATTGAATCGAATGCAACGTCTTCAATAACAAGCTCCATGCCGAGCTCATCTGCGATTGCCTGAGCAATCTCTGCGTCGATACCAACAATAGCGTCGCCCTCGTGGTATTCATAAGGAGGGAATTCAGCATTTGTTGCCATAACAAGCTTTTCTTTTGCATCTTCTGCTGCCTTAGTAGTTGTTTCATCTGCGTTTTTGCCGTTGCTGCATCCTGCAAAAGCAAAAACAACCATTAATGCCGCAAGAACAATTGCTAATACTTTTTTCATAATTATTTCTCCTTTAAATTTTAATTATATACAATTTTTTGTATGCAGTTACAATAGCATAAAGGAAAACCACTGTCAACAAATATTTTCGTTTATAAGTAAATTTCATAATTATGCATAAATATGTATGTTAAAACATTTTTTCGTTTTAGCAAATTAACACTTTACTTTGCTAAACAAATAAAGTATAATAGCCTCATCCCAATTTTAAAAATTATGAAAGAGGTATTAAAAATGAAAAAGATTTTAGCAGTTTTACTTGCAGTTTTAACAGTTGCATTCAGCTTTGCGGCATGTTCAAGCAAGAGCGACCTTGATTATGTTAAGGGTAAGGGCAAGCTTGTTATCGGCATCACATATTTTGAGCCGATGGACTATATTGATGATAACGGCGAGCTTACAGGCTTTGAGGTTGAATTCGGTAAGGAAGTTTGTGCAAGACTCGGCGTTGAGCCCGAATTCCAGGAAATTTCCTGGGAAGCAAAGGAAACAGAGCTTGCATCAAAGAATATTGACTGCATCTGGAACGGTATGACTATCACTCCCCAAAGAAAAGAAGCAATGTCAATTTCAGACCCCTATATGAACAATAAGCAGGTTATTGTTTGCAAGGCAGAAAATGCAGAGGCTTTTGCAAAGGCAGGCGGACTCGACGGCAAAACAGTTGTTGCAGAAAAAGAATCAGCAGGTGAAGAGGCTGTTGCAGATGCAGCTTATGCAGATTTCTTCGGCAAGGCAAACTATGTTGCAGTTGACGCTATGAAAACCGCATTAATGGAAGTTAAGGCAGGCACAGCAGATGCAGCAGTTATCGACTATGTAACAGGTATCGGCTCTCTCGGCGCAGGCTCAAGCTATGAGGACCTTGCAATCGTTGATAAATCCTTTGCAGACGAGCAGTACGGCATCGCATTCCGCAAGGGCAGCGACATCACCGACGAGGTTGACGAAATTATTGAAGACCTTATTGAAGACGGAACTCTTCAGAAAATTGCCTATAAATACGGTCTCGGCGAGCTTCTTGTATTAGACGACTAATTAAGAAAAAATTCATAACCTTAGGGGAGGGCGTGCGTGCCCTCCCATTAAATTGATAAAACATAAACGGCGCGGAAAGCGCATTAATTATTATCTGCGTTTTCCACAGGAGAAATAAATGGATTTTTCAACTATTACACTCGAACTGTTAAAAGGCTTCTGGGACAACCTGAAGCTTTTCGGTTCAACACTTGTTTTTGCAATGCCTTTGGGACTGCTTATCTGCTTTTGCTCAATGTCAAAGTTCAAGCCCCTTAAATGGCTTTCAAAAACCTTTGTATGGATTATTCGCGGAACTCCGCTTATGCTTCAGCTATTTGTTGTTTTATATGTTCCCGGAATACTTTTCAGCATTCCGATTAAAACAAGATTCTTAGCGGCGCTGATTGCGTTTGTTATAAACTATGCGGCATATTTTTCAGAGATATACAGGGGCGGAATCGAAAGTGTTCCGATAGGTCAGCACGAAGCGGGAATGGTTCTCGGTATGACCAAGAAGCAGATATTCTTCAAAATAACCCTTATGCAGGTTGTTAAGAAAATAATTCCGCCGATGAGCAACGAAATAATCACTCTTGTTAAGGATACCTCGCTTGCAAGAGTTATTGCGGTTTCCGAGGTTATTATGGTTTCTGAAAGATTTTCGGCAAGAGGACTTATATGGCCGCTTTTCTATACGGGCGTATTCTTCCTTGTTTTCAACGGACTGCTTACCGTTATCTTCGGCAAAATCGAAAAGAAACTAGATTACTACAAAGGTTAAATGGGTGTGGATATGGCAGTATTGGAAATTAGAAACATACATAAAACCTTTGGCAATACCGAGGTTTTAAAGGGAATTGATTTCGAGCTCGAAAAGGGCGAGGTTTTATCCATTATCGGCTCTTCGGGTTCGGGCAAAACAACCCTGCTTCGCTGCATAAACTTTTTGGAGTTTGCAGAGCGGGGAACAATAACCGTTAACGGCGAAACGATATATAACGGCGCAGACAATATAACCCATAAGGAAAAGGAGCTCAGACTCAAAAGGCTTCATTTCGGGCTTGTTTTCCAGTCGTTCAATCTGTTTCCGCAGTATAATGTTATGCAGAATTTAACGCTTGCGCCGTCGCTGCTTGATATGGGAACAAAGGAAGAGCTTGAAAATGAGGCAAGGGATATTCTTGAAAGAGTAAACCTTTCCGAAAAGGCGCTTTCATATCCCTGCGAGCTTTCGGGCGGTCAGCAGCAGCGAGTTGCAATCGCAAGAGCGCTTATGCTCAAACCCGATATTCTCTGCTTTGATGAGCCAACCTCTGCGCTCGACCCCGAGCTTACGGGCGAGGTTCTCAAGGTTATCAAGGGACTAAAAGACAGCGGCAGCACAATGATTGTTGTAACCCATGAAATGGAATTTGCAAAGAATGTTTCTGATAAGGTTATCTTCATGGCGGACGGCGTTGTTGAGGAAATGGGAACACCCGAAGAGGTTTTCGATAATCCCAAAAGCGAGAAAACAAAAGCATTTCTTACTACAAGTTTGGAAAAATTCTAAAAAGAGGCGAAAGCCTCTTTTTTTGTGGTCAATGGTCAGAATGAGAAAAACAACAAGCGTATACAGGGGTCAGACCCCTGTATACGCTTGAAATATAATCGGAACGAAGTGGTTCGTTTGCGAGTGTCAATAGGGGTCAGACCCCTATTGACATTACCCATGTATACATAAAAAAGCAGACGCTATGCCTCTGCTATACTATTTGTAAGTATCTGTTATTTCAGATTAATAATTATAATAAAAGTCGGCATCATCAACATAGAATTGATAAGGTGTATCGTCAAACTTATCTATCATATAAGATGCTTCCAATTCATATTCGTCAACAACCAAAGTACCTGATACCTTGATTTCTTTTCCGATTACGTCGGTGTCCCATTCTTCTTTATAGTAATCTTCGTGCACTACATCTCTCTTATCAATGAATTCTTCAAGATAAAATCCTCTTTCTGTCTGAACGTATCCGTAGTAGTAATCTCCAAAGTAAGCTGTACTCATCAAAGACGACAGCTCCAAGTCTTTAATTCTGTCTATGAAAGATATTGTATATCCGTCATAGTTTCTATACTCTTTGCAAAACTCCTCATAATCGAGAGATACTACTTCGTCTGTATCCGGATTTGTTAAGCAAATTTGCTCACTGCGTTGTTCCAAGACTGATGTAAGAATGCCCAATACTATAGGAGCCAACGCAAAAATCACCGCTAAAACTATTACTACAATAAATGCAGGCGTTTTTACAAACGGCTTTTTGTCAATAGGGGTCTGACCCCTATTGACATTTAAATGCTTTGTTGGTATACTAAAAATAGAATATGAGGTGATTTTATGGCTAGACAAAAAAGAATTAAAAGTGAAAGCGGAATATACCATGTTATGTTACGCGGTATCAATAAACAGCAGGTGTTTTTTGATGACGATGACTATTATGTGTTTTTGAATTCACTTTCAAAATGCAAAACTGTTTCGGGGTTTAAACTCTATGCATATTGTTTTATGAATAATCATGTGCATCTTCTTATTCAGGAATGCGATGAACCAATTGATAAGATTTTTAAAAGATTGGGAGATAGTTTTATTTATTGGTATAACTTAAAATATGACAGAATAGGTGGGGTGTTTCAGGGAAGATATAAAAGCATACCTGTTGAAGGGGATGAATATTTTATATCCGTATTAAGATATATTCATCAGAATCCCGTAAAGGCAGGTATTGTAAAACGTTGTTCAGACTATGAATTCAGCAGCTATAATGCTTATTTTGAAGAAACTGAGATTGTAGACACAGAATTTGCAAAAGAATTAATCGGGATTAAAGAATTTAAAAGAATTCACAAGGAAATATGTAACGAACATCATCTTGATATTGACGATAAACATTCATTAAAGCTTTCGGATATGGATGCAAAACGGATTATTTATAAACGTACGGGTTGTAAATCACCGGAAGAGTTTGTGCGCTTATCCGTGCCTAAACAAAAAGAATATGTAAGAACACTTCGTGATGAAGGCGTTTCAGTGAGACAGATAATTCTTTTTACCGGAGCATCACAAAGAACAGCTACTCTCAGATAGTAATTAAATGTCAATAGGGGTCAGACTCCTGTTGACATTTTTTCAGCCTTTTATTGGTTTAATGGTAATGTCAATAGGGGTCAGACCCCTATTGACAGACCCCTATTGACACATAAGGCATAGTGCATGGTTAAGGGTGATTTTTGAGACTCTGAAAAATAAAGTCTTTAATTATTAACTGATATAGTGTATAATTGGTTTAAAGGCTTTCATAAGGAGAAAAACGATGGACTTAAAATTCAGCTTTAACTATATTGCAAACGGCAATATTAAGAGTGCAAGAGGGGATAACGACGATTTCACGCTTGATGTTCAGCAGGATGAAAACGGACTTAAAATAACCCTTAATCCCAAAACCGATATAAGAATTCAGAAATTCCTTGTAACAAGGGACTATGATTTTTCTGCAGATTCAAAATTCTTTGCAAACGGCTTCCAGTCCTGGACCGATACAAAGGAGTTTTCCATGACTGACAGAATGGCAGGGCTCGGTCTTGTCGGCAAGAGCCTTTTCGGCAAGGTTTTCGGTCTTAACAATGTCGGCGACTATAATTTCGTTGAGGCTGAAAAAGAGGCGGGCGAATTCCATTCGCATTCCTTTGCCTATGTAAGAAACGGCGAAAGCATTGATTTCTTCGGCTCTTTAACGGACAGAACGGGCTACACGATTATTTATGCCGATATGAATAATAACACCCTGAAGTTTTCTAAGGATTTAGAGGGCTTAACCATTAGCGAGCCATATGATATTCTTGATTTGTTCTTCACAAAGGGAACATATGACGAGGTTTTTGATAAATATTTCAGCGCTCTAGGAATTAAGCCTTTAACCGATGAAAAAATAAAGGGCTATACCTCGTGGTATAATTATTATCAGAACATTAGCGAGGAAATTATTCTTCGCGATTTGGAATCGCTGTATAAGCACAGGGAATTTGTTAACACCTATCAGATTGACGACGGTTATCAGACCGCAGTCGGCGACTGGTTTTCAATCAACAAGGAAAAATTCCCCAACGGAATGAAGGTGCTTGTTGATTCAATCCACGAAAAAGGCTTCACCGCAGGTCTTTGGCTTGCACCCTTCGGCGCTCAGAAGGGCTCAAAGCTTGCAAAAAGCCATCCCGACTGGCTTATTAAAAACAAACACGGCAAGCCCATTCCCGTCGGCGCAAACTGGGGCGGCTTCTATGCTCTTGATATATATAATGAGGACGCGCGCAATTACATTAAGAGCGTTTTCAACGAGGTTCTTAATGTCTGGGGCTTTGATTTGGTTAAGCTCGATTTCCTCTACGCCGCATCAATTATCCCGATGTACGGCAAAACAAGGGGCGAGATTGCCTACGATGCAATAGACCTTCTCAGTGAATGCGTAGGCGATAAAAAGATTCTCGGCTGCGGCGTTCAGCAGATGCCCTGCTTCGGCAAGGTTGAATATATGAGAATCGGTCCCGATATGGCGCTTTGGTGGAAGCATAATCTTCTTCGCAGAAATATGCACCGCGAGGATGTTTCAACCCCGAATGCGGTTGGCAACAGCATTTACAGAAGATGCCTCAACGGCAGAGCCTTCCTCTGCGACCCCGATGTTTTCCTCCTCAGAAGAACAAATATCAAGTTCACACCCGAACAGCAGCAGCTTCTCGGAAAATTCATCAAGCTCTTCGGCGGCGTTCTGTTCATGAGCGATAATGTTGCCGAATACGATGAAAAACAGCTTGCAACCTTCAGGGATATTCTCACCGATAATGCAAGGATTACCGCAATTAATGTAACGAATAACACCGCGTTTATTGATTATGTTCAGGACGGAAAAGAGGATGTTCTGAAATTCAATGTTACGGACGGTACGATTTATTAGTGCATAGTGCATAAGGCATAGTGCATAGTCGGCGGACGAAATGGGCGTTGCCTTCACAGCACACGGGGACGTTCCTCCGCCGAACCTTAATTATTTGAATTGCGTTCTGAGGTGCGTCCCCATGGCGGACGAATAGACGTATATTTAAAAGCACAGTTGAGAAAAAGGAAGTTTATATGACAGATATTTTAATTATTATTGCAATAGTTTTGCTTATTGTTAACATTATTCTTGTTCTGGTGAACAAGCCAAAGAAGGATAACAGCGTTGAAATGCTCTCTCAGCAGCTCAGTATGATGAACGCTGAACACAGACGCGATATGGATAAGCTCAGCGCCACGATGAACGAGCTTACGAATAAGAACTACGAGCAGCAGATAAAGCTTATGGAAACGCTTAACGAAAATTCGGATAAGCAGACCAAAGCCGTAAGCGATGCGATTTCTTCAATGCAGAAAAGCAACGAGGAAAAGCTCGAAACAATGCGTAAAACCGTTGATGAAAAGCTGACCGAAACGCTCAATAAAAGGCTTAATGCGTCGTTTGAAACCGTTTCAAAGCAGCTTGAAAATGTTTATAAATCCCTCGGCGAAATGAAGGAGCTTTCGGGCGGAGTTACCGACAGTGTTAAGGGACTTAACAGGGTTTTAACCAATGTTAAAAGCCGCGGAACCTGGGCTGAGGTTCAGCTCGGCAATATCCTCGACCAGACCATTCCCGGTATGTATGAAACCAATGTTAAAACAAATCCTAAATACAACGGTCAGGTTGAATTTGCAATTAAAATTCCGAGTGCCGAGGATGATTCCGTAACCTGGCTTCCGGTTGACTCGAAATTCCCGATGGAAGATTATGCAAGGCTTGCAGCGGCTTCCGAAGCAGGGGATTTGGAAAGTGTTGCAAAGGCTAAAAAAGCCCTTGAACAAAGAGTCAAGGACGAGGCAAAGCTTGTTATGCAATATGTTTCAACCCCCGAAACAACGCCGTTTGCAATTCTTTATCTTGCAACCGAAGGTCTTTATGCAGAAATAATGAGCTCGCAAAGCGGAGTTGCCGAGCAGCTTCAGGCGCAGGGTATTATGCTTGCAGGACCGAGCACAATAACCGCGCTTCTCAACTCGCTTGCAATGGGCTTCCGCTCAATAGCAATCAATCAGAAAGCAAACGAGGTCTGGAAGGTTCTCGGTGCGGCAAAAGCGCAGTACGAAAAATTCGGCGGTCTGCTT
>SVQE01000092.1 GCA_015065505.1 Oscillospiraceae bacterium
GCGAGCGCTGCCGGTGGCAGATGAAGCGAACAAAAAGAACTGCCGAACGGTCAAAATTTGTCGGCGCTCCAAGCCGATAACAAATTTTGGGAACCGTTGGTCGTTATTGAGGGTCACTTCGTTCCGATAATATTAATTGACCGAGCGCAGCGAGAAACCGACAACTCGCAACTCGAAACGCGTAACTCGCAACTCGAAACGCGCAACTCGCAACTTTAAAAGGATAAAAGGATGAAAATACTCGGAATTGAAAGCTCCTGCGATGAAACGGCGGCAGCCGTTGTTGAAAACGGCAGGACGGTTTTATCAAATGTTATAGCAACCTCGCTTGAAGAGCACAAGCTCTACGGCGGTGTTGTTCCCGAAATAGCCTCGCGCCGTCACGCTGAAAGTATCAGCGGCGTGGTTTCGGAGGCGCTTAATCAGGCAAACTGCACGATTGACGATATTGATGCAATCGCCGTAACATATGCCCCGGGACTTATAGGAAGCCTGCTTGTCGGCGTGAACTTTGCAAAGGGGCTTGCCCTTGCAAGCGAAAAACCCCTTGTTCCCGTTCATCACCTCAGGGGGCATATTGCTTCAAATTATTTAAACAGCACTCTTGAGCCCGAATTCCTCTGCCTTGTTGTAAGCGGAGGACATTCGCACATTGTTCTGGTTAAGGATTACACAAAAATTGAAGTAATCGGAAAAACGAGGGACGATGCAGCAGGCGAGGCGCTTGATAAGGCTGGGCGCGCAATGGGGCTTGCATATCCCGGCGGTGTCAGCATAGACAAGCTTTCAAAAGAGGGTGATGAAAACGCCTTTAAGTTCCCTCATCCTAAGGTAAGCGGTTCTGATTACGATTATTCGTTCAGCGGACTGAAAACCGCTGTTATCAACACAATTCACAATGCCGCGCAGAAGAATGAAGAAATAAACAAAGCCGATTTAGCGGCATCGTTTCAGAAAGCGGTTGTTGACTGCCTGCTTGAAAAGCTTGAGCTTGCCATTGAAAACACGGGCGCAAGGCAGGTTGTTATTGCAGGCGGTGTAAGCGCAAACTCAAAGCTCAGATCTGAAGCAGAAAGGCTTTGCAAAAAGCACGGCATAAGCCTTTCAATTCCCGAGCTTAAATACTGCGGTGATAATGCGGCGATGATTGCCGCTCAGGGATATTTTGAATATAAAAGCGGCGTTGCTGCAGATGAAAGTTTAAACGCATATGCAACAATGGCGATAGATAAGAATTACGGCGCATAACAGTCCTCGGACATAGGAGAGTATTTTGGATAGGATATTAAACAAACTGCTTAAAAGAAGAAAAACGGTTGTAACGGTTTTCATCGTTATAACTGTTCTTTGTGCTGCCTGCATACCCTTTGTAAGCGTTAACTATAATATGGTTGACTATCTTCCCGATACTGCTAAGTCAACAAGGGCGCTCAGTGAAATGGAAGCGGAATTTGTTCAGACTGTTCCGAATGCAAAAGCGATGATTAAAAATGTTTCGGTGTCCGAAGCGCTTGAATACAAGCAGATGATAAGCGAGGTTGAGGGCGTTGAGCTTGTTATGTGGCTTGACGATGTTGTTGATGTTAAGCAGCCGCTTGAGGTGCTTGATAAGGACATTGTTTCGGGCTACTATAAAAACGGCAGTGCGCTTATTCAGATTGCAATTCAGGGCGGTAAGGAAGCCGACGCAGTTGAGGATATTCTTGAACTGATAGGCGATGAAAACTGCCTTTCGGGCGATGCGGTTGATTCGGCGCAGAGTCAGAGTATGAGCGAAACGGAATCAATGAAATCAATGGCAATTCTGATTCCGATGCTTGTTATAATTTTAATAATTTCAACAAATCACTGGCTTGAACCCATATTATATCTTGCCGCAATCGGAATTTCGGTGCTTATAAATATGGGAACAAATATTATGTTTGATAATATTTCATACATAACCTTTGCAATAAGCCCCATTCTGCAAATGGCAGTAAGCCTTGACTATGCAATATTCCTGCTTCACAGGTTTGAATACTACCGACCACGCGAGGAATCTAACGAGGCGGCAATGGTTAAGGCAATGAAGGTTGCGTTTAAATCCATAATCGCTTCCGCCGCAACAACGGCATTCGGATTTATGGCGCTGACCTTTATGAATTTCAAAATCGGCTTCGATTTGGGACTCAACCTTGTTAAAGGAATTGTTATTTCCTTTATCTGCGTTGTTGTGTTCATGCCATGCTTAACTCTTTTAATGGTTAAGCTGCTTGATAAAACAAAGCACAGAAGCTTTATTATCGAAATAAAGAACATAGGCAAGATAGTAAGAAAGGTTAAAACGCCTGTTTTCATTCTGGTAATTCTTATTATCGTTCCGAGCTTTGTTGCACAGAACAGCAATAGTTTTATCTACGGAACAAGCGGCTGGGATGATGAATCGCGCGCTGCGCTTGATACGCGTGAAATAAATGATGTTTTCGGTGAATCCGTTAATATGGTGCTTTTGGTTGACAAGGGCGATGTTGCAAGGGAAAAAACGCTGTGCGACGAGCTTAGCGGAGTTGAAAATGTTACAAGCGTTGTTTCCTATGCAAGTATGGTCGGAAATGTTATTCCGCCGGGTTATCTTGATGAAAGCATAACCTCGCAGTTCTATTCCGAAAACTACGCAAGAATTATTCTCTATGTTTCAACGCCGTCCGAAAGCAAGGAGGCTTTTGAATGCGTTGAAACAGTCCGAGGTATTGCCGAGAAGTATTACCCCGAGGTTTTAACCTGCGGACAGAGTGCAAATACATATGATATTAAATATGTTGTAACCGATGATTCAACCAGGGTTAACATAATAAACATTCTTGCAATAGGCTTTGTATTGCTGTTAACCTTCCGTTCAATCAGCCTGCCCGTTATGCTGATAATGACCATCGAAACATCAATATGGATGAACCTTGCAATTCCGTATTTTACGGGAACAACCCTCGGTTATATCGGATATCTTGTTATGACAACGGTTCAGCTCGGCGCAACGGTTGACTATGCAATACTGTTTACGGATAACTATCTGCATAACAGAAAAACGCTTATGCCTGCGCAGGCGGTTGAGCTTACAATAAATAAAAACCTATCCTCAATTATGGTTTCGGCTTCAATACTCATAAGTGCAGGAATTGCGCTGAACCTCGTTTCATCAAATGCGGTTATAGCGCAGCTCGGAACACTTCTGTCAAGAGGAACAGGCTTCTCGCTTCTGCTTGTTGTTTTCTTCCTGCCGGGTATGCTGATAATATTCGACAAGGTTGTTGAAAAAACAACTCTTCACACCAATTTCTTCAAAGGGGGCAAAAAGAAATGAGAGTAAAAATGAAAAAAACTCTGTGCGTTCTGGTCGCACTGATTATTCCGTTTGCGTCGGTTGCCTTTTCGGGCTATGCGTCAAACTCAACACCTTCTGCGTCCTCTTCAAAGAAAAGTGATGAAATTGCAACGGTTGCTTCAAAGGACGAGGTTGTTTATGCAACTCTTGATTTTAACGGCGAAGCGATTGAAGCATATGTTGTTAATATTCTTGATGTTGAAGAAAAGGGCAATTTCACAGACTACGGAACATATTCATCGGTTGAAAACTTAACAACAACCGATGCGCTTACTGCAAAGAACGGCGCTGTTGAGGGTTGGGCTGAGGCAGGCAAGTTCTACTACCAGGGCAATATGAATCACCCCAAGCTTCCGTGGATAATTGATATAACATATACTTTAAACGGAAACCCGATTACTGCCGATAATCTTGCGGGCAAAAGCGGTGAGCTTGCAATTAATATAAAAACAAGCAAAGCGCCGAATATAGACAGCGCGTTTTATGAAAACTATATTCTTCAGATTTCAGTAACACTCAGCACGCAGAATTGCAGCAATATCGAGTGCAAGGGCGCAACTATTGCAAACGCAGGAACGGATAAGCTGATTAATATAACCTGCCTGCCGAATAAAGACAGCGATAACACGGTTAAAGCCGATGTAAAAGATTTCACAATGACGGGAATAGGCATTAACGGCGTTCCGTATAATATGGAAATTGATATGCCCGACACAAGTGAAATGACGGGCGGTTTCT
>SVQE01000093.1 GCA_015065505.1 Oscillospiraceae bacterium
ATATGCGCGCCTGCAGCCGTTAAATTCGTTGTTGAAACAATGTCATTTCCAACACCGGTTAAGAGGTTAAGTCCCTTTGTAACACAGGGCTCACCGTAACCTAAAATATCGGTAACAACAGATTTTCCGCCCTTTTGAATACAGCCGAGGCTCTTTTCTTCAAGGGTTGTAATTCCGCCCTCTTTATTACCCGGTGACGGATTTTCGTAGCACTCTTTTCCGTGTGAAAAATAATAGTCCTTGAAGCCATTAATCATATCAACGGTTTTATTGAATACTTCCCTGTTCTGAGTTCTCTGCATAAGCAGATGCTCTGCCCCAAACATCTCGGGAACTTCGGTTAAAATCGTTGATGCGCCTGCTTTTGTAAGCTTTTCATTAACCGCTCCGCAGAGCGCATTTGCAGTTATTCCGCTGAACGCATCAGAGCCTCCGCATTTATATCCAACAATAAGATTTTCAATGCCTACGGCTTCTCTTTTATCGTTTTTGATTTCACTGTATATTTCTTTAACAAGCTTCAAGCCTTCTTCAAGCTCGTCGCCAACATCCTGCGTTACAAGGAACTTGACTCTGCTTTCATCATAGTCGCCTAAAACGGGCTTGAACTCGTTTAAATTGTTGTTTTCGCATCCGAGTGAGATAACAAGAACACCAGCGGCATTAGGGTGTTTAACAAGCGCTGCAAGTATCTTCTGCGTGTTACTTAAATCTTCGTCAAGCTGTGAACATCCAAATGGATGAGTATAGGCAAAAACGCCGTCACAGCCTTCACCTAAAACAGCATTTGCATCACTTGCAATTTTCTGCGCAGTTTTATTTACACAGCCAACGGTCGGAATTATCCATATTTCGTTTCTGATGCCGATTTTGCCGTTTTTACGCTTATATGCATTAACCTTTAAATCTGTATTCTCAGGTGAATAATCATTGTCTGCAGTAAACTTATAATCAATAACACCCGAAAGATTTGTTGCAATATTATGAGAATGAATATGGCTTCCCTTTTTAATATTACTAACAGCGTGACCAATGGGATTTCCGTATTTAATTATATTTTCGCCTGATGCAATATCACAGAGCGCTATCTTATGACCGAAAGGAATATCATCGAGCGCTGTTATACCGTTTTCAGAGCAGCCTGCTTCGATTTTTTCAAGCGCAACAGCAACATTATCAAGTTCATTAATTCTGAAGAATTTAGCCATACACAACCTCATTTAAAGCGTTTTCAATACCGAGATTTTTAATGCTTTCATAGCTTTGTAAAACTGCGTTATAGAGCATTTCGTTTTTGCTTAAATCCTCGCCCCAAATTTCTTCTTCATAAAGTATTTCCTTAACGGGATTGCAGCCGATATTGCCGTATATTACCATTACATCATCCGAATCATTCGGTGTGTATTCCCTGTTTGTTCCTTCTTTAAGATAGAACGCAATAAGTGCTGCAAAAGCAAACGAAAGAATCTTTGGCGCTTTGCCGTTTATCTTAATATAATCAAGAATTGTAGGCAGGCATCTTGTGTTGAATTTTGCCATAGAATTAAGCGAAATATCAAAAAGTTTGTGGTCAATAAACGGGTTGTTGAATCGCTCTAAAACACTGTTAGCAAATGAATCAAGCTCTTCTTTCGGAAGATTAATTGTCTGCTTAATTTCATCAAGTCCGAGATTGATATATTTATCAAAAAGCTCATTGTTCATCATATCGCGAACAATATCAATATTGCACATATATGCAGCTAAAACACTCATAGTGTGAGTGCCGTTTAAAATACGAACCTTGCGTGTTCTGTACGGTGCAAGATTATCCGAAAACTGAATACCGTCAAAGCCATCGAGAGGAAAAGCCTTCTTAAATTTGTCATCAGCCTGGATAACCCAGCTTGCATAGGGCTCTGCAGCAACAGAACAAGGGTCCTCATCATCAGCCTTATGACCGCTTACAATTCGGTCAACAAGAGTGTTGCAAAATGAGCATTCATCATTAATGTAGTTAATAAATCCGCTCTCAAGGTTCCAGAGTTTTGCATAATCAAGCATATATTTTCTCAGCGTATCGGCATTATCCTCAATAAGCTCAACGGGAAGAAAAATAACGCCTGATAAACCTGCCTTAAATCTTGAATACAAGAGATTTGTAAGCCTTGCAGGGATATTCTTATTCGGAACATCTTCACGAACTTCATTTTCATCAAAACAAATACCTGCTTCGGTTGTGTTTGTAATAACTATTTCCAAAGTTTCCGAGCAAAACAGCTCTACAATTTTTGAGTATTCACTCTGTGTATCAAGGCACTCTGAAACGCAAGTTATTTTCTTTCTTTCATCAACAACCTCGCCGTTAAATCTGCCTGAAAGAGTAATCGAATATTCGTTATTCTGCGCTTTTAAAGCGTTTATTACCTTTGTGTTGCTTCTCGGCTGACAAATAACAACCTCTTTATTAATCAAGCCTTTATCATTTGCTTTCTGAATATAGTCCTCAGCAAAGGCTCTTAAGAAATTGCCCTCGCCTATTTGCAGAATTTTGGTCATATGTATCACCTTGGGTAAATTATAGAATAAATGGCAAATAATTGCAATAGATATTTTTATCAAGAGCAATACTACAATCCCTTCGACGGCTTTGCCGCCATCTCTATTTACACAAGGAAACATAAATTAAGCTCCCGACAAACCCTGTCGGGAGCTGTTTTTAACTGTACATTGGACTATCCTCGAATATTAGTTGGTTTATTGATAATCTATTAATTATCTTAACTAGCCCATTGGTATTTACCTCTGATTAATTGGTTAATATTCTTATATATTTTAAGTTAATTAATCATTCTATATTTAATTGTTAATGTTCGTTATTTTTTAGAGCTTTGCTGCTCCGATTATCAGCAGGAAGATAATCTATATATCTTTACTATTTAATTTTAATACTTCACCTGTAAGTATTTTTTCCAACCCTGCTTATAACGATTTAACTTTAATTTCATTCAATGATCCGTAAGCAATTCCGTTTTGCTTCTGCCGATCTCACTTATCCGTTATTATTATTGGGATACTTTACAGGTGGCCAAATTGTCAATTTCTAGTCTCATGGGAATTTGACCTCCTTTATTAAATTTGAACCCGACTTTAACAGAAATCTTCTAATTTCCTAAGCCCTTTCTTAAGTTCAACCTCATATTAGCATATCTTTTGGCATTTGTCAATAGTTTTTTAAAACATTTTCGAAAATTTTTAGTCATTTTTCACATACCAATAATTGCTATTGACTATTTTTAGTGTAAAATATATAATAGAAGCAGATAAATTCCCGGCATCATTGATGCCTTATTATGCAAAACAAACTAAAGGGTGGATTTAATTATGGATAATGAAAATATTTATGAACCTGATATTATTTCAGTAACCGATGAGGACGGCAACGAAATCCTTTTTGAGCTTCTTGAAAGATACGAAACCGATGAGGATGTTTATGTTGCAATAACCGAATACAGAGACGATGCAGAAGAAATTGTTGAAGCTGATTATGAGGTTATTATTCTTAAAGTAGTTGAAGACGAAAACGGCGACGAATACCTTGAGGAAATCCAGGACGAAATGGAATACGAGCAGGTTTCCGATATTCTTATGGGTATGGTTGAAGAAAAGTTCGATGTTGAATACTTCGAGCCGGAACAGTAATTAAGATTAACAACAATCCCTCCGTCTGCTTCGCAGACACCTCCCTTTAACAAGGGAGGCAAATAGGTTTAATTGTTTTATATGTCTGCGCATCTCGACAACCGAGAGCTTAAATAACCCGAACAATTTTTACTAAGGGAATCATACTCCGGATATGGGGAGCAGACCTCCCTCCTGCCCTGTGCATGAGGATGTTGGGAGCACATAAGTATTTGGGATGATACCCACCTGCGTTTAACAGCAGGTTATCTTCAGCCTCGGCGGATGCGCGGATTAAAAAAAGACCCCAAAAGGGTGGGCAACTTAGGGATTTAATAGATTTTGAAATGCTCTTTTCCGCTATAACAGCTTCAAAACAAGGGTT
>SVQE01000009.1 GCA_015065505.1 Oscillospiraceae bacterium
CATACTGTCGTATGGTAAGACAAAAAGTGGAAAAAGGGGCGTGAAATATGCAATTTAAGGCTTACTGGGTTCGAATCTCTAATGCCTAAGGATTCAGCTCGCCGGGGCTTTGCCCCATAAATCAGAAAACATATTTATCATCAAGCAATTCGCTCAGGGCTTTGCCGAAAAGGCGCGCCGAATAGCAGGCTTCATCGAGCGTGTTTGCATCCGTTCCGATTTCAAGCAGAAACGAATTATGCGTTTCATACATATTATATTTTCTTTCGGAAAAGAGTATTGGGCGCATAAGCTCGGGATAGAGCTCATTCACCTTTTGCTGAACGGATAAATCAAACCTTAAATTATATTCCCAATCGGGAAAATTCTCTACCCTGCCCCATTCACAGCCTGCAATTATCATCATCTTTGCAGCCTTTTTGCCATTTACAACCGCCGTTGGTTTAACCTTTGTTTTATTTGAATATGTAATATCGTCGCGGTGCAAATCAATGGTTATTTCTATTGAGGGATATTCCTCAAGATATTTTTCAACGGTTTTTCTTGAGGAATCATAGCTTGAATTATAATCAATATCGTGAATTTCGGTGTCGTGAATAACGCTGAAGCCCGCTGCTTCAAGATATTTCACAAGCTCATCTCCGACTCGCACAACATTTTTAGAATTATCCTTTGAGCGCGAGTCGGACTTTATATAATAACCCGAATCAAGAAGCGAATACGCTTCGGTTGTGTGAGAATGATAAACTAAAATCACAGGTTTGGATTTATCTTTAATCTTTAATGCTGAGCCGTCTGATAATAACTTTTTAATATCAGGCTTATAAAACGAGGACGGAATTTTGCTCTGGATTTTAACACCGTTATAATCTATTATCGTTCCTCCGCCCTGATACGGCTCTTCGCTTGTTTTTCCCAAGCTGTCTGATTTTTGGGTTTTCTTTTCTGCTTCTTTCATCAGCTTCTCAATATCCGAAGGCGTTTGCGTTATATCGTGACCGTCATCGCTATCCTTTGAACCTATCACATTCATAACCTGATGCTCCTCGATTCGAGTGTTATTATTATCCTCTTTATCCTCAAAAATATAATTAGAAAATTTTGACTTGACTTCCTTTGCAACCGCGCTCGGGTCTGAAAGATTTATAAGCGCATACGAGGCTGCAAAAACCTCGTCGCCTGCAAGCTTTGAAACATTAACGCATATACCGACAATACCGAAAATAACAACGGTGTTTAAAAACATTATAAATAACTGCTTTTTCAAATTACTCACCATATATAAAATATGATAAGAAAATATAAATTATCCCACCAGGGCAAATAAATCTCTGTGGCTAATTCCCTTCTGAAACGACGCATTTATTCCCATACCGATAAGCTTTGCGCCCTGCTCGATTATTCTGTCTATCTCACGGGGCGTTACATATGTTCCCGAGTTTTCGCCTTTATTCAGAATGCAGGTGTTAACAACAGTTGGTATGCCTATGCCGATAACGGGTACGCCCAGAGTTTTTTTAGATATTTCATTTCTGTGGTTGCCAACGCCCGAGCCGGGAATAATGCCCGTTGATGAAAACTGAACGGTTGTTCCGAGGCGTGTTTCACTTGAGGAAGCAAGCGCGTCAACGGCAATAACGCAGGAGGGCTTTATTTTCTGAACAATTCCCGAAATGATTTCAGAGGTTTCAATGCCCGTATCCCCGAGAACACCCGTTGATATTGCCGAAACGCAGAACAGGTTTTCAAACGCCTTGTTGCTGCTGAGCTCCTCCATAATATGCCTTGTTGAAAGCACATATTTCTGCGTTCTCGGACCGAGTGCATCTGCGGTTATATTCGCGTTGCCAATGCCTGCAACAAGCACCGAGGTTATGTTTTCGGGAAGCATTGAATTTAAAATTGACGAAAAATCATCAAGCCTGCCGTCGAAAATATCCGTATTGTTTATAAACGACTGAATTTCAAGTGTTATATACTTGCCCACAGGCTTTGATAATTCGCGCGCTCCGTTTTCGTTTACAACATCAACTATTGTTGCATTTTCGGTTTCTTTAACAATAACGCCTTCGATTGTTGTTTTCTGCGCCGACTCGAAGCTTTCAAGCGCCAAATCTGTTTTTATTTCCATAATTTCGCTCCGCTTAATGTTGATTTCTATATAAAGTATATCCAAAAATAAAAAAATGCTTGCATTTTAGTTTTAGTTGTGATAATATCATAAGGCACTAAAAGTTCAACCTCTAATTGAAATTAAATATTTACTAACTCATAAGGGAGTGAAAAAAGCATGGCAAACATTAAATCAGCTAAGAAAAGAATTAAGGTAAACCAGAAGAAGGCTGCTAACAACAAGAGACGCAACACAGCTCTTAAAACAGCTATCAAAAAGGCTAACGCTGCTATTGAGAACAATGCTGAAAATAAAGACGAGCTCATCAACGATGCAATCAAGAAGATTGACCAGGCAGCAAGCAAAAACCTTATTCACAAAAACTGTGCTGCAAGAAAGAAGAGCAATCTTGCAAAGAAAGCAAACAACGCTTAATTAAAAATTAAACGCTTCTGAATTTCAGAGGCGTTATTTTTTTGTCTGGAAGGTTGATAGTTGAGCGCGAAATTTCAGCTGCTGCGCGCAGCTGTTGTATTATCTCACATTACAGAAACAAACAATTCATTTGTTACTTGACTTTGTATACAAATGAATATATAATAGAATTAGTTTAATGTGGAGGTTAAAATTATGAATGCAAAGAAAATATTTAAAATCATTGCTATTATTGTTGCCATTGCAGGCGTAGCTGCTGCAGCTGTTATACTTATTAAGAAACTCACAGCAAAGAAAGAGCCTGAAATTTTCGACGATAACGATTTCTTTGAGTGCGATAACGACCTTGAAATAATCGAGGTTGCTGAAGAGGAAGCACAGGTTGAAGAAAAAGTTGAAGAAGAAAAGAAAGCTCCTAAGAAAAAGGCAGCAAAGAAAGCTGAATAATTAAAACAAACAACCGCTCCTAAACTTAGGGGCGGTTATTTAGAGGAGAGCAAGAATGTATAGTTGCGGATTGGTTCTTGAAGGCGGCGGCTCAAGAGGAATATACACAAGCGGTGTGCTTGATGTTTTTATGGAACACGGCATAGAGTTTCCGTATGTTATCGGCGTTTCTGCAGGAAGCTGCAACGGTGTTTCATATCTCGGAAAATGCATTGGACGCCAGCACGATATAACAATAAACTACATCAACGATAAAAGGTATATGGGAATGAGCCATATGCTTAAAAACGGCGAATACTTAAACTACGACTGGATTTTCGGCGAGCTAAGCTATGAATTAATGCCGCTCAATCACGAAGAATTTGAAAATTCAAACGCTGTTTTCTGCTGCGTTGTTGTTAATGCCAAAACAGGCAAGCCCGAATATTTCTATCCAAAAACCTTCAGATCTTACGGATGCCCCGAAATCAGAGCAAGCTGTGCGCTGCCCCTGGTAACAAAGGGCGTTGAAATAGGCGGCGAGATTTTCTACGACGGCGGCGTTGTTGATTCAATTCCGCTTGAAAAAGCGCTTGATGACGGATGCGAAAAAGCAGTTGTTATTCTCACCCAGCACAAGGGATATGTTAAGCAGCCCGTCAGCACGAAATTTGAAATTGCATTCAGAAAAAAATATCCGAAAATCTGCGAAGCCGTTATGAACAGACACAATGTTTATAACGCTCAGCTTGAATATGTTCACAGGGTGGAAGAAGAGGGACGGGCGCTTATTATTCAGCCCCTTGCAGACCTCGACTGCCCCACTCTTGAAAAGGACACGGCAAAACTTGAAAGCATATATCAGCTCGGCAGAATGCAGGGCGAGCAGATGGTTGATAAAGTTAGAGAGTTTATCAACAGTTAAGAATTAAGAGTGAAGAATGAAGAGTTTTGGTTACTCGGCATAAATACCTCAAACAATTAATATAATCGGAGTAAATCGTAACGAAATAATCTCATTGTAAAGCAATTTCGTTTAATGAAAAAACGGACATCTGTTTGAAACAAATGTCCGTTTTTTTCTTTACTTGGTTTGTTTTTTATTGTATAATACTTTCAGGAGATTCAGTTCTCCGGCAAGGAGTTGTCACGAAACAACGGTGGACGGTTAGCCCTCTTTATCCAAGAGGGATTGCCCTCTTGAGATTTATTCGAAGGAGGGTGATGCTATGGAACAGATCATTTTATATCTAACCTTAGTCTTACTTATTCTTTATTTAGTTCACAAAAGATAAAGTAATAACCGCCCTCATAGCCGAATAAGGGCGGTTATTATTAACCAATCCTCAAGGGCTAACCGTCTATCGGATAACTCCTTGTTCATTTATATTATATATGATTATTTTGATATTGTCAACCGAAATTTAAAGGCGGATATTTATGGCATTTTTATTTAACCTTAATTGTAACAGTTACGGTAACAGTTTTTGATTTATATATGCTGTTGCCTGCTGCTTTTACTTTAGTTTTAACCTTATATGTTCCCTTTTTCAAACATTTTTTAACCGTTATCTTGCCTGCGCTTGAAACGGTTATTTTTTCATTTCCGCTCGATTTTGTATATGTAACACTGCCCTGCGCGCCCGATACCGAGAAAGCATTTTTCTGCGCTACACTCTGATTCTTTTTCTTAAGGTTTGAATATTTAACGGTTGCAGTTTTACCACTTGCCTTAATTGGATTTGCTTTCTTTTCAAGCTTCGGGATTGTTTCTGATTTCAGCACCTCACCGCAGACTGTGCATTTATATGTTTTTGTTCCTGTTGCAGTGTATGTTGCTTTTTTGGTAACAGTTCCTTTGTCGGAGATATGGTTACATTTACACTTTTCCCAAACAGCATATAAGCTTAAATCTTTGTCAAGTTTATAAATTGAACCTACTGCATAATTGGTTCCGCTTCCATCCGATTTGGTATTCCAACCTTTAAAAATATAGTTTTCTCTTGTGGGTATTGTTTTACTGAGCGTCAGAGCGCTTTTATAGTATTTAGTCTGTTTCGACGGCGCACCCGTTCCACCGTTTGCCTTATATTGAACGCTATATTCAGCCTGAACAAATTTCCAAGTTTGATTTTTACCGCCGTGGAAAGGCGATTGAATTATATTTGTTCCATTTGCAGTTTTTGCACCCTGAACATCTAACGGATATCCACTGCACTTAGACCTTATTACATACCCTCCGTTATATCCGTCCTTTGTTATTGCCCACTGCTGCGCAAGTGAATCGTTTTTAGTGTGAACAGCAATATTTGAACTATATGTAGAAACCCCGCCTTGTACATCAAGACATTTACCCGAAGCAGCATGTTTGATTCTGTAAAAACCATTACTTAGTTTTTCAACATCGAATGAATTATACCTGCTTGATGCCGAATCGCTCCACACTTGAACATTTGTGTTTTCAGGAATACTTCCTGTATCTCCTGATACATCCAGTTCCAAATGGTCATCTAATGTACTGATTAACACATATCTTCCGTTTGAAAGAGTTTGAGTGGGTTTATACGGAATAAACAGCCACGATTGTGCATCTGTGTCATCGTTAACATATTGCTGAATATTTGCACCATTTTTATTAACTCCGCCTTTTGCGGCATCAACAGAATAGCCCGAATTTTTAGCCTGAATTCTATAGCCGTTTCTGCCGTTTTGCGGAATCGCCCACTTTTGATTTGAACCGCCATGATATGTTGAAACAATAACATTTGCTTCGTTATTCTTGCTAGCACCGCTAACATCGAGCGACATATTCGTACCCTTTTGCATAATGGTATAAAAACCATCACTATATTTCAAAGTCCATATTTCATATGAAGGCGGGTCAATTGTAAGAGGTCCACACAAAGAAACATTAGTCCCTGCACTTGCAGGCTGTGCAGTGCCTTCTATATCTATATAGTATTGAACCGACTTGTCTGTTGTGCCTGCGTTTGCAATCAAATAATCACCGTCGGGAATTGTTCTGCTGTAACCTGAAGACATTTCAGTGCCTGTTGGAGTGGATGGTGGCACATAAAAATTAGGCCTTATGTAGGTATTTGCGTCTATATAGTGAAGATTTGCAGTACAATACTGTTTATTAGCATAATTTTGCTCAACACAAACCATCTGCGAACCTCTTATTTCTGTAACAATTGCAACATGACCGTATGTGCCGCCTGTCCATACAGCAATATCACCCGGTAATGGTGAGCCTTGGTAACTCCAACCTGATGGGCAATAAGCTCCTCCGTTTGCATATTGATTAGCATTTCCTGACGGAGCGGGCACTCCAAGATATGCATAATAATACTTAGTTAAATCTACGCACTGCGCTCCGTACACTCCATCGTAATCAAGAGCTTGACCGACCTTTGAATTCGTCCATGATACTGCTTGTGATTGCGATATACTTGTTGCCTGAGCAGTAATACTAATTCCTGCTATAACGCTTAATAGCATTACAAATGATAAAAATACACTTAAAACTTTTTTCATAAAAACTACTCCTTTTCTTCTGGAGGGCGCTGAGGCCCTTCTGCTTTATAATGATGGATATTGCCAAAATAAAAAAGTGCGCAGCCGAAGCCACGCAATCTTAAGGATAGGTTTGAAAGTGCAGGAGTAGCATAGTAAGAGAGTCAAGAATTATTTCTTGGCTCTTTTTCAATCCACACATTCGACAGATTTTGTTTTCCTAATTATAATGAAGTTGCAATAAATAATTAGGAGGATTAGATTATGAAAAAGTATATTACTGATGAGAAAAATGGATTGGATTATACACTTGTAAACGGTGTATATCTACCTAACCTTGTATCAACCGAAACGCACTATGAAATTGGAATTTGGGGTATGAGGTATTATGATTATATCAAAGAACACCGCCCTGCGTTCTGCACTTCACTATGCGTACAATGCAAATTGAATACGCATTTACACGAGGTTGATGTCAGAGCAACAGAAATGTTTGAGCGACTTGTGAAGCAACTCAAAGAACAGCAAGGCATTACCGAACAGCTCAAATCAGATGATATGATGGCTTGGGTGCAGGCGGTAAATAATGTTACCGATCAGGCACGAGAGATTGTCTATAACGAAATCATTTATACGAGGTAAGGTTATGGATATTCTTGAAGAACTTTGGTACGGTAATATTACGCCGACAGAATACAGTCGCATTGAGAACAATACAAATTATAAGGAAACACTTAGATTAGTCAATCAGAATCAAGAGAGCTTGAAGGCAATGCTGACAGATGAGCAAAATGATTTGATTGAAAAACTCTTTACTGCAAACGAAGAACTTGCTAATCTTATAGAACTTGACTGCTTCAAGGTAGGTTTCAAATTAGGTGCAAGATTAACAATGGAAGTATATAAATAATTAATATCCCTCTCAAAAGTCCGAAAAATTCGGAGCTTAAAAGAGGGATTTTTTCGTCAAAAACGCCTTTGACCACTTATTAACCACTTATAAAACGTTCAGCAAAACTTCTCTATAAACAAATCTAGATTTAATGCCATTGCTGGTCTGACAAGTGAAGGCTTATTTGCTTCAATGGAATCGATTGTTTCTGAATTGCATTTGATCGCACATATGGAAGGCAGTTTATCCTCGTCGTCCCAAGCCCGACTTTCTTGTTCACAGAGATACCATGAATTGTAATGTTCTGAAGGAGGGCAAAATTTGAGCATGTAATCAAGGTTCTCAAACTCTTCTTTAGTAAGCAAATACAGATAATCATCAGTTTCGTCATTACCTATAATTTGGTCACCTTGATTAACATTACGATGTGTTTTAACTATTAGCTGCTTTTCATCGTCAGAGAACAATCTGTTATATAACCATGTATTCATTTCTTCTCGAAGGTCTGAGGCTCTCCAGCTACAAGCAATTTCTGCACAGCCGAATTCTTCAGTTCCGTCTTCAATAATATTGTATCCTGATTGATGATAAACACTTGGAAGCAATCCGGTTTGACTAACTAGATACAGTATGTTGTTGATAACATCGACCTTGTAAGGAAGCCAGCTTATTTTAATTGATTCTCCTTTTTTGTTTTTATTTGAACCAAAGTATATAGGTTCTTTAATCAATCGGTATTTTATTATCTGGCAAAGGCGTTCCTCTTTATCATTCAAAATACGCAGTCCCTGTTCATAAAACAGGAGAAAATCTCTGGTAGCTGTGTGACCGACCTCCTTGCGTATGTTACCTATTTGCACAAAGAAATCTTCGTCACAATCAGTCTTGTCTTTCTGTGATTTTACAACAAATTCTTTTACCTTCTTAACCGATTCATCGTATACATTGATTTTATGTGTTGTCAGCGACTCAAGGCACATCAGTTGTCTTTCTTTGTTAAATTCTCTGATACAACTAATAAGCATATCCATCGGCATAGTATCTGCAAGGATAATTAACTTATCGTATTTCTCAATAAGACTTTCAAACATATTGGTCCACTCCTTTTATTCTTTTTTACTGAAATACCGTCTATCAGCACGCATCATCATGAAAAGACAATATATTTTCCTATCTTTTTCTTCTTGAACCGTACATTCTTGAATATCTTTTAATGCTTTAAAGAAATCTCTTAATTTCTCACTTGTATCATCAAGTCCTTCGCTGCACATCGACTTAAACTTTAAAAAATCATCAACCATCTTGTCAATGAAATCCTTACCGTAAAGGTTGTGTTCAAGAATATAATCAAGATATTGACCTTCTTCTGTGATTCCTTTGTAAAAGATATTGTAATCTATACCTGAGCCCAGTTGCTGTTCGTAAAGATTTCTCAACATATACACTTCAAATATTGTCTGTATAGGGTCTATGAGGGTGTCATCTGATTTATATAATTCCGCAAACTCATCTAAATCGTCATTTATTATCTCGTTGTTCTCAGTAAAGTTATATTTTTTCATGTTGAACATTATTGAGACAAAGAAAAATATTTGTGATAGGCAATAGTAAACTGTGCTGTTTTGATCTGTTGAAAATGGTATGTAAACTATCACTACATATACGATTATCGTAACATATACACAGATGTTTAGTATCAATGATGCTTTCAAAAAGATTTTACTATTAGCGAAAGCTGCAATAAAATTGACTATCGACCCTACAAAACACGCTGTTAGAATCGGTTCTGCAAAAGCAATAGTTCTCATATAGGTGGGTATTACGAAATACGAAAGCGCAAGTATACACCAGAGAAATAGTTGCCACGATAGATCGAATTTTAAGTAGTTATTGAGAGGTTTCTCTTTAAACGTACCAATACAATGAACTACATACGGCACTATCAATAACGGTAAAAATATTAGCTGCGATGGTTTCCTGTTAGCTACGTTGCTTTCTACAATAATCTGATACACAACTGCTCCAAGCATTGTTAATAAGGCTACAAGTGCTGATGTGCGGTTTGAAAAACGATTAAGTCTTCTGATTAGTGAATCTATATCACGATATAACTTGTTGTCTTCTGTCATAATAAAATTCTCCTTTGTTATGTGATTAGCCCTTGGCATCGCCAAGGGCTGTTTCTGTGGTGTATTTGTTAAGAGTTGGACCACCAGCCACCACCTGATCGCCACATGCCGCCTGAATCCACACCTCCGGAGCCAGCCGGTCTATAAGTGCCTGTACTGTCAATACCGCCACAACCAGCGTCTCTCCAAGTGCCACTTGCATCAATGCCACCTGAGCCAGGATCTCTCCATGTGCCACTGTAGTCATATCCACCTGAACCAGACTCTCTGTATACGCCTTTGCCATCAAAATATCCCATAGTAAGTCTCCTTTCGAATTAAATGTTGTTTATGGGTTTTCATTTAGTTAATAATGCGTTTAATTAAAAAGTTAAGTGAGTTTTTGATTTTCTTGGGCGAGTTTTCGCTCGCCCATTTTTTGTTGTTACTTATTTCATATCCGACAGTTTCAGATACACATTTTTGCTTCCGCTTCCCCAAGGACATGCACAATAGAGAGTCTTGGAATTTACAGATTTGAGGGTACAAATATCGCCGGTATAAGCTCTGCCAATATAATTTATAGCGTTAGCGTCACTGTATGCATTAATATATTTTGTACACTTAAATTTAAGCTCTGTAACCTTGAAGTAAACTGTTTTCGTTGAATTTCCCCAGGGGCACCTGCATTCAGCCCAATTATTTTTATAGATCTTTGTAATCTGAATCTTGTCTCCTGTGTAAATACGTCCGATTTTGCTTCCGTTTACACTACTGTATGCATTAACATAGTTCGCTGCCTTAAGATAGAAGTTAACAGAAATATAGTTGTTTGAAGTAACACTGGTGGTGTTAAAGTCCGAAAGCTTGAGATAGATTGATTTTGTTCCGCCATTCCAAGGGCAAGCACAATAGAGAGTCTTGGAATTTACGGATTTGAGGGTACAAATATCGCCAATATAAGCTCTGCCAATATAATTTATAGCGTTAGCGTCACTGTATGCATTAATATATTTTGTACACTTAAACTTGAGATCTCCAACTCTGAAATAAACCGTCTTGATTGTTCCACCTGTCCAAGAGCATTTGGCAGCAGCCCATCCGTTTGAATAGATGGTAATAACGTTGATTGTATCTCCAGAATAGATTCTTCCGATATTAGAACCATTCATGCCGTTATATGCTGTTACATAATTCGCTGCCAACAGTTTAAAGTTCGTACTAAATGATGTAACCTTTGTTGTAGAAGGTGCTGTTGTTGAACTTCCCTTATAGTTAGGTACGCCGAAATAGAAATTGGGAATGTATCTTCTGTTGGTGCAAACACAATACCCCTCTGCGCTGCCATTATTATTACTGTTACCTTCAATTGTGTAGAAGTAGTTCCCATCTGTATAGTACACTATACCTACATGAGACCAGTCTTTAGTGAAGAAAATATCTCCAGATTTAGGTGTGTAATTACTTCCGTTATAGTACGGAATATTAAAGTAACTGGAACCTGCACCTGCACAAGCAGAATTCTTTATAACTGAGGTTGGAATACCTGCCTGTCTAGCACACCAGCTTACAAACATTGCACACCAAGGATTATAATTCAGTCCATACCATGCACCATACTTGGTATTATTGTTTTTTCCCTCTGTATATCCGAGCTGAGTCTTTGCAACCTGAACAATGTCAGTTCTCTGATTGCCTGTGTTCTTGTAGGTGTTTTCATATGCTGCAAAAGCAGTCGTTGCCATTCCCGTTGACACGCTTAATACCATAATTAATGCGAGAAATAAACTTGTAATCTTTTTCATAATAATCTCCTTTGTAATTTAATAGATTTTGTTTTTTCTTGTTTTATTTGTTTGGTCCTATTCATCATCTGACTTGTTGGCACTATGGTAGTACCCGTCAGAATCATATCCGGACTCATTTTTTGTATGCCAAAAGCCCTGGTCATCATAGTATCCCATGCAAAAACCTCCTTTCGTTTTTCACTGTGTTTTTGTTCTTACACATGGTTAATAAAGCCTATTTGCAAAAAGTTAAGTGTTTTTTGAAAGTTTTTTCAAAAATTTTCACACCATCTTTTGTGTTTCTGTTTTCTCGAATACTGCTTTTTGCTTTTAACGACCCTCTCATAATAAGGTTGCCAAGTCGGACGTTCTTTTCTTTTTTCTCTTTCAACGTTTTTTTGCAACATCATAATCACCTCTTTTGTTTTGTCAATTAGTTAATAATTCCTTTTTGGGAATTATTAAGCCTTTCTGGAAAAATATTTTGAATAAAAAAAGAAGTAACCGCATCTGCGATTACTCCTTTATTGACAATAATATTATCTTTTCAATAACGCCTCTTGATATTTTATGTAGTTACTCATGTGTTCTGAGACTCGCGAGACTGTTGCTCCCTCACCAGTTTCAAGATTTTTACGAGTCTTATATTTATATGCGCCGTATATGCGGCCCTCATCTACAAGCTTTAATTTTCCTTTGTTTTTAGAATCTTTACTTTCTACTTCTGTTATACTTATGTTTGAATCTAATAGTTTTTTATCAAACAAAGAAGAATCAAGGTCTCGATATTTCTTAAAAGCTGCAGATTCAACATCTGTTAATTTAAATATATTTGGTAACAGTACAATGAAATGTATGAAGTCTTTATCACAGCAACCAAGAATCTTGTCATTTGATTTATAAAGATACTCTTGAATAAACGGAATGGCTTTTAGATATTTCACTACATCACAAGCATAAAACATCTGGAAATGCTCATATTTTTCAGGTGTTGCCTTTCTCTTATCGTTGTTATAGTGTTTGTAAAACTCTGTCAGAACGAGCATTTGTGAGAAATTATTAGCTATTCTTTTTACTCTTTCTGTCACTTCTATATCTGTTCCAATAGGAGGTTCATTTGATGGTATATCTATTGGTGTATCACCATCGTCAATTATTCCATCTAACGAATCCATTTTCTGTTGTTGTAAAATTCTTCTAAATCCACCAACTTCAACCGCTGTGATTTTTTTTGATTCTGAATTTCTTTTGTTATATTCTTTTGCAATTATTTCGTCATTGGGGATTGTACCATTCGTTGATAAATAATAATTCTCTATTCTTTTGATTTCTGAAATAATTTTGTAAGCCTTATCTTTTTTTATTCTAATCCAATTGGACTCTTCTAAAACATCGCTTTTTATCTGTAAAAGGATTTTGTCATTCATAGAATAAAGAAAAAAGCTTGTATTCTTTTCTTTGTCGTACCCTTCTAATAATTTCAGGAATTTTTCATAGGTATAACTTACAATAACATCCAAATAATTGCTTTTATCTTCAATTGGCATTTCATAACTGTTCATTATGAAAAAGTTATACAAAATGGGATTGTAGTAGATTATCATATAGCGTATAGCATTAAACAAACCAACAATATATTCTCTAATGTCTTTTTTTGCTTGGTCTAATGATGAACAATATAACAATGCCATAAAGTTTATCAAATCCACAACTGTTTTCGGTTTCTCGGTTTCTTCTTTATAAAAATCTTGAATTCTCTCATTAATGCTTTCATCAAAATCATTTCCCATTTTGATTTTAGGAAATTCGAGTGCATTTGTATTTAAATAACGCCATCCAGAATAATCTCCGAATTGTTCAATTCGGTATTTTTTTATATAGTTTTCCATAATATCCCTCTTTTTAAATAGGTTAGAATTTACATCAATGATTTTAGAAATTCAGTTGGATTGTCTATATCTGCTTGCCCTACATTATTAATGATCTCATCCATGTACAAAAGCGACGTTACGTCGTATATTTTGATTTCGTTTGTATTGAAATCTTTGCTTCCGTATGCAAGACATTCTACAACAGTATTTTTCTTTATCCTTAAACAATAGTTTAATGCCATTATTTCAATTATTGGAAGCGGTTTTGTTCCATAAGAAATGTCAGCAAAAACCGTATCTCCTTCATTGATTTCTTCAATGATTCTCATAAAAGTGTTCAAGTGTGCTTCTACAGTTTCATCATAAGTTATTTTTATTTCTTTTATGCTGTAATCAATATCTGATAAATATTTCTTTGCGTGCTCAAGAAACTTTGCATAATGAACCTTACAATTCGGACAAGCATCGTCATCTGTAAAAACTACAATTAATTCGACTTTCTCTCCTTTCTTGCTATATCCTTTAACTAAAGGTAACACAGGAAAGCAAGTACAGATATCCGTATCAAGTTTCTCGTTATTAGCAGCAATATATATGCTATCTGTTAAAAACTCCGGCTTTTGCATAGGCGGTATCGTTGTAATAAATATTTTCATTTTCTAGTAACTCCTTTATTTATGTAATTAATCTTCAAAATTATACTCGTCTTTATGTTTTTCTTTAAATAGTTCAAAGACATCGTTTAATGTTTTCTCGTCATCAACACTTGTATACGATTCTTCGTCACTGTTTTCTTCATCTTTCACCAAAAGAATAACGACTTCTCCTGAATCATCTTTCGGTAGCAACACGACGTATTCGTTGCTTTCATACTCAACAAGATCCAAGAATTCAAAGGATACAGGATTTCCTTTTTCATCGTCCAAGATGATGGTGTTGTCCAATTCATCATCCAAATCATAATCATCAAATAGGTTTTCAAACATTTCATTTTCTCCTTTTTTGTTTATTCGTAGTTGCCTACATTTTGTTAATAAATGATAAATCGGAAAAGTTAAGCGGAAATGTTCTTTTTTATTATACACAAGATAAAGTTGTTTTTCAATTATTTTCATTACTAACACGGTTTCTTAAGAAAATCTGCAAAAAGCGCTTAACTTTTTTGCAAATCCCTTTATTTACTAATTGAAAACAATAAATGGAGGGATTTTTATGTTTAATTTCTTAGTACCTATCATTGCAGCTATTGTCATTTTGATATTGTCAATAACGATTCAAGTGGCATCAGCAGCAGAAATAATCGCTACTGTTGGCTGGATATTGGTAATCGGATTATCCGTATTGATAATCATTTTCGGCTTGTTACGTAAGGTACCGGTTGGTGAAAAAATTGTCGGAATAATTGTATCTATTATTGCAACCGTTATTAGTGTTGTTGAGTCACGCACTTTTCTTGGCGCAATTACCACTATCGACACAAGTGGCTTAATGGGTATTATTGAATTTCTGTTTGTCTTCGTCTTTGGGGGTCTATTGTGGCTTTCCGGCGTTGGCTTGTGTGTATATGCGTCCTATTGGGCGGTGACTGATGAAGAGGATTCTCCTGCCAAATTTTTCAATAGTGTTGGTGGCATTATTGGAAGTTTGCTCTTGTGTGGTTTCTTCGGTTTCTTCGGATAATGTGAAAGGAGTTTTATCATGAAAATAATAACTGGAACTTATGAAAATCTAAAATTTGCTTGTCAAAAAGAATTTCGAAATGATTACTTTGACTTCTGTTTCTCATTTGTGGACGAATCAACTAAATTCTATGAGATAAACCGTTTTCTCTATGAGTCCAAGCATACACGGAGATTTGTCAATAGGTATGAAGGCAATGTCACAATTGATATTTCTGAATGGAATAATAAAAGATTTACTAATAAATACTTCGATGCATTTATGTATTTTATTAAGGATACTTCATCTTATAATAATTACATTTTTATTGCGGACAAACAACTAAACTCGGAAATTGAAAAGAAACTTTCAGAATTTTTTTATATTAACATAGTTGAACTTGAGTCAACAAAACCTGATTCTGGAAAAACTATTGGGTTTGTTGCACCTAATGAAAAGGAGGATAAGGGCAATCATGTTCGAAGCTAAATACTCACAATATATTCATCCCAGCAAATCGAGATTTGCATATAAAAATGAAATCACCGGTGTCTGTGCTGAAATTTCGAAAGGAAGCAGAAGTAAAGGAGCAGGTGCTGTTCTGTATTATGAAGATGGTAAATTATATGTCGATGATTCCGATACACACTACTACATAGAGGGCGAAACAGGTAGTAAAAAATCGAGAGTAGAATCAACAAATATCGCTAAATCAATTATTAGAGCTAAAGAAAACGGTGTGGTTAACGATCCTAAAGGAGAATTGTATAAAAACACTGCAGGTTATGCAAAATTGTTCGACTATAACATTAAAGTACTTAATTTTAGAGATTTTAAATTTTCAAATTCCTGGAATCCTTTACACTTAGCAAAACTATATGAAATTGAGGGAAAACACACACAGTCGTCTGAAGTGTTGGACGACTTCAAAGATGCAATTGTTGCTCCGTTGATTAATCTGACAAATGACAGATATTGGGGAGACATGGCAGGTTCTGTTTTTTCTTATAGTTCGAAAATCTTGGTTAAATCTGTTCCGGACAATGTTTTTAACATAGCTAGCATTATTCAATTTAGCGATCAAGAAAATCTCCCGATTTTAAGGGAGTTAATGCAAAGAATGGACAAGACTTCTGAAACTACTTTGGCAATGAAAGGTATTGTGAACTTGTCCGCCGAAAAAACACTTGATTGTATTTTCTCTACAGTGCAGCAGATGTATCTTCCCTTCATTCGTAATAAAGCATTAATGAATTTACTCTCTAGCAATGATATTGATTTTCAAGATTTGGTAGATAAGAAAACGATAATTTATGTAATATATCCTGATGAAAAAAACGGTTATGATTATCTTGTTAATCTGTTTTTTTCTCAGTGCTACCAGTACTTAATCGATTATTCAACAAAGTATGATGATGGCAAATTAAAAAGGAGAGTGAATTTTCTGTTAGACGAATTTAATAATTTACCTCCTATTGAAAAATTTGCCAATAAGATTTCAGAGGCTAGGGGGCATAACGTGCGTTATTTTCTCTTCGGTCAGTCATTTGGTCAGTTAAAAAAGAATTATAAGGAGAACGCACAAACCATTATTGATAACTGTAACTGGATTGTTTTCACGTCTAAAGATATGGCGCTCTTTGAAAGAGTTTCAGAAATGTGCGGTAAGGAGATAGATAGTTATGGTAAGGAACGATCTTTAATTGAAGCTTGTGATTTGCTACATCTGAAAAAGTATAAAGATGGTGCAGAAGCATTAATCATTAAGAATGGACAGTTCCCGTTCGTTACAAAACTTCCTGATTATGAATATATTGATGTTTTTGAAAAAGCTCCAGAATCACAACTAAAAGAAATTCGTATTCGACAAAAGCCAAAGTGCATCACTTTTAATAAATGGATTAGCGGGTTGGGTTCTTTTTATGAGTATCCGTAATACTTTTGAAAAAATATACTGTTGTTTTGTAAAATTATTTATTTTTATGTCAAATTATGATATTATTATATTGAATATTAAATTGGAGGGATAAAAATGATTATTACAAGTGTAAAAATTCGAAGACCAGAGAATGTTACAAGTAAGTTGGTTGGAATCTGTTCTATAACTCTTGACGACATGATTGCAGTTCATGATATTAAAATTTTATCTGCTTCAGAAGGAAGTTTTTTGGCTATGCCTAGTAGGAAGACACCTTCTAATACATTCAAGGACATTGTACACCCGATTAATAAACCAGCAAGGGAAAAGATAGAAACTATCGTCCTAGGGTTGTTCAATGAAACAGAGAAAGAAAGCTATGCTTCTCAAGAATTCAAATATAAAAGAAATGATTGTAAATCTCTTTTAGAACAAGAAATTGAAGATTTTGAAACTGTTGAGAGTAAATCACATGATTCTTTTATTAACGAATCACTTAGAAAAGAAATTAGTTCTTGGAAATAACTTATAGGAGAAAGCTATGGCTGAAATAAAAAATATGAATGGTATTACCTTATATCCAGATGAAAAACAGAAGGAATTATTTGATATCGTTTCTTCTGCTTTTTCAGTTGAACTCCAAACCAGTAATTGTTTTATTCTTACGCTTGTTCAACAACGTATAGGGGATTTGTTAAAAGAGAATGGATTTGAGAGAGCAAATAAGGCGACCTTTTCTGCTGCCCCAAGTTATTTTAAGTTGGGATATAACAAGAAAAATGCTGATGCAATTAGCATAATTGGATTCCCCGATGATGATGATTTTTCGCTTTCTAAAAATCCTGATTTTATTCCTGCAAGAAAAAATGCACAGGGACTCCTCACACAAGAACGGCAAAGAGAACTTGCCGAAATTTTTGCTGAAATCTTTAAGGAGCAGAATAAAAACGGCAAAGTATATTTAGCAACTGTAGGCATTAAGGCTGGCAAAATTATTTCGGATGCAGGTTTTGGGAGAGCGTCTGTCGAACTCTTTAAATCAGCACCTGATTACTTTGAGACCGTTGAAGAATCTGAAGGTTCTTGGATGGTATTTTTAAAAGAAGATTGTGGTGTATCTTTATCAACGGATAAAAACTCTTCAGAACACAAAAGAAAAAACATAGATGATATTTCGTTTGAAGAGTTTGAATCTTATATTAAGGAATTGTTTTCTTCAAAAAACTTTAACATAATTGTTGAAGAGCGTGTTTTGAGAAAAGCCATTCATCATACGAGTGGCGATATGTGGAATTGTATTATAAAATCATTCTACGCACTTAATGGCATTGAGATTACTAAATCACCGACTCTTACAGATTGGGAAAAAGTTGTAATTGATTTTGAATCCTTAAAATCTGATTGTTCAGAAGAACGTCTTTCCGGATTTTCTTTGAATATGTCTGCGGAAGATGTTGAAAAATATGTTGACTCTTATATGCATTCCGTTGAAAACTTTAGTTTAGTTGGTCAAAGAATACAATCGCTTTGTGGAACAAATAATCCACTTGCAATGGTATTCTATGAATTGGGTCTCATAGCAGGACTTTCTAATGATAGGCAGTTCTGTTTTAGGCTCCTTCTTCAGTACTATTCATATAACGATAAGACTAAAATCAGTTTTATTTGGGACAAATATGCTGAAAAAAACATCAATCCTGCGAATATGACAATTCTTATCGGAACATGGTTTTTAGAAAAAGAGTTTGTTTTAATCAAGGAGTACATAAAAAAGTATTATGAGTTCTATGATGAATCAGAATTGATGCAGCTTTACTATGAGTATTCAGATGCATTGCTTGGCAACTCCAGTAGTTCATTACCACCATTAACTTGTCTAAAATATGAATATGCCATTGACTTGGTAAAAACATTTCTTGGTTGTGCTATTTTTGAAGATAAATCAGATTTGTATTTTAGAATGCTAATTTGTTGTTTTACAACTCCAAAAGAATACATAATTTTCTCGGATTTATCAGAAATAATTCTTAAACAAACTGATTATATTTCCAAGCATTATGAATTATTGGTACAGAATGCAAAAAATGATGGAGACTATCTGTTTTTGTTAAGTAAACTAATTGAGTTAAATATTATTAAACCTGATGAGTCTTGGCAAATGTTAAGTAATAGCATTTTGGAAGATTACAAATTGCAAATTGGCAATGCAACTGTTGACGAAAAGAGAAAGCTATTACTTGAAGCAATTAGGCTATTTCCCGATAATGATTATTTTACTAGCGAATTTGTTTCGTTAATCAGTGTTGAAAATGAGGATGATATTTGTGTATTGTTTGACAGACTTATTGACTCTGCAAATTATCTAATTATCACTTCCATTTTTGAAAACCATTCCGAAATTGAAGCGTTAAATAGTGCTGAAGTACTTAAAAGAGTTAGTATATGTTACCAGCAGCAGAATGAACACTTAAAATCTTTAGATATTGAAATTCGTATTATTCTATCATTGGTGGAAAAAGACGATGTGAGCACTAAATCTAGACTCACAGATTTTCTCTTTGTTCTATATAATGGCTTCGTTTCATCAAATCCCATTGTTTTAGATTGTAATACTGCTAGTAATTATCTTAGCCTTTTTAACCACTACAAATGTGAAACAAAGGATGCTCATTATTACGCAATTGTAATCATGGGTCTGGCTTTTTATGCAAATAACATCCCACTTTTAAGTATGATGTTCGCTGTATCCAAGCCGTTAGATAATGAAAATAACATTTTTGCATATTGCGAGAATGCTATTTCCACTACGGAAACAGGTTATTCTCATCGTCTTGGTGATTTTCAACGCACTTTTGAATATGTAATTACACAAGAAAAACCAGATATCTTTTTTAATATCTTAGGCAAGATATCTAATGTAATTCAAAATAAACAAGATGTATCTATTTACAACCAATTAAGAAATACTAACATTGAGGATATGGATACATTAAAAATAATAACTCTTATTGTTTCTGAATATAACAAGGAACGAGCTTGGAGACTTCTTTCACAACTTGCAATAAAGTCAAAAAAATATGCTTTAAATTTTGTTGCTAACTGTGTATGGCTATATATGTTTAAAGATACGTCACACCCTCTTTCAAATTGCACACGTGCTTTAGACCGCTATGTTGATGATGGATTGCCACGTAACTTCCTTTGGTGCTGTTTAGAGGTCTTAAAAACTTCTTTCCATGGACCTATTACTGTATTTGAAAATGCATTGATCAATCATATTTCTCGTTGCCAATCTTTTGTTAATGCTAATCATAGCGTCGCTGAAGCCTATTTAGAGGTTTTGTCATTGAAAGAAAAGCCTAAATCTAATGATTTTCTTCTTTTATCGGAAATTGCACTTCAAAGTGATTCTTTTGATGTGTTTTGTAATGAATGTATTGCAAACAATCGCAAATACTTATCATTATTAAAGAAAGATTTAGCTTTAGTTGTTCGTTTTTGCGTTTCAGCTTGTAGTGCTCGCGACGATGGCTTCTTGTCTGCATTACCTATATATAAACAAGTCAGAACCAATATATCATTTAATGGAAATGACTCCAAAGAATATGCGGTGTTGTTATGGATTGATGGTTTATTAGAATGTAGAAAATCACCTTTGCCGGATTCTAAATTTTTAGAAGGTTCAATAGCATTATTGTCTGCATATCCTAATTTGTCCTCTCCTGATGTTATTACAAAATGGGTTACACATAATGCGACAAGAACTTTTCCGAACTCTCTTTTAATAAGGAATTGGATTAATACTTTTGGAAGCATTCGAACAGTAAAGTTAGCAGATTCAGCATATCTTAACTATGTGAATAAAAATTGGTTGCCTGACGATTCTCAGGAGCTCGCCGAGTTCTTCAGAATGAAGCTGTTTTTATCTGAAAAATATATTTATTACTATGATCGAATGAAATCCGAGCCACAGGATAATTATTTAAGAAGATGTCATGCTTTTTTTGGTTACAGAATATTGGCTAATATTACATCGTCGGTTCCAGAAAGTTTTAAATCCAAGATGGAAAAGGATCTAGCATATCTAAATAAACTTGATCGGTTTCGTAAGATTCAAACCGGAGTTGAAAAGTTTGTTGATAATGTAGATGATGAAGTAATAAGGCGTTTATTTTTATACTGTGGTATCACAAACTATTGGGATGTTTGTTTTGAACAATGTCTAAATTCCCTAGACAAGTTATCTTTATATTCAGATGAGATTGTTCCTTATACTGAAGCTGTAGATTGTCATCCTTTACGGAGACGTTTATTGCAAATGTATTTGTATTCTTCAATTGCTCAGACAATGATAGAATCAGGCAATGAATACGAAAACCTTTCAAGTCTCAATGAAGTACAAATGCATTATAACAGTTTTGTCGAATTAGGAGTTGATGCAAGCGAATATATTGAAAAGACTGAAAGACTGATTGAAATTGTTCAACCAAAATTGATTGAAATTATTACTTCAATAAAAGAAGCTGATTCCTTTGACGAAAGAATCGGCTTAATTCGTGGCGTCTATTTTGCTCTTGCGAACAAGAATATTTCTATACTTCAGAACAAATTCTACGAATTAGAAAAACTTGAATATAATAGTATTGCTATTAAAACCATTTTGGCTATTCAGTATAAACGAAACATCAAGGAATTCATATTTAATATGTCTTTAAAAGGCGAATCCGCTGTCTTGCCTTTCTTTGACTACGATAAAACAACTAACACAATTGGGGAAAGTGAGTGTGAATTATTAAAAAGTGCATATTATTCAACAATAGGTGACTTTGAAAAAGCGAGACTCTATTATAACCATTCTAGTTTTGATGATAGTTTGTTTAACAAATTGAGCGAACAGGTTGGCTACTCTATCGATAACGAAAAAGCACTCGTTTTTGAGTTTGATTCTATTAGCGGCAAAAAAGAATTTTTGTTGCCAGAGTTTTCGTTTTTTAGGGTAACAGATCCTAATGGTGTTAAATTAAGTCAATTGATTTCAGATTACTATGCTGACAATCTTTATGATGCAAGAGGAAAATGCTCTGTTGCAAGTAAAATTCTATTTTATTATAAAAATGGTGAGTTCCAAAGTGATATAGAAAAATTTATTTTTGATTGGGGCTTCACAGAAATAGACGCATTATCTGATGTTGAGAAAAAAGCTGGTGTTTTGTTTGAATTACTTGATAACATTGGCTTAATTGAACCTTATAAACCGTTATTTAAGGAATCGTTTGTTAAGAATTTTTTATATGTTTTACAAGAATTTGATTATAATTATCTGTTTAACAATTTTGAGCGTATTTATTCATCACAACAAATACTGTATAAAGAGTTCTATCCATATAGCAACTGTGACTGTTACGCTCAAACTCTTGCTTTGCTCAAGCAATTGTTTGGAATTGACATCAATAAATATGAACCAAAAATTATTGATTTAAAAGTGGATAAAATAAAATCAGACTTAATAGAACTTCATATTAATAAATATCCCCAAAATCGTTTTGTCAATAAATGTATTGAGTTTGTGGAACGCTTTTTGAAAAAAATTCGTGCCAAAGGCAATGTAGAAATAAGGATACTTAATCATAATAATGAGTTTGACGGGGTTATTTACTACCAAATTCATAATATAGGGTTCGAAATATTGTCAAATATTTATCTTACATTTGAAGTAAATGGATTAAAAGACCGCATTGAACTCAATACTCTAATGCCTAATGGTCTTCGCCCAGATCAAATTTTCGCAGGTGAATACTCAATTGCTAGAGATTTTGATAATGGGACTTCGATTTGTTGTGGTGTCACAATAGAGTATACTTCATATGACGAAAGTGGCAAAAAAATATACACAAGTTATTTGGCTATAGACCCCAAAAGTGCCGATGCTTTGAATGTGTTTAAAAGTAAACTTGAAGCGTATCATAAAAATGGTGATGCAGGATATATTGAGGAACCAATAAAAAGAGATTCTGATTTTGTTGGAAGGGAAGAGAAAATTGAAATAATTATGGGGAAAATACTTAAAGGAGACAATGTTCTTCTTTTTGGTACCAATGGCACAGGAAAATCCAGTATACTCCATTATATTAGAAAAAAATCACTTTCTAATGCTTATGAAAACAAGTCAAATCGCAGTCTTGGAAAGACATATTATGCAACTGAATTGAAATTTGATTCTGATTGTACAGAAAGAATTGTATTAAATTCAATTGTTAATTCTATTTCTTCACAAGCCAGTTTGTTTAAATCATTTATTAGACACAATGCAACGGACGAAACAATTGATATAATTGAGGATGTTACGGCGTACTGGACCAAACATGGTGAAAACAACTATGATGAAAATGATTTCTGCCAAAACACCGATAATCTTCGACAATTCTTTAATACGCTTGATGAAGCACTTGATTTGTCAGACCTTGATGTTTATATTTTAATTGACCAGTTTGAGAGAGTTATTTCTTCCAAAAACATTGATTCTAATCATATGCTCTTCTTAAGGGATTTGTCTTCTCAAAGAATAAGGTTTATTCTTGCTGGCTCGAATTATCTATTAGAAGAAGTGTCCGTTGACAAAATCAGTAATCAAAATAGGACTGCTTGGTCGGATATATTTTCTAGAGGATTTGAAAAAGAAAAAATAGGCAATATGATTGAAGAGGATTTTAAACTCCTTATAAAGCAAGATAGTGCTCTTAATAATGGATATCTTACTTACTCTGATGAAGCAATACAACTGTTGTGGAAATACACAAAAGGTCATGCACTTTATTCTTGTTTATTGGGAAACAGAACTCTAGATATAATGAGTAGTAGACAGGTCAAGCGAAATATTATTTATCCTTCAGATGTATTTATTGCAATATATCAGTCAGGGAAATACTTGCCTGGAGAAAAATCAAACAAAGGTAAAGAGATTGATATAAAAAAACAAATCTTTCAAGATATCAACGATAACATTGCAATTAAACTCGTAGGCAAGGCGTTGGCTACGATACAATCTTCAGGAGAATTGAAGGTTTCTTACCAAAGACTTAAAGATTATGTTGAAAACCATCGCCCGGATATTTTAGATGAATTACCTGATTCCCTGTCAGTTCTTATTGCCAGAGATTTCATTTCTTATGATGAAATAGATGTTCCCGTTGACGAACAAAAGGATTTGTTTAATACAGAAAACACAATAGAAAATGCAGAATATTATTTCACAAGTGATTTGTATTTGGAACATTTTATAACTATACCCGTTCCAAAATTATCAGAGGAGGAACGAAAAAGGATACTCCATAGGAATCGTTCGTTAGACGATTTGGCAGATGAAATCAAAACTATGGACCTTTCACCTGAAGAAATCGAATTGCTACGTGAAAAATTACCTAATTTATTTACAAATGGAACTGTCAATATTTATAATATTGACAGACAATATAATGATCAATCGAGAGATGAATCTATCGGTATTCAAAACAATTATCAAATTAATGCCCAATTCATCAATTCATCAATAAATACATTATTGACACCTGGGTTATCCGCTACAGATTACATTAATGCACTGGATGAATTTCCTAAACTGTCTGCATTTGTTTCCAACGATAAAAGAAACGAATATGAAAGTCTTCGTTTGCAATTAATGGAATGTACGAAACCCGATGAATATGAGGAACTATCTGAAAAAATTGAGCCAATTGCAACACCTGCGAAAGAGCAAATGATAGGTGCTGTACAGAAAGCAGCCATCAATTCTCCAAATTTCTTTGATTTGCCAAAGGAAAGATGGGTTGATTTAATAGGTATAACAAAAAATGAGTTAGAAAAAAGAATACCTTCAGAGTTTATGCCTTCATTATCTTTTGCTATATTGCTCCATAATGTATTTGATACAATTATGTTAAATACCGATGATGAAGATGAAACTCTAAAAGATGCTAAGAAGAAAATTGATTACTGTCCCGTTGCAATAATGTACTGCAAAGTTATTGAGGCTATGCTAAAAAAACTTCACACACCGATATATGTTAAAAGGATAGAGTCGGCAACTGTTGATAAAAAGGGCAAGACATTTGCTCAGCTTGTTAAACGTAATGGAAAAATTAATTATTATGATAAAGATCTAACCATAGGCTCCTTTTCATACACTATTGCCCAATACCCACCATACATAAAAACAATTGAATGTTTTGAAAATGAAATTATTGAAAAACTTGATGTTATATGTGATATTACGGGCATAAAAGAAGATATGGCTCCATTAAACATAATATGGACTGAACACGCTAAACAAGTTGCAATTGTAGCTGGAGTAAGAAATAAATCAGCACATGATGCTACACCGATATCATTTGAAATTTTTAATTGGCTGATAAAAACATTATTTGGTAATGGTAATGGCGAAGGAGAAATATATAGATTAGCTCAGCTTGCCAACGAAAACTATCCAACAGTTTAAGTATAATTAATGCACTTTCCAAACAAATGAGAGGTTGTCTGGAATGACAACCTCTTTTTATGCACCTATTGATTCTACTCGTATAATTCTACTATCATTCGCCTTTACATACTCGTTAAAGACTTTGCTTATCGCATCCGCTTTTTGTATTAGAGTACGATTAATAAATATTGCAACAAATTCAACTTGAATCTACTAACCCCATAACTCGTTTCGCTTTCAATGAGGTTTGCTTCTTTTAGTAACTGCAAATACCTTCGTCCAAAAGCAGTTGTGCCGAAGTATGCATCAAAGTTAGTAACAGGCAGGATGACCCAATCGGTGTTGTTCTGCTTGTTTGCTATATAGTACTTGTATAGCGTAATTAATACTTCCAGTTTTACACCTTTTGGAGTCGATAATATTAACTGCTCTGTTAATTCAGGTGATAATTCAAAATCCTTGTTCTGCAGCTCGCCTTGCTCTAGTGCGTCTGCAAGGATGTCGTCAAAGTGAATGAGAAAACTGCCCTGCGTTTTTGATGAATATAGCGGTACCTGGTATTGCATAACCTTTTTTCGCCAAGCAGTTGCAAAGCCTTTTAATTTATCCGGCTTCTTCTGGTCATATTTTGATACCTTGTCAGGATTATCTTTAATAAACTTAATCGTGTTCTGCACAAAGGTATAAAACCAGCCGTTACCGTTTCTGTCAACAAGCTCAGAAAATTGCTCGTGTAAGTGTCTGTAATCCGTTTCGCTCTGACCTTCCTTCTTCGGTTGGTCAGTTTTTTTATTCGGCACACTGCACCACGCACAGAGAGCCAGCCTTGCACGGTCAATATCTGCCTCGCCGTTTTCATACATATACCCACGGGCAACAATCGTCAGCACACGGGTTAAGCCGATAAACTTTGTGAGCATATCAAAATTAAACCTGCCGAGATAGGTGTGCTTGTCGGCGGTTTTGTAATCCATCTTACCGGTGTAAGCGAGAAATTCCTCTTTTTCGTTTAGCATTCTTATCTTCCTTCAATTCATATTCAATGTAGAATAGCAACACATCATAAGCAAACTGCCGCTTGCCAAGTGCTATCGCACATTTTAAAGCTGTTCTTCCCGATATATTCATTTTGCGCAGATAATCAGTAACGCAACGCTTGATGTTATGCTCGTAATCAATACCGTCATTGAATTTGTAGCTTCGCATAATAGCGTTTATCAATTCGCTTTCCGTATTGTTGCGGAGAGCGTTTTCTTTTCTCTGCTGTTCAGTGTTTCTGTCATCATAGTCACAGATAATATCGCCGAAAACACGATAACCATTGCACCTGAAATCTGCAAAGAATTCCGTGTAGTCAAATACAGCATAATTATCCATATCAATAGATTGATGTATAAAGTCTATTCGCTCCTCATAATCCATCAAATGAAACTGCTGCTCTGTCAAATTTCTGCGCACTTCGGCAATATGCTCCGCGCTCATACCGGCAAACAAACCGTAAAGCTCGTCAGCGGTGTATTCCTCCTCTTGACCTCTTGCAAAGAGAATACGTTCCACATCGCTTCTGCGTTTCATATCATTTGTCGCAATACGGCTGATTCTGATTTTCCTATGCACTTCCTCATAGTCAGCAATAACAGATTTCATTAACTCTAAATCTTCAGGATTTAACTTGTCCTTCCAGCTTTTCTCTCTTGCGAATGGAAATAACTCATCATCACTTGCAGGGGTTGGCTTTAATCTCGGCGTATGTCTTTCAAGCATTCTCGCAAAGTACGGAAGCTTTTCAACATTAGCGCTAACGCTATTCCAATCCGTTGAGGCAAAGAACTTGTCCAGCTTTTGTTTCTGTGTATCCTCATACCAATGCTTGCTGTCAGAACTCTTAACAATGTTCTTGTATTGAAGAAAGCTGCTACGCTCTACTACCTTACGATTCAGATATTCGGATAAGCCGGGCTTGACGCCGCTTTTCGCCGAGTCTATCTCTAAGCCTGTAAGGATTTCAAGCGTTTCTGTTTCCTCACGCATTTTCTTGCGTTCTGCTTCGCTTTTGCTTTCGTCGTACGCGATAATACTTCTGTCAAAGGCAGCATTACAGATTTGACCGATTCTTGCATTAAAGGTATTTTTAACCGTTTCCATACGGGCGCGCCAGTCGTTAGCGTCACGCATCAACGGCTCTGCTGACGGTATTTTTAATACGGGATATTGTGCTGTATAACTGTCAAGCTGGCTGTCTGTACCACCATAGTTTCTTGCAACGCATTCGTTCATTAACGGTTCTGCGATTGTTTTAATCATATCGCCGTCAAAGTCCGCACCACCCAAGCGTTCAGGCATAAGCGTTGAGGAGTCAACCATAATGACATAGTTCAGGTGGGATAAATACGTTTTCCTGTAATATCCGACCTCCTCCATAGGTCTTGCTACGGCTTCCTCGTTCCTTGCAATATGCGGATTACGAAGTAAAACATAGGTGTCGTTATCGTTGTATTCAGCACAGGGAGCATAGAACTCGCCTTCACGCAGGCGTTCTTGCTCTAAAACAATAGTACTGACATCGCTCGATGTTTTAATAATATGCTTTATGAAATAGATTAAATCACCGGAAAGATAACGGTTATCGCCTGCAGCAATTAACCTGCCGATAGCATATTGCTCCAATACCTTCTTTGCCTGATTGTCAAGCTGCTTTGTGAAATACGGCTCATTAATGAATTTCGGATTTAGTTTTAGTATTTGTGCCCAATCTGGATTTTTCTCCTTAATGTAATCAGTACGGAACTTTTCATTAGCGACTAAATCATAGTAACGCTGTTCAGTTGCTTTTGTGATCCAATCCCTTTTCTCGTTAGCAGGACTATTCTCCCAACAAAGCGACAAATCAGCTGGACGAAATTCTTCGGGTTTGATAGTTGCAGTAACTAAAAACTGATAGTTCATTTCCGTAAAGGCAGAGGTCTTTTCTTGGCTGACCTCTGATATATACAGGGAGTGCTTATATTCCTTGCACTTGGCTAAATAGTCATACCAAGTCATACCGTTCTGCTCCATCCAGCCGCAGCCCTTGAACATACTTTTTGTCAGGATAATATCCACCTTTTCAAGCGGATGATATATGCCCCACATATCCTTGATTTCTTTTACGCCGAATTCAGCAAGAAAATGCTTGAAATCAACCTTATGCAGTACACCTTTAATATACGGCATACGAATCTGAAAAGAGGTGTGCGCTTCTTTACCGCAATACAGTTCATCTATTGATTTTGCATACTGAAAAGAAATTAAGCCCTCGCCGTCAAATTCTGTTACGTCAACATCTGCTAATTTTTCAACACGCTTGTATTTGCGCATAGCGTTATCAGTACCATCATCTTCAACGGTAATGATATCTACTCCGTGAACGGTAGTAATGGGGTTATCAATAACGATAATTCTGTCGCTGTTCCAAATATCCATATCATCAACACGGAAGCCGTCAGTGAGCATTAAGCCGTTGTATGCATACAGCTTTGAAAGCTGACACATACCGATTTGCATATCGAGCATTATTCTTTTTCGGACAGGCTCATACAAATCCTCACGGATAAAGGATAATCTTGCATTACGGCTCATACTGGCGGAACGCTCAAAAGCAATGTATCTGTCGGAGCCGTAGCCGAAGTCCAAACTGATACCTTCAGGGCGAAACATATCCTCCGCCATCTTCTGCCAGTCAATATATTTCTTCTGTGTAGGCTGTCTGTCAAACACACGGGAAAAATCAACATATATTAAAACATTACAAAGCTCGTTTGCTTTACCGCCGATAATACTATTGTCATTTTCAATAACCTGCTGAATTTGATAGAAAAGAGCACAATCATCCTGCGGAGGGGAGGCAGGGTTGATACACTTTTTTGTTGCATTTTCAGATAGGTAAAAATGATAAACGCCGTCCTCGTTCAGTTTAGCATTACGCATTATCATACGAGCAGACAGCTCATAAATTTTGTATTTCATAGAAAATACTCCTTCATAGATGCATTTTAACACAAAACGAAAAGTATTTCAATATATGAATACTGCTCCCACAAATTTGTGTAATTAGCAGTATATCTTTATTGAAAGGAGGTTAAATCCCCATGTAGCAACGCTACAAATTAACGTTAAATGTATCAAAAATATTATTTAGGAGGTTGAAAAATGAAAGCATTTAACAATTTGAAAATCATCGGAATTGATCACGGTTACGGTAATATTAAAACCGCTAACCACTGTTTCAAGACAGGCATAACCGGTTATGATTCCGAGCCGCTTTTTACAAAGGATATGCTTGTTTATGACGGCAGATATTACCTTATCGGCGAAGGGCACAAGGAGTTCTTGGCGGAAAAGCATTTTGATAATGACTATTACTGCCTTACCCTTGTAGCTATCGCAAAGGAATTGAAAGCCGAAGGCTTAACCGAAGCGGATGTAGTAATTGCCGCCGGACTGCCGCTGACTTGGACAAGCGGACAAAAGAAAGAATTTGCTGAATACCTTAAGCAAAAGGACAATGTTGAATTTGTATATCAAGACATTGAATACCACATTCATATTATTGATGTTAAGGTATATCCGCAAGGCTACTCTGCTATTGCTCCGTTTGCGTCATCGCTTCACGGATTATCTGTTCTTGCCGATATTGGTAACGGCACGATGAATACCTTGTACCTTGTAAACGGCAGACCGCAAAGCGGGCAGATGTTTACTGAGAAATTCGGCACTTATCAATGCACGCTCGCCATTCGTGAAGGCTTTATGCGTGAAACTCGCAGAGAGCTCAACGACATCATTATTGATGAGATACTCTGCAACGGAACGGCGGATATTCCCATCAGCGATTTGAACATCATTAAACTAATTGCTGAAGAATATGTTGCTGACATATTCCGCAGACTCCGTGAGCACGGCTATGACGAGAATACGATGAAGTTAATTGTTACAGGCGGCGGTGGTTGTCTTATCAAGCATTTCGGGAATATTAACCCTGACAGGGTTGAATTCATTGATGATATCTGTGCTGCCGCCAAAGGATATGAGTATATTGCCGAGATTAAGCTGAAAGCGGAACAAGCCCATGCAGAATGATTACAGGCTCAATTTGCGGTTTCGATTGGACAATCCGAAAGAAAAACAAGCAGCAGAATATTTGCAATCCCTACATGGTATATCGCGTAATCAATTCATCATTGACACTATACTATCATATATTGAAAAGCAAAATACAAAAGCACTGACAATAGACGATATACGCAGTATGTTCAAGGAAGAATTAAAAGCGGTAGCCTTTGTTTCGGTTGGTTCTAACAAATCAAATACAAAAGAACTGACCGAAAAAGAGCAGGCAGAGAACATTCAGAATGTTATAGAGGATTTGGATATGTTCGATTGAGCCACTTTGGCACCATAATTTCGATTGCAAAGACAGATTTGTACCGTTATGGCACAAACTATATGCAGAGCAAAAAAGAGAAAAGTTTGAGGCACAGAAGAAGGGTTGCACAGCCAGTCCGTGTCTGTGTCTCATACTTTATCAAGCAGGGCAAAAATATATATTTTTGCCGCACGCCGCAGAGCCCCGTGCATTTCTTTAGGGAAATCCTTTCCCTAAAACCCTTTGTAATTCAAAATTGATTCTTGACTAATGCACTCGTTGGGTGTATTAAATAACGCAGTTTGTTTAATATTTGCACAATACTATAGAAATTTATATCAGTATCGTGTTAAAAATAAACAACTATTGACAATATAACGGCTGACCGTTATAATATAAGTAAGGCAGGTGAACGAAATGACAATTAATAATATTATTGAAAATAATCATATATCAAAATACCGTCTGGCTAAAAACAGCGGCATTCCGTATATGACGATTAATGATATTTGCTCCGGCAAAGCTAACCTTGCAGATTGCAACGCCAAGACGATATACAAGTTATCAAAAGAACTCGGCGTTTCGATGGAGGAATTGCTTGAGCCATATATGCTCCCTCGCCCTGCGTTTGAATTGTTCAAGAGCAACGTGTGCCATAAGCTGAAATCACTCGGCGATATTCAGTTTTTGATTGATACAATTGAAAGTGAGGATATTATCACTTACTATAACAGAAGCTGGTATCCCGAATGCTTGTATCTGCTGGCGATGGTGGATTATATCAGCCGTGAAAATGATGTACCGCTTTGTGAGGAATATAATCAGTATCGTAAGTTAAAACTAAATGATATTATTTATCCTTCGAGCATTTTAACTGCGGCAGCTGTTTCCAAAAACGATAACATTAAAGAAAAAGCATTAAAGAATGCGATTCCCGAATTTATGCGATTTAATATCGTAGAAAGCGAGGTAAGAAATGTCAACTGATAATACAAGTGTCATTAACAAAAACAATCTTGATAATTATCTTAATGAGTTATCTAAAACCTATAAAAAGCTTGCAGGCAGAAAAACGGTGGTTGAAATCATTTTAACCGGCGGTGCCGCTATTATTGAAAACTATGGTTTTCGCGATATGACTACCGATGTTGACGCTGTCTACAATTCTTCGTCTGCTTTGAAGGAAGCAATTAATATTGTAGGCGACAAATACGGTTTGCCGAACGGTTGGTTGAATGATGATTTAAAGAAAACTGCGTCATACAGCCCAAAGCTGTATCAATACTGTGTTCCTTACAAGACCTTTAATCAGGTATTGAATATCAGAACGGTTACTTCTGAATATCTGATTGCAATGAAGCTGAAGGCAGGCAGAGAATACAAGAATGACCTTTCAGATATAGTCGGTATTCTCAGCGAGCATCAAAAGAAAGGCAATCCCATCACCTATGAACAGGTAGATACTGCCGTAAAGAATTTGTACGGTGGTTGGGATGGTTTTGATGACAGTGCAGTCACATTCATTAAAGACGCATTTGCGAACGGAAACTTTGAAGAGCTCTACACCGTAACAAGGGATAATGAAAAGGAAGCAAAAAGGCAGCTTACCGATTTCAACGAAAACTATCCTGATGTGTTAAAAACGGAAAATGTTCACAGTGTTCTTCAAAGCCTGAGAGCAAAGCAGGCTGAAGTTCAAAAAAGAAAGCCGAACAAAAAGCGAGATGATTTAGAAAGATAATATCAACACTACACAGAGCCGATGAGCGTAAAAGTTCATCGGCTCTTTTTGCATTTAAGGAGGTAAATTTATGGAAAAGAAAAAGCAACCGGGAATATATTTCACGGTTACGGAAAAAGAAAAGCGCAGGATTAAGCGCAATGCTGAAAACTGCGGACTGAATCAAAGCGAATATATCCGTCAAAGGGCGTTGGGCTTTGCACCGAAAGCGGTGCCACCCGACGCCTTTTATCATTTCTGCGAGAAATTGGATGCGCTGTGCGAAGAACCATTTTCGGCAGAGGTTAATCACAAGGCATTAACTTTACTTGCGGAGATTGAGCAAGTGTTAGTACGACCAACAAAGGAGGTGCTGCCGTGGCAACCACAGGCTTCTGGCCCGTCAGAGGACGGTTAAAGGATGTATTGACCTATGCGGAAAATCCCGACAAAACTATGGAACAGAAGTTTCTTGACGAGGACTTATTTGCTACGCTGAAATATGCTTCTAACAGCGAAAAGACTGATGAGCAGATGTATGTGTCAGGTATTAACTGTTCAAAGCACCGAGCTTATGAGGAAATGTGCACTGTTAAAAAGCGTTACGGTGAGCGTGGCAGTGTTGTTGCTTATCACGGATATCAGAGCTTTCGTGAGGGAGAGGTTACGCCACAGGAAGCACATGAAATCGGTATTGAAACAGCAAGACGAATGTGGGGTGACTGGTTTCAGGTGGTAGTCACTACCCATTTGAATACAGACAAGCTTCACAACCACTTTGTTATAAACAGCACTTCCTTTAAGGACGGCAAGAAATACCGTAACAGAATCGGCGACCACAAGGAGCTTCGCAGGGTATCTGACGAGATATGCAGAAGCAGACAATTATCTGTATTGGAAAACGCTCCATTTTACGGCGGAGATAAGAAGGACTACTGGCTTCGTCAAAACGGTATTCTTTCTCATAAGGATATGCTATACAACGATGTCAATGAAGCACTGGCGTCAACGGAAAGCCTAATGGAATTTCAATTCTATATGGAATGTCTTGGATACCGATTTGTCCGAGGCTTTAGAAATGAACATCCTTCCGTAATAGGACCGAACTGGCAGAAGTCAATACGCATTGACAGTCTTGGTAAGAATTATACCACACAGGCACTTGTTGAAAAATTGGAAAACAATTATCATGATGTGAACTTTCAAAGGTTTCAGCCTCCTGCAAAGAAGCGCAAACCGTATATGCATTTAATTATAGAATTTCGCAGGCAAGAGCCTGATGTGGTAACGGCTGTGTTTGAGTTGATAATTACAATTATTAAGCTTTGCACCGGTGACAATATTAATAACAGTTATCAAACGCCGTTATCCCCTGCTATGAGAGCTGAGATTGTGAGGCTTGATAAGACGCTTCAAGAATATCATTTTCTTCGTGAACATAACATTGTGAACACGGAAGATTTTTCTATTTGTAGGGATAATATCAAGTCGCAAATGGAGGGATATATCGCAGAGCGTCAGCATTTACGAAATCTCCTTCGCCGAGTAAAAACACCTGAACGGGAGCAAGAACTTAAATCCAAGTGCATGCAGCTTTCAAAGAAAATCAAACCGCTACGCAATGATTTAAAAATTTGCGAACGTATTGAAGAGAGAACGCCAAAGCTCAAGGAAATAGCAAAAGAAGAGCTACAACTTGAAATTGGTAAGTTCCCGAATAAAGCATTAGAAAATCAAAGAAATAACAATGAAAGGATTAAAGAACGATGAAAAATATTTCAATTAACAAAATTCACCCGTTTGAAGGACACCCGTATAAAGTTCTTGATAACGAGGAAATGAACAACCTTATTCAGAGCGTGCAGGAATACGGCGTAATGTCGCCGCTGATTGTACGCCCGCTTGAAAACAAAATCGATGAGTATGAAATCATATCGGGACACCGCCGCTTCCGTGCGGCACAGAAGGCAGGACTTACCGAGGTTCCTGCCTATATTTATGCCGTAAACAGAGATGAGGCGGCAATTATGCTTGTGGACAGTAATCTGCACCGTGAGCATATTCTGCCGAGCGAGAAGGCGTTTGCTTACAAAATGAAAATGGAAGCGCTAAAAAGACAAGGCAAGCGCACGGATTTAACTTTGTCGCAAGTTGCCACAAAGTTAGATACTGCTTCCGAGATAGGCAGAGCCTTGAATGAAAGCCGTGACCAAGTGTTCAGGTATATCCGCCTGACCTATCTTATTCCTGAACTGCTTGACTTGATGGACGAGGGCAAGATTGCATTTTCGGTAGGTGTTGAACTGTCCTATATTGATGATAATGTGCAATACGCACTCCTTGACATCATTGAGCGAGATAACTGTACGCCGTCCTATTCACAGGCGTTTCATATGCACAAAGCAATGCGTGAAGGCAGGCTGACGATGGCATATATCGAGGACTTAATGTCACAGGAAAAGCCAAATCAGCGTGAAACGATAAAGCTATCCTCCGAGCGTATTCGTTCCTATGTGCCGAAGAAGTATAACGCTAAGCAGACGGAGGACTTTATTATCAAAGCCCTTGAGCATTACAACCGCTATCTGAAAAGACAGCGAGAAAGGGATTGGGGGGCTCGATGATATGGAAGAGATTAACAACATTTCCGCTGTTGAAACCCCTCAACAGATTTCGTTCTCTATTGAGGATAAGAATACCGTTTACGATGTCAGCGCTGATTTCTCACTTGAAGGTAAAGAATCACTTCTGACGCAGTTAAAGAAACTGATTTTAGAATCGGCATAATTGTAAAAAGTGCATTGAGGGTAGTATATTGTATATATGCTACTCTCGGTGCACAGAAAGGAGTTAAAATGATAAGAACCGAGAATAAAAACAAAATTACTGCATTATACTGCCGTCTTTCTCAGGATGACGGCATTGATATGGAGAGTAACTCTATATCGAATCAAAGAAAAATCTTACAGGAATATGCCGATTCTAACGGTATAACAAACACTATGTTCTTTGCCGATGACGGCTATACGGGAACAGATTTCAACCGCCCTGACTTTCAGCGTATGGAAGCAATGATAGAGCGAGGCGAAATCGGAACGGTTATTGTAAAGGACTTATCCCGTTTTGCCCGTAACTATATTGAAGCCGGCAATTACCTTGAAGTGAAGTATCCTTCGCTCGGTGTTCAGTTTATCGCTATCAAAGAAAATGTTGACACCATTAAGGGAACAGGTATGGAAATGATGCCCTTTTATAACATCTTCAATGAATGGCACGCCGCTGAAACGAGCAAAAAGATACACGAGGTTTGGAAAATTAAAGCATCAGAAGGCAAGCGTGTTTCTTCCGCTGTTCCTTACGGGTATATGAAATCGCCCGATAATCACGAGCAATGGATTATTGACGAGGAAGCGGCAAAGGTAGTACGACACATATTCGATTTATGTATGCAGGGCTTGGGTATCGGCAAGATTGCTTCACAGCTTGAACGTGAAGAGATACTCAACCCAACTGCTTACTGGTTGTCAAAAGGTGTTAAAACAAGAAACAAACTGAATGTGCCTCCGTGTCGTTGGGGTGCTTCTACAATTAGAGGTACATTGGAAAACATTCAATACACAGGCTATACCGTAAATTTCAAAACCACAACCGTCAGCTATAAGGTGCACGACCGTGTTTATAATCCCAAAGATGATTGGCAAATTATTCCTGACACACAGGAGGCAATTATTGATATGGAAACCTTTAACAGAGTACAAGAAATACGGAGTCATCGCCGCCGACACACTTCAACTGGCAGAAAAAGCATTTACACAAGTAAAATGTTCTGCGGCGACTGTGGTGCAAAGATGTATTTCTGTGCTGCTAAATCAATTCCCGATAAAAACGTATTCTTCCGTTGCTCCGAATACAAGGAAAACAAAGGCAAATGTTCTATTCATCACATCCGTGAAACGGCGGTTAATGAGATTGTAACCAGAGCCGTTAAAGAGGTCGTAAAGTATGTTACAGAATATGAGCCGGTTTTTCTGTATATGTACGCAAAGAAGCACAATGAAGAAATGCTGACAAATATCAAGCAGACAAAACTACGCATTGAGCAATCAGAAAAACGTATGCAGGAGCTTAATCAACTGATTATGAAGGTGTACGAGGATCACGTGCTTGGTAATTTACCTGACGCAAGGTACAAAATGATGGCTGCCAATTATGAAGCGGAGCAAGAAAAGTTGGCAAAGCAGATTGAAGCTGACAAGGCAACGCTTGCAAAAGCAGAGCAAACCGCTGTTGATGTTAAATCATTTTTGAAGGTTATCCGTAATTACACTGACATTGAACAGCTTGATGAAAAGACGGTCAACACGCTTATTTCAAAGATTGAGGTATTTAACAAAGTAAAAATTGATGGTAAATATCACATTCCCGTCAAGGTTCATTTCACCGCTGTCGGCATTATTGATATTCCGAGCGAAAAGGAAATTAAGAAGATAATGGCGGAAATACAGGCAAACCCCGGGTTATTGAAAACAGCATAAAAATAGGTGTAGCCGTTACGACTACACCTATACATATTATATTGTCTGTCCTTTAGAACACGTGACAGAAGCCACGCACAAAAAACGCATAACTCCAACTGTCGCCAAACAATTATAAAAATGATTGCTAAACCTCATATGGGAATAGTACATAATTATACAGAGTATAGCGTTTTTATCCATAAAGACAAAAACACTATTCCCTAAACGAGGCACAGTTATACTAAGCAATCATATTCATTTTTATAATTATTTGGCAATCTTATTTTATCATTTAAACAAAAATAAGTCAAGGAGTATATAAAAACGGCGGAGGCGATAGCGCAGTAAGGGGCGAATTGAGAAACAGTGGTGCAAATTCCAAGCATCTTAGTGCACCGCGTTTCTCACTCTTCGTCTCTTGCTGCGATTCCGTCTTCGTCGTTTGTGAATAATACATTCCATTTAAAAAGAGCCGCGGAATTCCGTGGCTCTTTGTTATATATGAAGTTATTTTGTAACCGAAGTAGCAGGAACAAAATCACCTTTATCATCGGCAAAGGTAACGGTTACCTTATCGCCCTTTTGCATAAGAAGAACATCCATACAATCGGTTACTTTAATATAATAGTATTTATCCTCTATCTTAAGATAATAAACCGTGTTGCCGTCGTTAACAGAGGTTTTAATGTCCTTAATCTCGCCTGTTACGCTCTTGCTTTCGGGCTTTTCTTCATCCTTTTTATCCGAGGATTCTTCCTTGCTTTTCTCTTTATCCTCATCAACCATATATTCATCAGCACTTGCGCTGTTATCAACAACGCCCTTATCCTTGAGTGCGTCGATATAGTTTGAAACTGCTGCATTAAGCGCCTTGATATCGCTCTTCTGAACATCAACAAGACCTGTGCCTACTATGGTTTTATCCTCAAGGTTAACAAGCGCATAGCCCTTGATTGTGTAGCCGTCTCCGTAAAGGGACATAAAGTAGGTGGGCTGACCTTCGATATCAAGAAGAATCGGGAAGATTGCATTATAGCCGTAGTTCTGAACGGCGTCCTTTGCGGATTCAACTGCGGAATATTCCATTGCACCGCCGTTTTTATAATACCTCGTTTCCTTTGTTCTCTGATTGCAGAGAACGAAGCCGAAGTTTGAGGTATCGGATTCAATCGAGGTAACGCCTGTATAAACCCATACGTCGTCGTCGAGCGCGATGTTTCCGCTTCCGCTTGACGCAACGTTAACATCATTCTGGAAGATTATTGAGTTCCAGAAGCCGTTAGCAAGCTTGCCGTGGTAGTTATACTGGTCGATAATAAGGCTTTCGTTATAAACAACATCAATCCAGTTGAGTGATTTATCGGTTTTAACCTTATCTATGCTGTAATACTTGCTTTCGCCGCTGAGTGCGTCTGTAATAATAACGCCCTTAACATCCGTTCCGCCGAAAAGACCGATTGTTTTATCGAGAACGGGAGTAATCCAATAGGGATGAGCATCGTCGTCGATTTCAAAATTCGGGTTATCCATAATTGCAAACGGGAACTGGAAACGAAGGTGACGCAGAAGCTTTTCATTGAATAACTCTGTTGGTGAATACTTAATTCCCTCGCCGAACTTTTCAACGCAGTCAACAACCTGAACCTTCTGGCTTACAAGGTCGATAAGCATATATGCAGGAAGACCTTCCTTGGTGTTGTTAAACCACTTGAAAACATCGGCATACTGAAGATATGCAACGCGAACGGGCTTGCCCTTATAGTTAATCTGAGTTGAATCGGAGGTTACAACATACTGGCTCTTATATTCATCAAGATAACCGAGCTGCTGGTCTGCAAGAACCTTTGCGGTCTGCTGGTCAAGACGGGGAACCTCGTCGTAGTTGATATCCTTGAAGTCCTCTGTAAAATCGCTGTTTGAAACCGTCATCAGCTCGCTGTATGATTTTGCTCTGAAAAGAGTTGCGCCGGCAAGATAACCAACAAGCATAACAGCAAGAATTGCCAGAACCATTATTACGGGAACCTTTGCCTTTTTCTTTGCGTAAACGCGGCGCTCAATCTTTCTTCTTGCGCCGATAAGAAGCGAAAAGCTGAAATAAAAAACTGCAATTATTTCAATTAAAAACATATATAAGTCGGTTGACTTGAAATTAAGCGCAGGATACATAATGTAATAAACCGCGCCGCTGACAACTGCAGTTATAATAAACGCAATTAAAAGCTTCATCGGAAGCTTTTCGGGCTTAACAACAACTTCAACCTCGTCGTCCTTTTTAGGCCACTTAAACTTTGATTTGAAATTTTTGATTACTTCATCTGCATCGTAATCCATATTTGGAATTTTATCGCTCATAAGCATAGCTCCAATCAATATATAATAAACTGATTATACAATAATTATTTAAAATAATCAATATAAAATTACCCGATGCAATTAAGCATCGGGCAACGCTTTTTATAATACTTCTTTTTCAACCCAGTCGGTTAAATCCTGCATAACCTTTTCCTTATCGGTTTCGTTAAGAACCTCGTGGCGGTCGTTAGGATAAAGCTTGATTGTAACCTTTTTATGGTCGGTTGCAAGAAGCTTCTGATAAATATCTCTTATTCCCTTTGAATATTCACCAACGGGGTCCATCTCACCGCTTACAAGATATACGGGAAGCTCGGTTTTGATGTTTTTATACCATTCGTCGGTGTTGGCTTCGATATTCAGCTTAACAAGGTCGTTCATACCCTGAGCCGAGAAAAGGAAGCCGCAGTATTCATCAGCAATATATTTATCAACAATATCATTGTCTTTCGTCAGCCAGTCAAAAGCAGTTCTGCCTTCAAACTTCTTGTTATATGAGCCGAAGCTCATTTTATCAAGAGTTTTGCTCTTGTGCTTACTGCCCTTCATTTTAACAACCATTGCGGAAATCTTATCGCCAAGCCCTGCAATCGGATTTGCACCGCCGGTGCCCATATAGATTGCGCCTGCGAAATCAAGCTCATTGTGCCATGCGGTGAAGCAGCGAACAATGAACGAGCCCATTGAATGTCCCATAACAATAATTTTTTTGTCGGGATATTCGTTTCTTGCTTTTTCAAAGGTTGTTTTGAAATCCTCAACAAGAGCTATGTATCCGTCTTTCTCGCCGAAATAGCCCGTTTCATCAAAATCAACATTCGATTTTCCATGGTTTGCCATATCGTGCATAAAAACAGCATAGCCCTTTGATACGAGGTATTCAATAAAGCCTCTGTATCTTTCCTGATGCTCTGCCATTCCGTGATGAATAGCAAAAACAGCTTTAACATCACCGTCGGGCTTATATGAATTGCCAACTATTTCGCAAACACCTGTTGCGGAAGGAAAACGATATTCTTCAATTTTCATAATTTTACTCCTATATGGGCGATTTATAAATCGCCCTACTAATCACCGGTCACCGGTCACTGACCACTGACCACTGTAATTCGCTTTGCGAATTACTCTTCAGGTTGGTCGGATGTGCAGTGCGGGCACTTTGTTGCATCAATAGCAATTTCACTCTTACAGAAGGGGCAAACCTTTGTTGTCGGAGCTTCTTCAGCTTCTTCCTTCTTCTTGCTTGCAAGGTCTTTTGCCTTGTTTGCGCTTTTAACAATGAGGAAGATAACAAATGAAATGATTATGAAGTTAATAACTGCTGAAATGAATGCGCCGAAATTAACCTTTGTGTCGGGATTCTTGTCGAGAATCTGAATTGCAAGTCCGATATCAGTTCCGCCGATGCAGGCAATAAGCGGGTTAATTATGTTTTCAATTAAAGCATTAACGATTCCGCTGAAAGCGCCGCCGATGATAACGCCGACTGCAAGGTCGAGCACGCTGCCCTTGTTGATAAACTCTTTGAACTCTTTAAAAAACTTTTTCATTTTCTATTCTCCTTTGATTTAAAAAATAAATTTGCTAATTTATAATATCATAAAACTCCGCTAAAATCAAATGCAGGAATAAAATTTTTATCAGCAGAGCTCAATTCCTGTATGAAAAGCTTCTCAAGTCCCTTATCAAGCGCATAGTTTACTACCTTATCATATTCCCTTTTTGTTACTCCTCTGTTGATTTCGGGAAATTCATCAAGCTTGGTGCATGGGGTATATTGCGCCATAAGCGAGAGATAAGTTTCGGGATAGTTTTCGCTTAGAAAATCTATTATTTCAAGCGATGAATTCGTGTTCGACGGAAGAATTAAGTGCCTGATAATAAGCCCTTTTTGCATTATTCCCCTTTCATCAAACACATCCTCTTTTAGCTGATTTCGCATTTCATTTATTGCCGCCTTTGCAATTTGCGGATAATCTTCTGCCCTGCTGTATTTCTTTGCCCTATCGTTTCTTATGTATTTGAAATCGGGCAGATAAATATCAACCAATCCGCTGAGCATTTTAAGGGTTTCAGCATCCTCGTAGCCCGAGGAATTCCAGATAACGGGCAGCTTTGAATTCCATTTTTCAAGAACCGGAAGAAGCTGAACTGCCCAGTGGGTTGGGTTTACAAGATTTATGTTATTTGCGCCCTGCTGTTCAAGAGCTTTGAATATATCAAGCAGCTTTTCAGGGCTTACCGCTTTGCCCTTATTTTCGCTGCTGATTTCAAAATTCTGGCAGTAAACGCATTTAAGATTGCAGCCGCTGAAAAACACAGCTCCGCTGCCGTTTTCACCGCTGATGCATGGCTCTTCCCAGAAATGCAAAGAGGCTCTTGCAAGCCGAAACTCGTTCGGACTTTGGCAAAAGCCGATTCTTTCATCCCTGTTCACATTGCATTTTCGAGGACAGATATTACAGTTCATAGTTCTCCTTCAAATTGAGATTTGCTCTGCAAATATCAATTCAAGTTTCAAGTACCAAGCCCCGAGCTCCGAGTTGTCGGGTCGCTTCGCTCCGATTAATAATTTATTGTCCGAGCGCAGCGAGTAACCTGAACACGGAACTTGGCTCTCGTAACTGGCAACTCAAATAATAATTCAAGTTTCAAGCCCCGAGCTCCGAGTTGTCGGGTCGCTTCGCTCCGATTAATAATTTATTGTCCGAGCGCAGCGAGTAACCTGAACCTGGAACTTGGCACTCGTAACTGGCAACTCAAATAATAATTCAAGTACCGAGCCCCGAGCTCCGAGTTGTCGGGTCGCTTCGCTCCGATTAATAATTTATTGTCCGAGCGCAGCGAGTAACCTAAACACGGAACTTGGCACTCGTAACTGGCAACTCAAATAATAATTCAAATTTCAAGCCCCGAGCTCCGAGTTGTCGGGTCGCTTCGCTCCGATTAATAATTTATTGTCCGAGCGCAGCGAGTAACCTGAACACGGAACTTGGCTCTCGTAACTGGCAACTCAAATAATAATTTATATAAGCTCCTTATATATCTCGCTCTTCTTAAACGGCGTATTTGCAGATATTTCCTTTGCGGCGGAATTAACGCTCATTCCGCTTTCAACAAGGCGTTTTGCTTTTTCAACAGCTTCTTCAAGCGTTATTTCCTCAGCAGCTTTCTTTGCGCCTTCAATAATCACAACGAATTCGCCCTTTGGTTTATCCGCTGTGTATTTTTCTATCGCCTCTTCAATCGTTGTTCTGATAACCTCTTCATGAAGCTTTGTTATCTCGCGCACAAGGGCAATATTTCTGTTGCCGAAATGCTTATAAAAATCCTCAAGGGTTGCAAGCAGCTTATGGGGCGCTTCATAGAAAACCATTGTTCTTTCTTCGTTTTCAAGACTTTCAAGATGCTCGCGGCGCGATTTTTTTGCAATGGAAAGAAAGCCCTCAAAGGTGAATCTTCCCGTATTCATTCCCGAAATTGCGAGTGCAGTTGCAAACGCGGTAGGACCCGGAACAGCCTCAACCTTAATTCCGTTTTCGTGGCAGAGGAAAACCAAATCCTCGCCCGGGTCGGATATTGCAGGCATGCCTGCATCGGTTACAATCGCGCAGTTTTCACCGCTCATAATACGGCTGAGAATTATCTCGCCGCGTTCTCTTTTATTATGTTCAAAATAGCTTATCATTTCTTTTTTTATGTTGAAATGATTAAGAAGCTTCAGCGTTACTCTTGTGTCCTCGGCGGCAATAAAATCAACGCTTTCAAGCGTTTCAACCGCTCTCGGGGATAAATCGCCGAGATTGCCTATCGGAGTTCCAACTACATAAAGTTTTCCTATCATTTTATCACCAAACCTATTCTTGCCTCCCTTTGCCAAAGGGAGGTGGGTGCGAAGCACTCGGAGGGATTGAACCACCAAAACCAATTCTCGCTTCGCTCAATCAATAATCCCTCAGTCACTTCGTGCCAGCTCCCTTTCGAAAAAGGAGCCGAGAATATGTTACTCGCTTCGCTCGGTCAATCCTATCTGATTTTATCTTCATATCCGTCGGCATAACTGCCGTAAACTTTCAGCATTTCTTCGCTGAATTTTGATTCGCTGTTTTTAATAATCAAATCGGGCTCAACCCGCAAAAACGGCTTCGCGCCCTTTTTGCCCTCAACAAGGAATAAAAACGGTTCCTCGCCCTCTTTATCGCAGACGAAGCGCAGCCTTTTAGGCTCGAGCTTATACTGCCTCATAATTGCAAGCGCGTCAACAAGCCTTTCGGGACGGTGGCACATACAGAATCTTCCACTGTAGGTCAGCAGATAATTTGCCGCCTTCACTGCGTCCTCAATATTGCAGCAAACCTCGTGCCTTGCAATTCTTGCGCTTTCGCTCAGCGATTCAAAGCCCGTATTTATCGGCTTATACGGCGGATTCATTGTTACAAGCGTGAAGCACTCGGCTTTGAATTCCTCATTTGCCTTTCTCAAATCGCATAAATGCGGATAAAGCCTTTGCTCAAAGCCGTTTTCCTTTATTGAATATTCAATCTGCTCTATTGCATTTTGCTGAATATCAAGGCAGTGAACGGGGCTCTGAGCTTCATCCCTCAGCCATAGAAACGGAATTATTCCGCAGCCGCTTCCCATATCAAGCGCTTTATCTTTTCTTTTTATGTTTGCGAAATATGCAAGAATAACCGCATCCGTTCCAAAGGTGTGGTCTTCGGAAACAGCTATTTTCACATCATCGCTCAGTCTTTCAAAGCTATACATCAGATAATACCGCCGTTTACATTAAGAATTTCGCCCGTTATATATTCATTTTCGGCAAGGAAAAGAACTGCCGATGCAACCTCCTCGGGTTTGCCGAGTCTGCCGAGCGGAACCTCGTTTTCAAGCTCCTGCTTATCAAAGCAGGCATTCATTCTTGTATCGATAATTCCCGGGGCTACGCAGTTAACCCTGATATTTGAAGGTGCAAGCTCCTTTGAAAGCGACTTGGTCAGCATAATAACTGCCGCCTTAGTCATTGAATAGAGTGTTTCGCAGGATGCGCCTTCTATTCCCCATATTGATGAAATATTGATTATTGCGCCGCTTTTTCTTTTGAGCATATCAAGCGCAGCATATTTAGAGCAGAAATATACCGCCCTCTGATTAACATTGCAAACCGTTTCATAATCATCATAGGTTACATCGTTTATCATTTTGATAAGCGAAACGCCTGCATTATTAACAAGAACATCAATATCCTTTATTTCATCAAAAAGCTTTTCAATATCCGCTGTGCTTTTAAGATTGCATTTAACTGCTTTAACATTTTCAATTTCGGGCAGGGTTTCGTTATATGTTATAACAACATCATATCCCCTGCTTAAGAATAATTCGGCGCAGGCTTTGCCTATTCCCGTTGCACCGCCGGTAATAAGAACTTTTTTCATAAAAATCACCAAACCTAATCTTGCCTCCCTTTACCAAAGGGAGGTGCCGAGCCTGCGAGGCGGAGGGATTGAAATATTATTATAATTCTCGCACTACTCAACTGGTTAATCCCTCAGTCACTTCGTGACAGCTCCCTTTCGTAAAGGGAGCCGAGAATATGTTACTCGCTTCGCTCAAACAATTAAAATATACCAAATTTTATTGAAATTTGCAAACCTATAGTATATAATTATTAAAAATTTATTCAGGTGAAGCTATGGACAGAGAATTTTACACGATTTCGGTTTATGTTGACAAGGATGAAAACCTTATCGGAATTCCGTGCGGCGACAGCGAAAAATACGGAATTGCGGATATTGACACGGTTTTGCTTTTAAATGCGCCATACACCGATAAGGCGCTTGAAAGCTTTATTGAAAAGGTTATCAACGCGTGTTACACGAAAAAGCATAACGACGATTCCCCTGTTTCAACGATTGAACGCTACACAAAGAAAAGCGGCTTTGTTAATGCAACAGCTGATTTTGAGCTTATTTCAATAGTTAAAACAAAAACCAATTATTCGCTTATGCCAACCTTCAACGATTATGAAAAGGGTCCGCTTGCGATTGACGACGACGAGCGCATTCTTTATCTTAATTATAACGAGGGTGAAATGGCTGAAATAATCAGAGAATTCATCGAGGTTTATCTTAAAGCGAATATGTTTTATAAAGAAAAGCGTGAGCTTGAAGAAGAAAAGAAAAATAAAAAATAGTTTCAAGTTGCGAGTGCCGAGTTCCGAGTTTTCGGTTTCTGGCGTTCAATTATAATTGCCAACCGCAGGTCCCGAAATTCGTAATCTCGACCAACGGTTCCCAAAATTTGTTTCGGCTTGGAGCGCCGACAAATTTTGACCGTTCGGCAGTTCTTTTTGTTCGCTTCATCTGCCACTGGCAGCGCTCGCAAACAAACCGTAATTCGTAATTTTATATTTTAGGAGAAACAAATGCATCTTTTAGCGGTTGACACAGATAACAACATCGGTCAGGCAGACCCATATATTTTAAAAGCAAACGGAAGATACTACATTTATGTAACCGGTCACGACGGAATTTACGCCTATCATTCAGACAAGCTGCTTGAAGGCTGGGAATTTGCAGGCAGGGTTATGACCGTTGAAAACCAGAAGGAATTCTGGGCGCCCAGCGTTATTGAAATTGACGGAACATTTTATATGTATGTTTCGTTTGAATATTTTAATGACACACCCGATAAGGGCGGTCACCATCAGGCAATGCATGTTGCAACGGCAAAAAATCCGCTTGGTCCTTTTGAAAACGCAAGGCAGCTTTTGCATCCGTTTTCAATCGATTCCCACATTGTTAAGAATGAAGCAGGTCTGTTCCTTTTCTATTCTTCAAACCGTTTTGAGGGCGAAAGAATAGGAACCTGCATCTATGTTGATAAAATGCTCGACCCCTTCACACCCGAAGGCAAGCCCGTTTTAGTTATTGAGCCGACTCTTGATGAGGATATTTTCAGAAGGGACAGATACAAAAAGGGTCAGCACTGGCACACGATTGAAGGCGCATACTACTTTAAAGAGGGCGACTGGCAGTATGTTATGTATTCGGGCAACTGCTTTGAACAGCCAACCTACTACATCGGCTATGCAAGAGCAAAAACCGACGAAACCGATTTAACAAAAATCAAATTTGAAAAATACCCCGACGATAAAACCTATCACCCCGTTTTAAAGGCAAACGAGTTTGAGGAAGGCACGGGGCATCATTCGATGATTAAGGAAGACGGTCAGTGGTACGCCGTTTATCACGCAAGGGATTATGTTATTTATGACGAAAATGATAAAGAAATCCCCTACGATGTTTTTGATGCAAGAAATGCAAGAATCTGCAAGCTGCATGTTAAGGACGGAGTTATTACAGCAGAGAGATATGCAGACCATATATAAATCTCACACCTTCCCCTTGAGGGGAAGGGGGACCGCTTGCGGTGGATGAGGTGTGTTATCTGAACAGCACACTCTCTGATTATTCCGCCGACGGCACTCAAATCATTAAGACACCTCATCAGTCTGCTCCAAGTATTCGCAGACAGCTTCCCCTCAAGGGGAAGCCAAATAGGTTTGGAGATTAATATGAATAATTTATGGGAAAAGAATATCAGAAAAGTTGAGCCCTATGTTCCGGGTGAGCAGAGCAAGGAGAAAAACATTGTTAAAATCAATGCTAACGAAAATCCCTATCCTCCCTCACCCAAGGCAATCGAGGCTATAAGGAATTTCAGCGCGGATAAACTGCGCTTTTATCCCGATGCAAACGCATATCCGCTTAAGAAGGCGCTTGCAGATTATTATAATGTTGAGGTTGAAAACATCTTTCTTGGCAACGGCTCGGACGATGTTATTGCTCTTTGCTTTCAGACCTTTTTCTGTTCTGAAAAGCCGATTGCATTCCCCGATATAACCTACAGCTTTTATCCCGTTTGGTGCAGACTTTTCAATATTCCGTTTAAAACATATAAGCTCGATGAGAATTTCAGAATAATTCCCGAGGATTATAAAGAGGAAAACGGCGGCGTTATTCTGCCCAATCCCAATGCACCGACTTCAATCGGCGAAGGACTTGATTTTGTAAGAAAGCTGCTTGAATACAATCAGGATTCAATAGTTATTATTGATGAAGCGTATGTTGATTTCGGCGCAACAAGCTGCACAGAGCTTATTAAGGAATATAAAAACCTTGTTGTTACGGGAACATTTTCAAAATCCCGTTCGCTCGCTTCCCTGAGAATCGGCTTTGCTGTTGCGGATAAAGAGCTTATTTCATATCTTGAAGCGGTTAAAAACTCTTATAATTCCTACACCGTTGATTCCCTTTCAATCGCTGCAGGCGCTGCATCGGTTGAGGATGACGAATATTTCAGAGAAACTATAAACAAGGTTATTAAAACAAGGAAAAGAGTTACAAGCGAGCTTGAAATTCTCGGCTTTGAGGTTCTTCCCTCTTCATCAAATTTCATTATGGCAACGCATAACGGCTATAGTATGAAAGAGATGTTTGAATACCTCAAGGAACAAAAGGTGTTTATAAGATATTTCAGTCTGCCGAGGATTGATAAATATGTTAGAGTAACAATCGGGACAGACAATGAAATGGATGTCTTTCTTGAGAAAGTTAAAGAATTTCTGAATGCTTAAAACACCACCTGCTAACTGCTACCTGCTAACTGCTAACTGCTACCTGCTACCTGCTAACTGCTAACATAAAGGAGTTTATACAATGAAAAACGCACTTAAAATTGCGGGAATAATTGCAAATCTGATGTGCTTTATTTCAGGAATATGGGTTTGCATAGTTCAGCTTTTCAAGCTTGACACATATTTTGTGTTCTTCCTTCCGAATCTGAGTTATGCGGAAAACCTGTGGTTCAATCTGATTTTGTTTGTTCTCGGAATTGCGGCGCTGATGTTCGTTTTGCCGATACTCGGTGAAATCTCGCCCGATGAGGTTGAATTCCCGACAGTTTATGCAATCATTCCGCTGATAATCAGCGTTATCGGAATTGTTTCGGCGTTCTCGCTCACAACCTCAAGAGAAAAGGCTTTAGTAATTATTTCAGCAATTCTTTTCTTCTTTATATCGGGAACAATTATTTATAATTCAGCAAAAATCTTTCAGGCAAAATAACAAACTAATCCGTCATTTTTGATTCCGTTTTTTTAAGGATGATAAATGAACGGATTTTTTTATTCTTTGATAATTTTAGGGCGCGTCGCCCACGGCAGCGCTCGCAAACGAACCCCCTAAATTCGTCATTCGTAATTCGTAATTTAGCGTATACAGGGGTCTGACCCCTGTATACGCTAAGGCGTTGTTGCAACGGCGCGTCGAGGTCGCCGCGCCCTACAAATTCGTTAAATGATATGAACACTAAACCTTTGGCACATTATCGCGCCCCGATAACGCGCAACTCGAAACTCGCAACGCGCAACTATGTATACAGGGGTCTGACCCCTGTATACGCTAAGGCGTTATCGCAACGGCGCGTCGAGGTCGCCGCGCCCTACAAATCGTTAAATGATATGAACACTAAACCTTCGGCGCATCATCGTGCCCCGAGAACGCGCAACTCGAAACTCGCAACGCGCAACTATGTATACAGGGGTCTGACCCCTGTATACGCTAAGGCGTTGCCGAAACGAATTATATAATTGCCGACCGCAGGTCCCACAACTCTTCACTCTTCACTCTTCATTCTTCACTATTCACTCAACTATCCACTACCCACTATCCACTAAAAAAACCGACTCAAACGAGTCGGTTTTTTTGTTTATTAGTCCTCAAATGCTGCTCTTACTGAAGCAAGCTCGTCTGCGAGTTCCTGAGGAAGTCTGTCGCCGAACTTAGCATAAAGCTCGTCAACGCCTGCAAATTCCTCTGCCCAGGCATCCTTATCAACATCAAGGATTGAATCGATTGTTTCAAGAGAAATATCAAGACCTTCGCGGTTGATATCCTTTGCATAGGGAAGGTAGCCGATAGGTGTTTCCTGAGCGTCAACCTTGCCTTCGCAGCGGTCGATAATCCAGTCGAGAACTCTGAGGTTATCGCCGAATCCGGGCCAGATGAAGTCATCGTTTTCATCCTTACGGAACCAGTTAACATTGAAAATCTTCGGTGCTTTTTCGGGGTCGAGACCTGCGCCGATTTCAATCCAGTGCTTCCAGTAGTCGCCCATATTATATCCGCAGAACGGAAGCATAGCCATCGGGTCGCGGCGAACAACGCCTACTGCGCCTGTTGCTGCTGCAGTTGTTTCAGAACCCATAATTGAACCAACGAATACGCCGTTGTTCCAGCTCTTTGACTGATATACAAGCGGAGTGAGCTTAGCTCTTCTGCCGCCGAATACGAATGCAGAAATCGGAACACCGTTCGGATTTTCAAATTCGGGTGATAAGCAGGGGCAGTTAACAGCGGGAGCAGTAAATCTTGAGTTCGGGTTTGCAAGAGGCTCATCGGATGTGCCGTTGATTTCCTCGCCCTTCCAGTTAATGCAGTGAGTCGGAGGATTCTTATCAAGCTTCTCCCACCAAACTGTATTGTTATCAAGGTTGTGGCAAACGTTAGTAAATATTGTTCCCTTCTTTGTTGCTGCAAGAGCATTCGGGTTTGACTTCTCGTTTGTTCCGGGAGCAACGCCGAAGAAACCGTTTTCGGGGTTGATTGCATAAAGTCTTCCGTCGGGACCTTTTCTTATCCATGAAATATCGTCGCCTACGCACTCAACCTTATAGCCCTTTGCAAGATATCCCTCGGGAGGAATAAGCATTGCAAGGTTGGTTTTACCGCAAGCTGAGGGGAATGCTGCGCAGATATATTTTGTTTCCTCACCGGGTCTTGTGAGACCGAGGATGAGCATATGCTCTGCCTGCCAGCCCTCGTTTTTACCGAGATAAGAAGCAATACGAAGTGCAAAGCACTTTTTGCCGAGAAGAACGTTTCCGCCGTATGCAGAGTTAACTGAAATAATTGTGTTATCCTCGGGGAACTGAACAATCCATCTGTTTTCGGGGTCAACATTGCACTTGCAGTGCATTCCGCGAACCCAGTCATCGCTGTCGCCGAGAGCATCAAGAACGGCTGTGCCAACTCTTGTCATAATCTCCATATTGAGAACAACATAGATTGAGTCTGTTATTTCAATACCAATCTTTGAGAACGGAGAACCAACGGGACCCATTGAATAGGGAATGATATACATTGTTCTACCCTTATATGCCTCTTTTGCAATTTCATCAAGCATTGCATAGCACTCTTTGGGGTCCATCCAGTGATTTGTGGGGCCTGCATCCTCTTCCTTGCTTGTGCAGATAAGAGTTCTTGCCTCAACACGGGCAACGTCGTTTACTGCAGTTCTGTGAAGATAGCAGTCGGGAAGTAAATCCTGATTGAGCTTCACCATTTCGCCTGTTTCACAAGCTTCTGCACGAAGTGCGTCAATCTGCTCCTGTGAGCCGTCAATCCAGATAATCTGTGCCGGCTTTAAGAAATCAACCTTCTCATCAAGCCATGCAAGGAGCGACGGATTTTTAGTTAAATTTGTCTGCATAATTTATCTCCTTAAAAAATGATTAATGTGTTTTTATCAAAAAAGGGCAAAGCCTTTTTTATCAGTATAATTATAACAATTTTCAGTGAAATTTCAATAGTTAATAATAAAAAACTTGAGATTTATCGTATACGCGATAAATCTCAAGTTTTTTTAGTTTCAAGTGCAAAGCTCCGAGCTCCGAGTTGTCGGGTCGCTTTGCTCCGATTATATTATTTTTTGTCCGAGCGCAGCGAGTAACCTGAACATGGAACTTGGTGCTCGAAACTCGGAACTGAATTAAGACTTAGTCGTAACCGTTTTTGCCTTGCTCCAGGGTGAATAATATTTAGTTCCGTTAACCGTTTTATAGGTGCGAACGCGAACATAATACTTTTTCTTAGCCTTAAGACCTGTTACGGTTTTGCTTGAGGTCTTTGTTCCCTTTACCGTAACTGTTTTCTTATTATTTGTGAACTTACTGTTTGTTGCATACTGAACCTGATAGCCGCTTGTCTGAGTTGCCTGCTTTGCCCATTTAACCGTAAAGCCCTTACTCTTTGCCGAAACCGATTTAGCCTCAGTTCCCTTGGGATTGATTTTAAATTTTGCGGCGTAGGTGCCCTCATATTCGTTTTTGAAGGTTATTTTAACCTTTGCGATGCCAACATTTTTGTTATTTGAATACTTAACCGTGTAGTTTTTCTTCGATATCTTGTTGCCCTTGCTGTCTTTAACGGTAACAGTGGGCTTTCTCTCTTTGCCGTTGTAGGTCAAAACGGAAGCCGAAAGAGTAATTGACTTAACCTTTCTGATGGTTTTTGTCTTTTTGTAATACACACAGCCGTTTCTGTCGCAGGCGGTGTAGTACATTCCGCTTTCATTGTTCTTTAAATCCTGCTCAACGGTTGAGGCGAAAATATCATCATAATAGTGATGGGTGTGTTTGTTGATAACAACGTTTGAGGTGTAGCTTCCGTAGGAATAGCTTGCTGCAACAAGATAATATGTTTTACCTGCTTTAAGATTGCCGCATACCGAAGGATATGGCGACTCCTCTGTATCAACCTTCCCGTCAACCGAGGCAGCCATACCGATTCCCAAATACTCGTCGTTTTCATCCGTGATAAATGTAGCAGCCATTGAAAAGCTCGCGTCCACCGAGGGGTCTACTGCCGGAGCATACGGGGTGTCGAAAACAAATTCGTAATAACCGCTTTCCGTCGGTGCAAACTTGCAGATATAGGCATTTTTTGCTGCTTGTTCGTCATCTATTGAAACGCCTTTAAGCGTTACGCTGAAGCTTTCGCCAAGCGCTCTTTCGGGTGCTTTTGCTTTAGTTGCCGCAAACGCGTTCACCGAGAACGAAAGCGAGCAGACAAGCATTGCCAGCGCCATAATAACCGATAATGATTTTTTCATAATTAATCTCTCCTTTTGACGGTAGGTTTTTTGAGAATGATTTCTCAAATTTAATGTAGCACCTTTTGTGTTACAAATCAAGGTTTTGTTGCTATTTTTTATAAACCAGCTTTGTCTTTTCACCGTTTACCGTAGTTGAGGAATCAACTATTTTATATGCACAGATTTTGAACTTATATGTTTTTTTATTCTTCAGCGTTTCGCCCGACGGGGTTTTTGAAACGGTTACCTTATTCTTTGAAGCGCCCCTCATGGTTTTTATTAGCTCATACTTCTTTGTTTTGGGGTTATACATATAAATCTTATATCCGCTGACACCGCTTCGCTTATTCCATTTAAGCGTGAGCGAGGTTGCACTCTGCTTTGAAACCTTGAAGCCCGAAATCTTTTTCGGCTTTATTTTAAAGGTTACTTTCTTGCTTGATTTATAATGCAAGCCGATTCCCGTAACGGTTACTGTTGCAACACCGGGAGCGGTATTATCTGAATAAGAAAGCTTGAAATCCGTTCCTTTTTTGAGCTTTTTGCCGTTATATGTAACGCTTACCCCGGGCTTTATTGCCTTGCCTGTTTCAGTGAAGGATTTAACTTCTAAGCTAATCTTGCAGCTGCCGATATTTCTTTTAAGCATCGGAATTACTTCGGTGACGGTTGTTTCGCCGCATCTGTCGCAAACCTTGTGGCGCTTGCCCTTTGAAGTATAGGTTGCCTCTTTATCAATAATCCAGTCGCTTTCCTTATGTCCCAAAGGCTCAACAACTGTTCTGTTGAAATGCTCGCCGCAATAGGTGCAGGCATATTCGGTGTAGCCCTGCTTTGTGCAGGTTGGCGAAACAATATCGTAAACATATGAATATGTGTGCGCGCATTCGCCGTCTGTTACAAGGGTTATATTGTTGTTATACGCATACTGATATGCCGCAGTGTTTGCAGGCGTTGTTATTGAAAAATCACCGTAGAGCTTGTATTCCTCGGACTCTTCAATATAGTAGTAACCCAGAGCGTGATTGCCGATTGAATTAACGCTTCTGCCGATTCTCATATTCTTAAGCGAAGGGCAGTTCAAAAATGCACATTCACCGATATTTGAAACCGTTGCCCCGAGGGTTACGCTTTTAAGCACTGCACAATCCGAAAACGCATACGAGCGTATATCAAGCATGGAGGTTCCCATTTCAATGCTTTCAAGGTTTTTCGCACCGAAGAAGGAATATGAAGCGGCAACCATAACCGTATCGGGTATTTTATATGATTTATCATTCTTAGCCGCAGGATATGCGATAAGCTGAGTTTTATTTTTATTCTCTGAAAGCGAGAACAAAACGCCGTTTTCAGCCGCAAATTCCTCGTTATTTGAGTTAACCGCAAAAGCTGTCAGGCTTGAGCAGTTTCTGAATGCTGCAAGACCTATGCTGCTTACGGATTGAGGAATTGCTATTGTTATAAGGCTTGTGCAGCCGTTGAATGCGCTTGCGCCTATTGATTCAAGCTTACTGCTGAGGGATACTGCAATAATTCCCGTACACTCTGCAAATGCGCTTGTTCCTATCGTGGTTACGGAATTGCCGCCCACAATGCCCGTTATTTCCTTTGCGCCGTAGAAAGCGCAGGTGAAAACATTTTCAACGCTGCTCGGAATTGAATAAACGGATGTTATATTCGGGGTAAGTGCATTTGGATAGCAATAAAGAATTTTTCCCTCTTTATCGAAAAGAACTCCGCCGACTGAGGAATAATTCTCATTTTCCTCTGCAACGGCTATTTCTTTAAGCGAGGTGTGATATCTGTTAAGGTGGAAGATGTTTTCCATAATCTTAACGGATTTCGGAATGGTTATCTTTGTTATTTCAACGGAATCAAACATTTCAAGATTAACGCTCTGAACCTCGTATTTATTTCCGTTTGTTTCAATGATTTCGGGAATTACAACATCGGTTGCAGTTCCCTTATATCCCGTTATAACTGCAACGGCTTCCTCGGGGGTTACAGAGTATTCAAAGAGCTCGTCATCCGAAACAAGTGCAAGCGCCGTTATCGGAAACGATGAAACCGCTAAGATAACAGAGAGCAGAATTGCTAAAAGGCTTCTTGAATTTCGCATTATTTATCCCCCTTTCCGAATATCTTGTTAAACAAATCTTTAATTCTTTCGGTGAAGGTTTTTTCCTTCGGCGCAGACTTTTTGGCAGGCGCCTGCTGCTGTTTTACTATCGGATTGGTTGTGAAAACAAACTGAACATTTTCAACGCCTTCGTTCTTTTCGCTTGTGTATGAAACGGGAACGAAATCGGAATGGTCGTAATCCGCAGTCATTGAATTGATTGCGTTTTCAACAACCTCGGGTAAATCCTTGGTGCCGTTATAAAGCTGCGAGGTTCCGTCCTTAAGCGCCTCAACACCGTCGTTAAGCTGGGAAACACCATCCGCAGCGTCCGCAAGACCTGCATCAAATTCGGTGTAGTTATCTGCAATTGCGCTTACGCCGTTTGTGAACTGAACAAGACCCGCATCAAAGTTCTTATAGTTATCATAAAGCAGCTGCATACCGCTTCTCAGCTCTTTGAGCTGATCTATCATTTCCTTGTTCTTAAGAAGCTCATCAACCTGCTTTGAAAGAGTGTCTATCTCGGTTGAAAGAATATTCATTGTTGCGCTCATACTGCTGTTTGAGGATTCCATTGCAGGACCTATGGCGTTGAAGGTTGATTTAACCGTCTGAGCTGCATAATAGGTCTGAACAAGAGTTCCGAGCGCCTCATTGCCCGGATTCTTTTCATATAATTCGGCAATATCCTCGGCGGTAACCGTATTTTCGGGTATTGCGTCAATGGCGACCTTAAGCGCGTTATAAAGCGCTGTGGTTGTTGAGCTCATACCCTCAAGCACCTCGGGAACCTCTTTAAGAATCTTATTGAGGTTTTCCATTTCATCATAGATGTCTTTAATCTTCTGAATATCCTCATCCGTCAGCGTTTCGTTGAGGGATTTTGATATAAGCTGCAGAGCATCCCTGATTTCGCTTGAGCCCTGAACAAGCATATCCGAAGCTGCGTTGAGCTGTTCAAGACCGTTCATAATCTGAGTTGAGCCGTCGCTGAGCTGTGCGGCGCCGTCCTCAAGCTGTTTAGCGCCGTCCTTTAGCTTTGCAACACCAGAATCGAGCTGAGCAATGCCGTCTG
>SVQE01000010.1 GCA_015065505.1 Oscillospiraceae bacterium
CCGGATAGAATTATTAAAACCATTTTGCCTTCCCCCTCGGGGGAAGGTGGCTGCGAAGCAGTCGGATGAGGGGTTAGCAATCAATTATTTCCCCTCATCAGTCGCCTATGCCGACAGCTTCCGGATAGAATTATTAAAACCATTTTGCCTTCCCCCTCGGGGGAAGGTGGCTGCGAAGCAGTCGGATGAGGGGTTAGCAATCAATTATTTCCCCTCATCAGTCGCCTTTGGCGACAGCTTCCCCCGAGGGGGGGAAGCCTTGATAGGTTTGATTGATTTTATTCGGGAAGCTATTATAGGTTAAAGGAGTTTTATATGAAAGAATACAATGTTATGCAATACGGCGCCAAGGGCGACGGCAAAACAAACGATGCATTTGCAATTCAGCACGCTATTGATGACTGCGCTAAAAACGGCGGAGGTCAGGTTGTTTTGCAGAGCGGAAAGGTTTTCTACAGCGATTCAATTCGTCTGAGAGCCAATGTTGACCTTCACATTCAGAAGGGCGCAAAAATCAAGGCGACAAGCAATATAGACGGATATATTCGTCCAAACAAGCTTATAAACGACCCTAAAACCGCGCTCATAGGCAACCCCGTAACGGGCAAGCCGAGCTTTGTTTTCATCTACGCCTACGAGGCTGATAACTGCACGATAAGCGGTGAGGGTACGATTGACGCGAACGGACACGCATTTGTTCAGAGAAAAGACCAATACTATGTTACGGGCGACTTTTATCCGCGTCCTACTGCAATTTATGTTGAAAAAAGCAATCATATAACCTTTAAGGATTTTACGGTTGTTGACGCCCCGTTCTGGACGCTTCATCCCGCAGGCTGCGACGATGTTCTGATAGACAGAATCAGAATTTTAAACGACCTTGATGTTGCAAATTCAGACGGAATAGACCCCGACCACTGCTCAAATGTTCGCATTATCGGATGCCATATAACCTGCGCTGATGACTGCATTTGCCTTAAAACCTCGAAGGGCAACAGCGAATACGGTCCGACAGAGAATGTTGTTATCGACGGCTGCACGCTTGTTTCAACCTCTGCGGCAATCAAAATAGGCACTGAGGGCGTTGGCGATTTCAGAAATGTTATTGTTTCAAACTGCATTATCAGCAAATCAAACCGCGGTCTTTCAATTCAGATTCGCGACGGCGGAAATGTTGAAAATGTTACCTATTCAAACATTATAATAGAAACACGCCGTTTCTGCCCCGACTGGTGGGGAACCGCCGAGCCCATTGTTATAACAACCTTCAACCGCGATGAAAACACAAAGAGCGGAACAATTAAGAACATCCGTTTCTTCAATGTTACCGCAAAGGGCGAAAACGGAGTATTAATTCACGGAAATGCAGAAAGCATCATTGAAAATGTAACCTTTGAAAACTGCCAAATCGAGCTTACAAAAACATCAAAATGGGACTGCGGACTTTACGACCTTCGTCCCTGCCTCGACTGGGGCGTTGAAAAATACAACAACTCGGCATTTTTCATCAGATACGCAAAGAATGTTTTAATTGAAAAAACAAAAACATCCTGGGGCAATCTCTGCGAGAGCTATAAATATGCGCTTGATGCCGAGAATGTTGAAAATCTTGAGCTTCTTCGCTTCAGCGGAAAGGCTGCAGATGAAACGGACGACGATATTAAATTAAACAATGTTAAACTTGTGAGGTAATAAAAATGGTTGAACTCAAAGCATATAAGGTTAATTCAATTTCCTTTGAAAATAAGGTTAAAAACGGAACCGAGCTCAAGCTTCAGAATCAGGTTAAATACAATGTTAACTATATGGAAGCAGATAACAGATGCGTTGGCATTCTTGATTTCAGAGTAAGCGATTCGCAGATGAATCCCTTCGAAATCAGAATTGAAATGGCTGCTGAATTTGCATATGAGCCCGGTGATGAAAAGCCCGATATCCACACAGGAAGCTTCGACCAGCTTTTCCCCTTCCTTCGTCAGATTATCAATAATTTAACATCAATGAGCGGTATGCCGGGACTTCTTATTCCGATTATGAAGCTCAGACGCGATTCTGTTTCGGTTGGCAAACCCAAGGAGGAGGACGAGGAAAACTCGCCCTTGAACTGATGAATAATCTCTGCGACGAATGCTTTTATAACACCCTTGATGAAGAGAGCGAGGAATATTTCTGCTCGCTTACACTTGATGAGGATGAATATGCAAAGCTGCTTTTTGAGAACAATTCTCAGTGCAAATACTTCCGCCCCGATATCGGAGAATACGGAATTGTAAGAAAGCAAAACTAATGATAAATGAAATAAAATACATTCACGAGCCAACCGACCTTCAATGCGGTCAGGCTGTGCTTGCAATGCTTACGGGCATTGATGTTTTCGAGGTTGCAAAACAGCTTGATAACAGCCGTGAAACGAATTTAAAAGAAATGAAAAGCTTTCTGCGTGCAAACGGTTTTGAAATTTCAGACGAACGCAGATGCGCCGAAAATAAAGGCGACCTTCCGAAAACCTGCCTGCTCAGCCTTGAAACTCCGCGCTGCTGGCACTGGTCGCTTTATTCCTGCGAAACCTTTTACGACCCCGAGCACGGAGTTATGCAGGATTTTCCCGTTTGCAACAGAAAATACTACTGGGAAATAAAATAAATTTTAAACTGCACTTTCGAAAAAACGGAAGTGCAGTTTTTTTGATTTTGGATGTCTGAAAAAATTTTTCAAAAAATGTTTTTGTTTAATCTTCGTTTAACCAAAAGGGTTTATGCTGTGGTCAATCTCGAGAGAGAAATAATTCAGGCAAACGCCTAAAGGAGTAAAACAAACTATGAAAAAATCGATTAAAAACACCATTATGATTGGTATGGCGGCAGTGCTTATCGGCACAAGCGCAGTTACTATCAGCTACGCAAAGGGAAGCAGAAGCATGCAAATGCCAAATCCCCCATCGCAGTCACAGCAATTTGACGGACAGCAAAGCGGCGAGCAGTTCGGCAAATTTGAACAAGACAATCAGCAAAATAACGGCTTCAGTCAACATCAAAAGCCCGGAAATCAGCAAAACGGCAGCAGCTCACAGCAACCGCAAATGCCGAATAATCAAGGCGAGAACAGCTCTCAGGAGCAAGCGCCGAACAATCAAAACGACAGCGCACAAACACCCGATAATTCTCAAAACAGCTCGGAAAACAGCTCTTCATCGGCAAAAAACACCTCTTTAAGCGTTGAAGCATTAGCAGCTGAGGACGGCAATCTTCAGGCAGTTGATGAAAGCGCAGCAAAGAAGAGTCTTCCGTCAAGCAGCTTCAGCCGCAATGGCAGTATTGTTCCTGCACTTTGCTATATGTTTGCCGCTGTTCAGATTGCAATCATCCTTTCAATAATCGCATATCTCATCATTTCAAAAATGAACAGAATCAGCTTCAACGAAGTTCTTGCAAATATGAGAAAAACAAGTAAAGAACAAGTTGAAAATCAATAATTTATAATAAAGCGCAGCTTCAAAACGAAGCTGCGCCTTTTAAGTTTTATTTGATTTTTTTGTAATTCAAATCATTGTCTTCAAAGAACTCTTCAACCGTGCTTCCGTAGTAGAAATCGCTATAATAATACGAAGCGTTGTAATCGACCTTTCCGTCTTTACCGATAATATCCAGGTATTCAACGCAGATATAATATGTTGTAACCTCATTAGTCCAAGAGTCTGTATATTTATATGAATAAACAACATATAAAGCGTTTTTGAAATCAGATTCTTCTGTTTTGTCTTTCAAATCTGCGATATAAGCACAGTTGAAATTGAAATCGGAATAAGCGTCATATCCCTCAAAATCATCCACAACAATGGAATATGCATCTTTTCTGAACTTTTTCAAATCTTCGTCCGACATTTTGAAATCCTTTGTGACATATTCACCAAGGTCTTCAACGGTGTATGTTTTATCATACTTTGCGATATAAAGATTATATTCATCAATAAGCTTTGCAGTGTCGGAACAGTAGCAATTCAATACCACAGTGTCGCCGTTGCGAACATAATTATAATCTTCGGGCAGTTCAAACGAAATCTTTGAAACGATATAATCGTTTTTGCATATGCTGATGGTTACATCATCGTAATACTTAACCGTCATTCCCTTAACGCCGTCAACCTTCTGATTAAGACTGCTGTCAACTCTGGGATATGTTGTTGTGTCTCCGCTTGCTCCTACGCAATAGAGAGTTACATATTTGAATGGGTCAATAGTGGTAACTGTTTTAAGAGAATCAACTTTATAGCTCTGCTTTGCTTCTTTGAACTTAATTGTTACATCCCCGTTCACATATTCGGCAGATGAGGTTGAAACCTTAACAGTTATTGTGTCGCCGTTTGAGATATCTTCTTTTTTATCTGCAGTGAACAAAAAGGTGTCATTGTTTAAAAAATCATGATACGAATATGTTTCGTATCCCTTTTTGTTTTTTATTTCTTCATCTACTTTTTTGAACAGACTATCCCAGTCAATTACATTAATTAAATCATATTGGTCAATATATGCATATCCGTCATATCCGTGAACAGGAAGCCTATGACCGTAGTATTCATTGTTGCAATAAATCCATTCATCATCGTAATCATCGTATTCGCCATCATCATAATAGTAGTCTTCGTCACTCTCTTCCGACTGAGTTTGAAGCTGCTGATCGTTAACATATTCTTCGGTTATGTAATCGTTTAAGTTGATTTCGATGGGCTTTTTAAGCTTATGATTGGAATATATTTTTAGTCCGACAATCAAGGCAACAACCGCAACAATAACCGCCGCTAAAATTATAGCGATGGTTTTCATTTTGCTTTTGCTCAGATTAAATGTAATTTTGTTGCGCTGTGCGTTTGGCGGAACATTCTGAGGCTGCCCTGTGTAAGCGCCTGAAGGCTGAACATTGCCGTTTTGAACCGGTCTCACAGGCGCTGCCGGTTGTTGGGGCACTCTTGGCTGCTGAAATACTCTTGTCTGTTGGGATTCATCCGGCTCTTTGTATTCACCTGAATACGAGTCAAAGCTCTTTTCGATGTCGTTTTCAGGCTGAATATCGCCGTTTTGGGGCGCTTCGTCAGCTATACTTTTTTCCGGCTGTGCGCTTTCCTGTATGTTTTCTTCGGAATACGGATTAAAGCTGTTTTCGCTGTTGCTTTCCGGCTGTGGCTCTCGGTTAACAGGGGTTCCGCATTCGCCGCAGAACAAATCGTCGTCATTAAGTTTAGCACCGCAGTTTTTGCAATTCATAATTATTCTCCTTTTCCCTTATTTATATTCATCAAATCTGAAAACAAATGGTTCAACATTTGGCATTCCGATAATTGCCTGACCAATCAAAAGATTATTAACATCCCAATCTTCAATAACGGATGATTCGCGCTGATTTTCAACTATTCCTTTGCTTTGGTTTGTCGGAATATACGATTCAATCTTCTGGCATTTGCCGTATCTTTGCTGAATGTATTCTCTTGATTTATCGTCATTAACGCGGAACATAATTCCTGTTAAAAATCCGCTGAGAATGCTTCTTGCGCGTTCTTCGCCGTAGTTTTCATATATTTGTTCAACGTTCTGAATGCCTATCATAAACTTTATGCCAAGGCTTCTGCCGAAATTAACCGCGTCGTCAACATGTTCAAGATTCGGAAGAAGGCTGAACTCATCCGTTATAAAGAACACATTGCCGTCGCTTTTATTCCTTGATAAAGCCTCTTTTATTGCAAAATCAAACATCAGGCTGTATATCGGGGTTAGCATTTTACCTACGGACAAATCATATTCAATAAATATTTTTCTTCCGCCTTTTTGCTTAACAAGATTTTTTAACGAAAGCGTTCCTGTTTTGCAGAAGTTTCCTACAAATACTTCTCTTACAGTCTGGTCAAGAACGGATTTAACACCCTGTGTCTGAGCGGATTCATCCTTTTCGATATAGCTTATCATGCCTTTAAGGTCTTTATGCTGTGACAGCATTTCTCTTAAATCGGCTGTTGTTGAGGAAAAAATGAATTCCATAAGGTTTTTATTTGTTCTCTCAACAGGGGGCTTTTTTCTTATGAAATGCAGTATGCAAGCCATAAACAAATCCTTAGCGGCATTCGGGAAAAAGATTTGGTTTGTTTTTTGTATTTGCTCGGCAAACAAGCTTTTGCAAATCTCGATAACGCTTTCCATCATATGGTCGCCATATGTTATTTCATTGAAGATATTCCAATAATTCAAACCGTTTGGACCTGTTGAAGTGTTATCGTTGCTTATTACAACATCGCCCTCAGAATAAAATTCCTTATAGAAATCGCCCTTTGTATCAAAGATAATCATAACATCATCTTTGGTAAACTTTTGGTTTATTCTCGAAACAATCTGAAAGAACGCATTTGTTTTACCCGTTCCGATTCCGCCTAAAAGCATAATATGCTTGCTCAGTATTCCTGAATCGAAAGGAATAAAAGCTCTGTTTCCCATTCCGTCGGTTCCTGATAAAACGCAAACGGGCGTTTTTGTATTTATAGGCGGAATGGTTTTCCATAAGCTGTCGCCGTATAAAACACCTGATTTTTGATTTTTATTTACTAACATATACTTACTCCATTACTATTACATAGACATATCCGATGAATAATCAGGACCGCCGACTTGAGCAGGTCCGTCGTCCTGTGCAGGTGACTCATCCTGAGTGGGCGTGCTGTCTTGAGCAGGTGACTCATCCTGAGTGGGTGTGCTGTCTTGAGCAGGCTCATTATTCTGCTCAGGCGCATCGTTCTGTTCAGGTTCTTTTCCTGCTTCTTCAACGCTGCCGTTGCTCTGCTCAGGTTGGTTTTCCTGTTCGGGTTGCTCCCCTGCTTCTTCAGCGTTACCGTTGTTCTGCTCGGGTTGGTTTTCCTGTTCAGGTTGCTCCCCTGCTTCTTCAACGCTGCCGTTGCTCTGCTCGGGTTGGTCTGCCTGTTCAGGTTGCGCGCCTGCTTCTTCACCGTTACCGTTGTTCTGCTCGGGTTGGTCTGCCTGTTTGGGACTATCCTCCTGCTCGGGTTCGTCTTCCTGCTCGGGCTCACCCTCCTGTTCGGGTTCATCCTCCTGTTCAGGCTCGTCATCCTGTTCAGGTTCGTCTTCCTGTTCTGGCTCGCCCTCTTGCTCAGGACTATCTTCCTGCTCAGGTTCGTCTTCCTGTTCGGGAGCATCTTCCTGCTCGGGACTATCTTCCTGCTCAGGTTTGCCTTCCTGTTCAGGTTCGCCTTCCTGCTCAGGTTCGTCTTCCTGCTCGGGTTCGTCCTCTTGTTCAGGTTCGTCCTCCTGTTCAGGTTCATTATTTAGATTCTGTTCACTTTCGGGTGTTTCGGATTGATTCTCATTACCTACACCCGGAAGAGTCGGTGCTTCTTCAGGAGCAGCTTCCTGCTCGTTTTTCGGAGCTTCAGTTTGATTCTCTTCACCTACGCCCGGAAGAGTCGGTGCCTCTTCGGGAGAAGCTTCCTGCTCGTTTTCCGGAGCTTCAGTTTGATTCTCTTCACCTACACCCGAAAGAGTCGGCGCTTCTTCAGGAGCAGCTTCCTGCTCAGTTGTTTGTGCGTTTTGAACTCTTACCGGCATATCGTATCCGAGTTCCTGAGCAGCGGCAATACGGTGTCTTCCGTTGTCGATGTAATCATATCCGCCATCGGGTCTTTGTTCAACCTGAACCATATTATCAGGGTCATAATATGCCATTGCTGCATCGTGAAGTTGAGGATCGTTCTTTATCTGTTCGAAAGTTTCACCATTGTTCATACGGTCCTGTATTTCGGGGAGCTTTTCAGCAAGATTCATATAATCCTGCTTTGTGTTTCCGTGATGATCCCAAAAATGAGGACTGTCCATACCCATGGCAGTATCAGTATTAATATCCGAAGCATTAATCTGTCTTACAGGTGTTTTCGATGGCTGTTCAGAAACATCTGACGGCAGAATTTTACCTCTTTGCGAGTTATCATAACCTTGATGGGCATTAAGGTCTTTTGCCTCATCAATTGCCTCTTCAAGTCCAATTCTTCTTTGACCCGATGAAACATCATAAGCATTCTGAGAAACCGGCCCGGGTTTCGCATCCGGATCGCTCAGAATATCAAGATTTGTGCAATGCGGTTCGATAGCTCTGTCCGGGTATATAGCACTGTTATTATAATTTTGAAGCTGAGCGCGTGTTGGATTATTGCAAAAGTATTTGTCACGCTCGCTTTTGTTTTCAGCTCCGCTGCGCGCTAAGCTGTTCCCTGCTTTTTCAATATCGAATTCACCGTTGCTGTTATAGAAATCGTTATTAATTTTATCATAGTTTGCTTTTGCGTTCTGAGCATCCCTTAACGCGTTTTCTCTTTCAAGAGCGGACGCATTGGGATTATTTAAAGCTTCGTTATACTTATTAATTTTGTTATTTAAATCGTCCCTTGCATACTCCCTTGAAATACCTGCAACCTTTTCGCAATCCGCTGTTCTTCCGTCAAGATATGCTTTCTGAGCATTGCAATAGTTTGAATAGTTTTGTTCGCCCCCCAAATGGCTTGTAAATTCGGGAGATGACATAACCTCGTTAGCAAAGGTGTGGGCATCATATTCTTCCGGCTGCATAAAGTATTTTATTCCGCTGCCATAATAATTGCCGTACGCCTGATTATCCCTAATTCCCTGCATATTGTTTGCTATTTTGGCATCGGGGGAAGCAAAGCCGTTTTTGCAATCACTCTGATATGCATGCCTGCCTTCATGAATAACGGTATCCATTCCGTCGAACGGATTCATCCTGCCGTTAATATAGCCCTCATCCATATACAGCTTATCAGTATTCGGGTCATAATAGCCGACTGCGCCGTTTTCGCGCGCACTTACATCGGAAAAAACAATCTGCCTTTCAGCTCTTCCCTCTGCCTGAGCCATATGATGCTCCAGCGCCTGGTATGCATTCATTCTTTCCTGATATGAAGCATTGTTCCAGTTATCCGATTTGAATGAATCGAGAAAATCATAGGAATTTCCTGGTGCGCTGTTTGGCGCTGTATCAGGGGTGCTCAATATTTGATTTTTAACCATCGGCTCATCAGCATTATTAATGCTTGGATTATTGTGCGAGCCAAATAAACCATTAAAAATTGACATTATTTCTTACCAAAATTCATAAAACCGAAGTATTTGCAATAGTTTTCGTCAGTCATAATTTTGTTGAGCTCATTAAACACATCAAGAACTTCGTAATTCGTGTGTTCGGCGATTTTTGTTAAAGACCATCCCTCATATTCAAAATCAGGGTATTCACCGCTTTCAAGATAATTGTCAAAAAGCTCCTGTACCTTAGGTACAAAGCCTTCAATCATTTTTTTCCAGACATACATCTCAAAATCCAGATTGCTTTGAGGAACGGGCGCAACGCCTTTGCTCTTGCAGATAAGTTCTTTTAATTTGCTGTCATCCATTGTAACACCTCTTTAAAAATGCCTCAGGTCACCCTGAGGCAAAATCAAGTTTGTTATTGTTTCCATTTTTCTATTGCGGCATCGCCGAGAGTTCGGATATCATCAATCATTGTTCCAACTTCTTTGATAGCAATATCTGTGTCAACCCAAGGCAAAACCTCAAGGAATCCTGAGCTTTCTTCTCTGTTCTTTCCGAATAAGAAACCTAATAATGCGATTGGCTGTTCTTTCATAACTTCAATTCCTGAAAGCGCACCCTTGGTTTTAATCTTAATAACAAGATTCGGAACAAAGGCGATAAGGAAAATGTTTAATAATGCAATAAGAACCATAACCGAAAGAATTATTGCGCAAATAACAGCAGTAACTTTATTAATATCGCTGCTATAATAGCCTACGTGACCCACTGCTCTTTGAGCCACAGAGCCGCCAATAAAAGAAAGAACAATAAGCCTTAAAGTGTAAAACCTGTTATAAGTTTTCTTTTTTCTTAAATATATTGCAAGGAATATCCATGCTCCGATTGCAAGTATGCCAAAAACCACAATGAAAAATGTTATGATTCCGTTAAATACAGGCGCTCTGTCTCCGTCGCATAAATTTGCGATTAAAAATCCGGGTGTAGCAAACAAGCCTGTAAGTATTATTGCAATAAGGAAATTGAAAAAATTGAATTCAGGTCTGTTTCGGAATTCAGCACCTGCAATCTCATCAATCTTAAACTCTTCGTGCAGAGTAACCTTGCCCATAATGGAACGGCCTGTAGCTCTGAAAATAACTCTTTTGTTTGTAACCTGAAGCTTTCCTTCAGCCTTTGAAAGAGTAATTCTTGTTCTGAGTCTTGCAATTTTGTATTGCTTTATAGGAATTTCTCCGTCGTTTGCATTAATAACATCGGGAACAATATCTAATCCGCGTTCAAAGCTGTTTCCAAGTGAGTTTCTAACCTCGTTGGTTGCGTCTCCAACCTGTGAAACGAAATCGTTATATTTGGTTTTAACAGCCTCTTTATCGATTGAAACACCGATAGTATCTCCTTCTTCTTTAAAATCAACGGAGCGGTTGTCTGTGGACGGTTTAGGTCTAACAGGAGGAGTGTTGTTGGCGGCTGGGCAAATATGCTGCTGACCGTCAATTAATTCCTGACCGCATTTTGTACAAAATCCCATATAATTCTCTCCTTTTTTATATATATAATAACATTATAGTACTAATAATATACAAAGTCAATATTTTAATAAACGTGTCAAAAAAAGCAACAAAATTCATCAATCAGGTGCGGCTCATTGCGGTGCGTGATTAAAAATTAAACGCCGAAAGTCTTTTTTCAGTCTTTCGGCGTTTTAGTATTTATTATTTTATTTGGGTTACGGTGTTCTTTTTAACAACAAAGGCGTGGTTTGCTTTTTCAATCAGCACAGCATCATTTTCGGGCGAATCGGTGTAAAAATTCTCAATCGGAATATCGCCGTATTCCCTTTCATACGCCTTAATTTTGTTTTCGCGGATGTTGACAAAAAGGATTTTTCCGCTTTCTCTGTCAACGCGCGAGGTAAGGTGCCTTTTAATGCCGAGGCGGCGGCAGATTTCCTCAATATTGAAGTCGGGCGAAGCTGTTATAATCAAATCATCATCAGAGCGCAGCTTTTCGTAAAGCGGCTTGATTTTCTTTTCGTGCTTATCCCAGAACACCTTCGGGTCGTTTTCAAAATCAAAGACGCGAAGGGAATCTTTCTCAACAATCGGAACATAGTGCTCAATAACCTCGCCAAGTGATACATCGCCCTTTTTGTAGCGCGCAAAGGCTTTTAAAACCGTTGGCAGAAGCTTTATCAGCCACGGCTTTCGCACAATGTAGAAAAAGAACAAATCAAGCGTGCTTTCGCCGTCGTATATGGTGTTATCAAAATCAAAAACATTCATAGTTCAAATAAATCTTAGTTAATAAGGCAGGTGGTTTTCAAAAAGATATTTTGCAAAGCGCGAGCTTGTATATGCCGCGAATTTCTGATACTTATCGCTTTTTTCGGCATCAGCAAAATCGCAGATGCTTTTAATAACTATTGCCTTTGGCTTTGGCTCTGTTGAATTCTGCGCCGCATAAAAAACGCTGTAGGATTCCATATCAAGGCCAACGGTTTTCGGGAAGAGAGAATGAATCTGCTTGCTTACAACATCGCGGTTTGCAACAACGCTGTTGCCGCACGCCATAGGTCCTATATGAACAAAAAACTCATTATCGGGGTTCTTTTTTATTCCGTAAATAATTTCAAGAATATCGCTGTCCATATGAATTGCAACAGGTCTCGGAAGAAAGCCGATATCGCCGAAGGTAATCTCGGCATTATCAGCGCTTACAAACTTACCCGAAGCATAGTTCCAGATAACATCGGGAACTATAACATCGCCGTATATCTGCTCAGCGCCTATTCCTGCAGCAATTCCCGTCATAATAAGATATCGGGGTCTGAACTTATTAATAATCTTTGAGGCAAGATGCGATGCCGCCGTCATACCCATTTCTTTTTGCTTTGCGGTTATAACACGGTGCTGAACGCCATCCTTAACGAATGCTGCTTCGTAATAAATCTGATTATCATCGTGCTGCTTAATTTCTTTCCAGGAAGCATAAAGGCTTTTAACGCTTTCCTCTTCGATATCAACAGCCGTAACAATCGCAACATCATAAATATAATCCATCAAGCCACCCCCATTTCGTCATAAAAGAATTTTAACATAACAAACGGGCATTTGCAAACGGAAAAATAACTGTTGTTTAATAAAATAACGGCTTTAAACATAGATTCTCAGTGTTCAAATCAATAACTATCGGCTTTTATTTTACAATATGCTGTTTCTTTTCAAATAAAAATATGCTAATATACTATTAGACGGGAGGCGATATAATGGCATTAGAAATGAGAACGAGGCAATATGCCGAAACCGACACCGATTTAAAAGCACAAAGCATTGATGAGTTTTCAGAATGGCTATATGAAAATCTCAGCGCTGTCGGCATTGAAAAAAGAAGCTGCATGAAAGCCCGCCTGCTCACCGAGGAATTATTACTTCGCTTGCGCGATAAGTTCGGAGAGGATGTTTGCATTAAAGCAAATATTGAAGGCTCATTTCACCATCAAAGATTGCGTATGGTGCTTGACGGAGAGCCGTTTAACCCATTGAGCGAAACGAACGCGGAGCTTGGCGAATGGAATTCTTCGTTGCAAACCGCCGTTGGCTTATACTTCAAATACACATATTCATGGGGTAAAAACATTCTAAGGCTGAACTTCCCCATGAAGAGAATGAATCAGGTATTAAAAATATTCATATATATTGCCGTTGGCGTTCTTTTGGCTGTTGCAGGCTTGATGCTTTTGCCGCAAGGAGCGCAAAAAGACCTTACAACATATGTTTTAAAGCCGACCTACACTATCTGGAACAACATTTTAAATACGATTTCCGCTCCGATTATCTTTTTCACAGTCATAACAACCATGCTGAACACCAAACGCATTGACCGACAGGGCGGAAACGCCTCAAATGTTGTGCTGCGCTATTTTGTTTTAAGCTTTATAATTACCGCTGCCGCAGCTCTTATTGCAATACCTGTTTTTCTTCCAAATTCTTCCTTTACGCATATCAGAGACAGCCTGCTGTCGGATATAACCGGCTATTTTTCAGGCTTTGTTCCATCCAATATAGTTGAACCCTTTTTAACCTCAAACACACCGCAGCTGCTTTTGATGGCTTTTGTTGTCGGAGCAGCGTTGATAGTGCTTGGCAACAGCGTTGCAGCTGTTAAGGAGATTGTGCGTGAAATCAATATTGTTGGTTTAAAGCTTGCCGACTGGGTCAGCAGGCTTGTGCCGCTCTTTGCCGCAATTCTTTTGATTTTCGGAATTTTAAAAGGCGAACAAAAGGTGTTTATCAATATGTGGATACCCCTGCTGCTTTCTGTAGGGCTTTCCGTTTTTGTTATGGGTGCAATTCTGGTGATTGTCGGCATTATTCTGAAAATAAAACCGCGATTGCTCGGCAAAAAGATTCAAAAGCCCTTCTACACTGCGCTTAAAACAGGCTCGCTCGATGCGTCATTTGAGCAAACGAAATTTTCCTGTGTTAACAGACTCGGGATTGATTACACCTATACCAACATCAGTCTGCCGCAGGGTTTAGTTCTTTATATGCCCGTCAGCGCTATCGGAACTCTGATTTTCACAGTTTACACCGCAAGCGTTTACGGGGTTAAGGTTGATGCCTTCTGGATTATCTGCACCATAGTTCTTGCTGTTTTGCTTTTTGTTGCAACCCCACCTGTGCCCGGAGCTAACCTGCTTGCATATGTTGTTTTCTTTTCAGCACTTAAAATTCCTAATGAAGCGCTGATGGGCGCAATGATTTTCGACATTATTTTCGGAATTTTCGCAGGCGCAGGAAATCAGTTCCTGCTGCAGCTTGAACTTATTTGGCAGGCAAAACGCATCGGACTTTTAGATAAAGAAAAGCTAAGAAAGAAAATATAAGCAAAGAAGAGCAAGGAGAAATTCTTGCTCTTTGTTTATTAATATATTGTTCTATTATCAATTAACCTATTCTTGCCTCCCTTTCGTCTAAACATATGGAGCGAAGCGACCGGCTAAACCCTAACACCTAAAACCTAACAAAAACCACGAAGCGAACGCTTTGTGGCATTTTTGTTTATACTCCTACAAACGGAATGTTTTCCGTTTCAAAACTGTCGGGTGTGTAGGCTGCTCCGCCCTTACAATTGCCGTGCGCAACACACTAAATTCGTAATTAAGCAAAAAACTGCAGCAGCTTTCGCCACTGCAGTTATTTTGTTTACTCAAGCGGAATCGCATCTGTTTCGAAGGTTCCGGGAGTATAGTCCATCGGGGTTTCCGATGTTGTTATAACATCCTGTGAGGAGGTTATAACAACTTTTAGAACCGGCTCATTATATTCTATGTTCATATTGTTTTACCTCCTTAGCCAAAGAATGCGTTTGCAGCCTGACCATAGAGATACATTGCTTTTGCAAGTGTTACCATATTTGCATTACTGTTGTTTGTCATTATCTTCATAATGGTATTTGCCGTAAATGTAAACGTTGAACCGTTAACAGTAACAGTAATTGTTTTATTCATATTTGCCGGCTCAATACCTGAAATGTGAATAACGTTATACCTACCGTTCTTCGCACCCTTTGTAACAGAGAATCTGTTTCCGCCTTTGCTTGTTGCAAGACTGCCGCTAACTGTATTAATTTCTGCCGTTGTAAGAAGATTGATTTCAAGGTCTGACTTAACAACAACTGTTGCGCTTGTTATAAAGGTGGGTTTTGAATTGAATCCACCAACGCATGAAAAATCAGCACTTGCAACTTCGTCGTAAAATGCATTGCCTACATTGTTCTTTGTTGCCATATTTCCTATATTGTAACCGAAATATGTCTGAGCTGCTGCTGCGTAGTCGAGAGTTGCCTTTGCAAGTGCTTTAAGATTGCCTGCATATTTGCCCGTGATAATCTGACAGCAGTAATCGTAAACGCTGTATTCAATAGGTTCGCCTACCCTGTTTGTTCCTGCGTCAGCATCCTCCTGAGAAGGATAAACATTGATTGTGATAGTTTCTGTAATCTGCGCAGGAGCCTGCAATACGGAAATTTTTCTTGCGCCGTTGTATTCGCTGCTTGGGTCGTTAAGAACAGGAAGATCGGTTATTGCCTTTGTTTCGGTTTTGAAATCAGCAGTTTCACTTGCATTACTGTTGTGATTATAGTTAATAACCACATAAGAATCCTCTCCGTAGAAATCAACGTCAAGATAGAAGTTCTGGCTGATTGTGTCCGTAACTGTTATGCTTGCGCCGTTATCGGGCACTTCGGGAGTTATCGGGTCAACATAAGAATCAACATAAACATCCCCGCATTTTGAACAGGTGTATGTTGTATAGCCCTGCTCCGTATAAGTAGGAGGCGTTACAACCGCTTCATAACTGTGATTTACGGGCTCAATTACCCAACTGTCTTTTTCAATTTCATTTTCTGAATTTGCATCGGAAAAATACTTTTTGCAGGCATCGCATTCCCAGTAAGCGGTGTTGCCGTAACCCTTGCAGGTGGGAGCTGTTGCGCTGACCGCCTTAAGATGTCCGTTGCTATGGGAGCAGGTTCCGATAATTTCAATATCCGTCCACTCGGTGAGCATCTGCAGATTGCTTGAGTTCTGTCTTGAACAGCAGATAGCCGCAACGCGCAGTGTTACGCTTTCGCCTGCAGCGGGTGCGCCGCCCGTGATATACCAGTAATACGGTCCGTAGGTTTTATCCTGCCCTGTTACTGCTGTTGCTTCGCTTGTAAAGTCACCGCCTGCCGTTTCTGCACAGCGAAGCTCGCCGTCAACGGAGCCGTAATGAAGCTGATAGGTGTAGTCGTTATCATTCGTTCCTTGGAGCGTTACGGTTTTGCCGACTGTGTTGCCGAGGGCTCCGAGATTTTCGGGAGCACTTTCGGAATACGGGAAGAGCTCAATACCCCAGCGAACGCCGCCGAGCGGAGTAAAGATAAACGGACTGTATTTAATGTACATTCCCGTCTGTTCCACCTTGTCGAGCTTTGAACGGTCAATCTCAAGAGTACCTGTTGATACGCCTGTTACATTGTTGTTTGCGCTGCTTTGACAGCTCTTTCTTGTAACACCATTGCTCACGATGTACTGCGTTGCAGGAGTGCCGTTAAGATTGCAATCCGAACCTGAGGTTAAATTGTAAATGGTATAGTTAACGCCCGTGCGGTAATCAGAGCTGTTTGTATCGGTTGCCCACATTGTTGCAGTATCGTTATACGCGAAGTCGTCGGACTTTTTGAGCTTAAGCTCTGTTTCGCCGTCGGGCTTGTAAACCGTATTGTAACCCGATGCTTTAAAGTAGGTTTCGGGATTTGCGTTATTCTGCATAACATTCCATCCGCTTGTGATGAATTGGTCGGGGTTTTCCGCCTCAACCTCTATTGCCGCTGCGAGCAGAGAATTGCTGAGCGTAACAACTTTACCGTCCGTCAGATACAAATTGTCGCCGAGAGTATCGGATTTGTTATCCTGAATTGTAACAATATCACGAACAGACATTGTATTGGCGTTATAAACACCGCCGCCGATACCTGCTGAATGGTTTTCCTGAACCAAGAGCATTGTGGTGGCACGAAGGGTACCGTTATTCATAATACCGCCGCCGTTGGTAGTGGCTTCGTTTCCGTAAAAAATGTTTCCGTTTCCGCCGAGGTTTGCAGTTGCACCATCAAAAATCTTGAGTCCGCCGCCATTGGTGGCGCTGTTGTTGCTGAACGTGCTGCCCGATGCGTTAAGCACGCCCTGACGCAGGCATATTCCGCCACCCGTCTCCTCACAGCTGTTGCTGCTGATATCGCAGTTCGTAACGGTGAGCGAAGCACTGTCACTACCGCCCGACCAAATTGCGCCGCCGTTAGTTTTGGCACTGTTGCCCCATACATCACAATCAGTCAGCGTTGCCGTGCCGTAGTTTGTAACAGCACCGCCGCCGCGAACAGTGGTGGTGTTGGAGTTAACAGAAACGTCGCTGAGGGTTATTGTTCCGCTTGAAGTGTTATAAATCGCGCCGGCGTCCTTTGCAGTGTTTTCGGCAAATTTGCCGCCTGTAACTGTCACCGAGCCAGAGTTATAAATAGCGCCGCCGTTTTCCTTTGCTGTATTATCTTTAAAAGTACACTTGTTAAGGGTGAGCGTACCTTCGTTAGCAATAGCGCCGCCATAATAATTAACAGATTCGTTTTCCTTGAAGGTAACGCGGTTTAATGTCGCTGTGCCGCTTGAGGTGTTGTAGATTGCGCCTCCGTTGTCTCCGCTGTAGTTATCACTGATTTCGACGTCCGTTACGGTAAGCGTTCCTTCGTTATAAATTGCGCCACCTATAAAATCAAAAGAAGAATTATCGACATCATTGGTGTGATTATCGGTTATAGTAATATCTTTAACAATCAGTGTGCCTTCGTTAAAAAACGCACCGCCTTTGAAAACATAAGCGCCTGTTATGGTGCCTGTTTTACCGCTGCTTGAATCGCAAACTGTCAGCGTTGCACCTGCTGCCACCTTGAAAGCACTTCCGAAAACAAGAGCACCGGTTTGATTTCTGTCGAGCGTATAGCCGTTAAGGTCAACCGTAACAGACTTGTTGCCGCTGACAGTAACCTCAAAGTCGTTGCTTTCTGCTGTCAGGTTCTGACCGAGATAAATGGTGTCGCCATCTTCAGCTTCTGCAACTGTATCTACTAACTGCTTCCAGGTTGTAATAGATGCATTCCAAATTGCCTTAACCGTTGTGTCGCCCGAAACAACAAGCTCATCGCCGGGCTGCATAGTTTTTGCAGATTTACCCTGTGTTGTAACGAGCCAGCCGCCAAAGGATTTGCCTGTCGGTGCAGTGAATTCATTATCGGGAAGTGTATACGTATCAAACGAGGTTACGGTTTCAGCCGTCATAGTGCCGCTGCCGCCGCCGTTTTCAAAGCTAACGGTGTACTCCGTTTTCCAGATTGCCGTAACGGTTGTATCCGCGTTAACAAGGAGCTTTTCGCCGGGCTGCTTGTATTCCGTATCGTTATCGCCGACCTTAACGCTCCAGCATATAAAAGGCTCTTCGGAGGAAGGTGCGGTAAAATCACATTCGGGCAAAGTGTATGTTCCGCCTGCAACCTTCTCATTTGCCATGCTGCCCGTGCCGCCGTTTTTGTCAAAGGTAACGTTCCAGATACCCGCAGTTTTAGGAACAATCGTTTCGGCAATACTATTGCAGGAAACACCGCCGTTATAAGTGCGGGTTTTTGATAAGCCAACACTGATGAAAGGCTTCAGAAACTTTGCCGATGTCGGTCCCGCATAACCGGAGGCGGTAATGCGCATGTCATATCCGGGCTCCGTATAGTTAAAGCGAAGGGAGTAACCGAAACCGCCTACCGCAGCTGTCTTGTTTCCTGCGCCGCGCTCTGCGTTGACGATGCCGCCGTCAAAGCGAACAAAGCCGTAACCGCCGCCGTAACCTGCACCGATGCCTGCAGCGTTATCGCCGCCCTGTGCCTGAACAACACCGCCTCCTATAGTAATTCGGCTTTCGCCGCCGCCATAACCGCTGCCGATACCTGCGCCGTTTGCGCCGCCCGTTGCAGTAACGTTGCCGCCATTAATGTTAATCGTTTCGCCGTTGCCTAAACTACCGCCGCCGATACCTGCGCCGTTTGCGCCGCCTTGTGCAGTTACGGTTCCGCCGTTGATTGTAATGATGCTTGCGGATCTTTCATTAGAACCGCCGATTCCGGCACAATTGACAGCACCTGTTGCATTGATAATACCGCCGTTTACGGTCAACTCACCTGCGGTATTTTTAACAATTGCACCGCCAACCTTGTGCGTTCCTGAATCACCGCTTGAACCGATGCCGGCGCCTTCATGGGAATTATCCCCGTTGCCTTTTGCAATAAGCGTGCCGGTGCCGTTTTTCTGCGCCCATATTGTAAGTGAACAGCCCTCATAGATAAGAACGCCTTTATTTGCGTTCAGAGTAGCGCCGTCGCATAGAATCAGATTAACATTGTTGCCCTTAACTTCAACTTTGCCGCCGTAAGTAACATTGTTTTTCAGAACGTACCAGCCGTTAGTCCACTCGGTAACATTGTTTGTAAGAGTGGTGTAATCCGCAATCGGCTCCTGCGCCTCGCCTGATGCATTCACATAGTTAGCGGGCGTGTCCACACGCTTATAGAGCTGAACGAACAGCTGCCAGTCGTTCTTATAGTAACGGAAACGATGCCCATCGTTACTGTAATGAAGCATATAATGATTAGCAGTACCCTGATGGCCTGCTTCAAAGTCGCCGTCGTCAAAGCCGATTTCATTCACAAAATCAGATGTTGTACTTGTCAAAAGCTTGTTTTGTGAATCGGCGCTGCCGATATAGTAGCCCGAAACGCTTTGGATTGTGCCTTCGCTCGCGTCAATATAAAACGCTGCTGCGTCAAGCTCCTCGGTTGCCGCAATTCTAAAGCTGTCAAAATCGATATCGACCTCGATATAGTTGTACGCACTATCCATATCCTCGCCGAGCGAGCCGTCGAGCGCATAGCAATAGTTTTCACATACTATAAGATACCTTGCACCGCTTTCCATCTGCGAGGTAGAGGTAATTTTCTCATAGTAATCGCCTGTTGTACTATCTCCGTCTGCCAATGCTGTAATCGATGATAACGGCATCATTGACACAACCATTAACACTGCAAGAAAAGCACTGATTGTTTTTTTAGCAATTTTTCTCATACAATCACTCCTTAAAAGCATTTATATACATAATTTTTATAATACAGTAATACATATTAAGTATACTAAACAATTACATTTTATTCAATAGTATAAAATATATAATTTTATCATTATATTTTTATAACATTTTCCTATAACAAAAATTAAGCGGTCTAAAAATCAAACGGCGCAGCTCCTATTTTGGAACTACGCCATACACAAAGCAAACGCTTAACCCTGCCGTGTACTTTATGCCCCATAAAGCAAACGCTTCTCCTATCCGTTTACTTTATACCCCACAAAGCAAACGCCTTTTTATTCCTTTCAGCCAAAAAGCCAAAACTTCCCATATCTCACCGACGAAATCCCACCATTTCCAATCTCCTATTCTACAATGTAAACGCTAAAACCATTCTGCCACAAGGCTTTCGGGCAAAATGAAAAGGCAGCAGATATTCTATCAATATCTACTACCTTATTTGGAAAAGGTTGCACATTTTAATAGAATTTTGCAAATAGGGGTACGTCCCCAATTTGCATAGTGCATAGTTTCGGGTCGCTTCGCTCCGATTGTATTCCGGCGCCTACTGTAGGGCTCTCTTCTCAACTATCGAACAGTTAATACAGATTCGGGAAATGATTGAAAGTTAAGAACCTACGACCCGCCCGACCAACGGTGCCCAAAAGCATTTACCGCCCTATGGGCGGTGCGCCTACTGTAGGACTCTCTTCTCAACTATCGAAAGCCCCACCGGGGCTTTCTCCCAAATTTTCCCAGCAAGGCATTGCACGAAAAATTTGGAGTTTCGTTTCTCGCCCTACGTAGGCGCACAAAAAAAAGAAACACCCGATTTTGGGTGTTTCTTTTTTTGGCGCCTACTGTAGGACTCGAACCTACGACCCTGCGGTTAACAGCCGCATGCTCTACCGACTGAGCTAAGTAGGCATATGGATTATGCTCTTTAGTGCTTAAATATAATAGCAAATTATATTTTCAATGTCAACATCTTTTTTAAAAAAATATATATTGGTTTCGGGTTCGGGGATAAAAGCACTTGAATACGGCATAATATTATCGGGTGATAATATGAAAAAGAAAAAATATAAGCTGAGCAAAATTGTTATAAATAATCCGCCAGTATGGGAATCAAATCCAACCGTTCAGGCAGATAGGCAAACCGAAATGGGCGTTCCGATTCCCGATGAAGCGAATGTTGAATATTCAAAGGAATATCAGGAAGAAAACGAGCTTTAATGGGAGACGCATAGTTTTCTCAAAAGATGCGACCCCTCGCAGCGGTGTGCAAAGCGCCCGCGTCGCGATACGAATCGGGGTTTCCAAAGGGGATTTGAAGAACTGTGGGGCTTGTCAATCTTCATAATGGTCTGATTTTGAATTCTTTAAGAGATGATAAGCACCGCGTTCTTCACTCCCCTTTGGTTGCTTTCTTGGCGTCACCGTTCTTTTGCAACACGAAAGAATGGTGACAAAACTATAATTTAACAATATAAAAATAGCCTTTAATGCGGCTCGCCGAGGGCGTCACCCCTTAAACAAGTTCATTTATTATAGTATTTGAAACAAGCATTCCTTTGGGTGTTAGGGCGATATTTTCGCCGAGGTCTTTAATATACCCCATATCAATAAACTGCTGATAGCTTTTTGTTATCAGCTTTTTATTTATACCCTTGGTAAGCCTTAAGCCGAGCATAATTCGTTCTTCAAGACTGCCGCCTTCGCCGTCTGGTATGATGTTAAAATCCCTGTCGGTGTAAAATCTTTTGCCCTGCCATAAGGAATGTGCGGAAGCACCGAGACCCAGGTATTCATCAAGCTCCCAATACTTTAAATTATGCTTGCTTTCATAGCCGCATTTTGCAAAATTACTGATTTCATACTGTGAAAAACCGAGCTGAGAGAGAAGCTCAACCGTTTTTAAATACATTTTTGAAACCTCGTCCTCATCCGGTAAATCAAGGCGGTTTTGCATTTCAAAAAACTTTGTTCCCTCTTCGATTTTCAGCATATATGCCGAGATATGCTTAACCTGCATTTTATCTATAAAATCAAAGGTTTCATCAAGCGAGTCAAGGGTTTGCTTTGGTGTTCCGAGCATCAAATCAAGGCTGATATTTTCAATCCCTGCGTTTTTTGCGTCGCAAACAGCCTTTTCAACCTGCGCCTTGCCTGCGCTTCTGCCGAGGGCAAAGCGCTCCTTATCAACCGCGCTCTGCATACCGAGGCTAATGCGGTTAATTCCGTATGCTTTATAGAGCTTAAAGCTCTCCTGCAAATCCTTTGAGGGATTGCATTCAATCGTTATTTCGCTGTTTTCGTCGATTTCAAAACGCTTTTTTGCTTCATCGAGCAGTTTGCCGATTAACTCTTCGGGAATAATGCTCGGCGTGCCGCCGCCGAAATATACGGTGTTGAATTCGCCCTCAAAAGCCTGCATCTGAGAAATAAGCCTGCTGCAATATTCAACTGCCTCGTTTTCGCAGTATTTTTTGCTGTAAAAATCGCAGTAGGGGCACTTGTTTTTGCAAAAAGGGATGTGAATATATAAACCTGCTTTGTTCATAAATTCACATCCCCTCATTTTATTAATTACGAATTACGAGTTACAAATTACGAATTTTGGTTTCTCGCTACGCTCGGTCAATAATTCGCATTACATATTACGCACAACACAGAACCTGCCGTTTATTTTCTCGCGCGGCTCTCTGCCTTCAGTCTGAGTTCTTTATTAAGAATTGTTTTTCTGAGCCTGATTGACTTGGGTGTTACCTCTAAAAGCTCGTCATCGGCAAGGAATTCCATGCTCTGTTCAAGCGAAAGAGTTGTTGGCGGAACGAGCTTAAGCGCTTCGTCCGAGCCGCTTGCACGGGTGTTTGTTACATGCTTTTTCTTGCAGACATTGCAAACGATATCCTCATCCTTTGCACATTCGCCCACAATCATTCCTTCATAAACATCAATACCCGGACCGATGAAAAGCTTGCCCCTGTCCTGAGTGTTCCAGAGTCCGTAGCCCGTTGTTGTTCCCGTTTCGTGAGCAACTATTGAGCCGCGGTTTCTTGTTTCTATATCGCCCTTATACGGCTCGTAGCCGCTGAAAAGCTGATTCATAATGCCGTTGCCGTTTGTATCGGTTAAAAACTCGCTTCGATATCCGATAAGTCCTCTTGACGGAATCTTGATTTCAAGGTGGGTCATACCTGTTGAGCGAGTGTCCATATTCTCAATTTCGCCCTTGCGCGAGCAGAGCTTTTCCATAACAACGCCAACATATTCCTCGGGAACTTCAATAATTGCAACCTCAACGGGCTCAAGCGTTTCGCCCGTGTTTGCATCCTTTTTAAGAATAACCTTCGGGCGTGAAACCTGAAATTCATAGTTTTCTCTTCTCATTGTTTCAATAAGAATTGAAAGGTGAAGCTCGCCGCGTCCCGAAACCTTGAAGGTATCCATTGAATCGGTTTCTTCAACCCTCATAGAAACATTGGTTTCAACCTCTTTGAAAAGTCTGTCACGCAGGTTACGCGAGGTTACATATTTGCCCTCCCTGCCTGCAAAGGGTGAATCATTTACTATGAAATTCATACTAATTGTCGGCTCGTCTATCTTAACAAACGGAAGCGGCTCAACATTTTCGGGGTCGCAAGCGGTTTCGCCGATGTTTAAATCCTCAACGCCTGCAACGCAAACCAAATCTCCGAATTCAGCGCTCTGGCACGCAACTCTTTTGAGCCCCTCAAACTGATATATCTGAGAAAATCTTATGTTTTCCCTGCTGCCGTCCTGCTTGCAGAGCACATATGGGGTGTTAACCTTAATGCTTCCCCTTTCAACTCTGCCGACGCCGATTCTGCCAACATAATCATCGTATTCAAGCGATGAAAACAAAATCTGTGCAGGTCCGTTTTCGTCACCCTGTGGCGACGGAATAAATTCAAGAATTGCATCAAGCAGCGGACGCATATCGCCGCTTTTATCCTCGGGATTAAGGCTTGAATAACCGCCCCTTGCAGAAGCAAAAACAACGGGAAATTCAATCTGGTTGTCATCCGCTCCGAGCTCGATGAATAAATCAAGAACCTCATCAACAACCTCATAGGGTCTTGCGCCGTCGCGGTCTATTTTATTAACAACAACAAGCGGTGTTTTACGAAGCGCAAGGGCTTTGCTCAAAACAAATCTTGTTTGCGGCATACAGCCCTCAAACGCATCAACCAAAAGCAAAACGCCGTCAACCATGGTTAAAATGCGCTCAACCTCGCCGCCGAAATCGGCGTGACCCGGGGTGTCAACAATATTGATTTTTGTGTCTTTATAGTGAATTGCCGTGTTTTTTGAAAGGATTGTTATTCCCCTTTCCCTTTCAAGGTCGTTGGAATCCATAACCCTTTCTGAAACAACCTCGTTTTCGCGGAAAATACCGCTTTGATGAAGCATTTCATCAACAAGGGTTGTTTTGCCGTGGTCAACATGGGCAATTATTGCAATATTTTTTATATCTTCTCTCTGTGCCATAGTTTTCCTGAAAAAATTACGAATTACGAATTACGAATTACGAATTTCGGAACCTGCGGTTGGCTGATTATAATAGCCGTCTGCAAGACCCTTGAACTCGCAACTCGGCACTCGGAACTCGCAACCGAATTAATTCTTTTTATTAAAGCTGTCCCTGAGTGCAACCGTTCTGTTGAAAACGATTTTATCCTCGGTTGAATCGGTGTCGGTGCAGAAATAGCCGAGGCGCATAAACTGGTATTTATCGCCGGGCTTTGTTTCGCCGAGTGCCTTTTCAACATAGGCTGTTTTCTTAACAAGTGAATCGGGGTTAAGGTTATCCTCAAAAGAGCTTACGCCCTCTTCATCGCTCGGGTTTTCAACATTGAAAAGTCTGTCGTAAAGGCGAACCTCTGCTTCAACGCAGTTTCTTGCATTAACCCAGTGGATTGTTCCCTTAACCTTTCTTCCGTCGGGAGCGTCGCCGCCGAAGGTTTCGGGGTCGTAGGTGCAGTGAACAGCAACAACCTCGCCGTTTTCATCAAGGTCGTAGCCAGTGCATGTTACGAAATATGCCTTGTAAAGCCTTACCTCGTTGCCCGGATAGAGCCTTCTGTATTTCTTAATCGGCTCAATCATAAAGTCATCGCGCTCAATATAGAGCTCCTTTGAAAACGGAACAGTTCTTTTGCCGTATTCCTCGTGGTCGGGATGGTATTCAACCTCAAGCTCCTCGCACTTATCCTCAGGATAGTTATCGATAATAAGCTTAATCGGGTCGATAACAGCCATTGCACGGGGCGAATTCTGATTAAGATTATCGCGCACACAGCTTTCAAGCATTGCAAAATCGATAACCGAATACGCCTTTGAAACACCGATTTTTTCGCAGAATTCGCGAATTGCCTCAGCAGGATAGCCCCTTCTTCTCATACCCGAAAGGGTTGCCATTCTCGGGTCGTTCCAGCCGTCAACAATGCCGTCCTGAACAAGCTTTAAGCATTTGCGCTTTGAGGTTAAGGTGTAGTTGAGATTCATTCTTGCAAACTCAATCTGACGCGGCTTTTCGCCCTCGATAAGCTCGTTTACAAACCAGTTATAAAGCGGTCTGTGGTTTTCAAATTCAAGCGAGCAAAGCGAATGGGTAACATTTTCGCAAGCATCTGAAAGCGGATGCGCAAAGTCGTACATCGGATAAACGCACCACTTGTCGCCTGTTCTGTGATGGGTTGCATACATAATTCTGTAGATAATCGGGTCGCGCATATTGAGGTTGGGCGACGCCATATCTATTTTTGCTCTTAAAACCTTGCTGCCTGCTTCAAATTCACCGTTGGTCATTCTTGCAAAGAGGTCAAGGTTTTCTTCAATGCTTCTGTCTCTGTAGGGTGAATTCTTTCCCGGCTCGGTGAGAGTTCCCCTGTATTCCCTCTGTTCCTCGGGTGTTAAATCGCAAACAAATGCCTTTCCCTTTTTGATGAGCTTGATAGCGCATTCATAAAGGAAATCAAAGTAATCCGAAGCATAGTAAACATTGTCGTAGTCGAAGCCGAGCCACTTGATATCCTCTTCAATAGCTTCAACATACTCGGTGTCTTCTTTGGTCGGGTTTGTGTCGTCAAGGCGGAGGTTGCATATTCCGTGATACTTGTTTTTAACACCGAAATTAATGCATATTGCCTTTGCGTGACCAATGTGAAGATAGCCGTTGGGTTCGGGAGGAAAACGGGTCTGAATTCTTGAGTAAACGCCGTTTGCTAAATCCTCGTCTATAAATTCGTGTATAAAATTTGAGGAAACAACTTCTTCGTTCTTAATTTCTTCCGCTGCCATTATTTCTCCTCCTCATAGTGTTTTATTGCCATATCAATTCTCTTCTGAACGGTTTCTTCACCCAGAAGAGCGGTTATTGAGAATAAATCGGGTGTGTTAACCCTGCCTGTAAGCGCAACGCGGATAATCGTTGAAACATCGCCCACATGACCTCTGAATGCTTCGGGAGTTGCTTTAAATTCCTTAACATTCGGCGTGCAGCCAACCTCGGTGCATAAATCCTTGATTCTTGAAAACCAGGTGTCTTTATCATCCGAAAGGTTAACAACATCTTTGTATTTTTTAAGCACATCAACGGCAAGGTCACCGTCTGCATTTCCTGAAAGCTCATAGCAGGGCACAAAGGTTTCATCAAACATATAGCTGATGTAATCCTTAATATCGCTCCACTTTGCAATATCCTTTCTCGGCTTTTTGTTTTCCCTGTCGATATTCAGAATTGCGGTTGCCCTTTGAACATCCTTTTCATAAAGGGCTGCAAGCTCTTTATCGTATTCCTTCGCCCATTCATACGATAAATCAAAAACGGTTTGCGCCTTCATTGTTGAAACAACATTCTTTGAAACGTCGCTGAGCTTTGCAATATCGAAAAGTGCGCCCGAAACGCTCATTTTCTTAACATTGAACGGGAATTTTTCAAGGGGCTCGTCCTTGTTTACTCTGCGCCAGTCCTCAAAATTGGAATTTGCAAGAGTCATCATATATTCATTAACACTGTCGCTCGGATAGCCCTGCTCGATATAGTAGGTAACAGCAGCTTCGGGGTCTTTTCTCTTTGAAAGCTTGCGCTTGCCGCCGTTTTCTTCCTTCATAATCGGTGCAACATGAACATATTTCGGCGCTCTGAAGCCAAGCACCTTGAAAAGCTGAAGATGAATCGGCGCGCTTGAAATCCATTCGTCGCCGCGAACAACATGGGTTGTTCTCATAAGATGGTCATCAATAGCGTGTGCAAAATGATAGGTCGGAATACCGTCGGATTTCAGAAGAACTATATCCTGAACATTTTCGGGCATTTCGATTTTGCCCTTAATCATATCGTCGAAATAGCACTTGCCCTCAAGTGTTCCGGGTGATTTAAGACGAAGAGTCCAGCTGTCGCCGTTTTCAATTTTCTCTTTGATTTTTTCATAATCCATTTCGCGGCATCTTGCGTATTTGCCCCAGATGCCCTTAATGCTTTCGTTTTCCTGCGACGCCCTGCACTGCTCGAGCTCCTCGGCAGTCATAAAGCAGGGATATGCAAGCCCCTGCTCAACAAGGGATTTTGCAAAGGTCTGATAGATTTCTTTTCTGTCGCTCTGATAATACGGACCGTAGATGCCCTTTTCAACTCTGTCGCCGATTACGCCCTCATCGGGAACAATGCCGTAAACCGAAAGTCCCTTAAGCATAACCTCGATTGCGCCTTCAACGCTGCGCTTCTGGTCGGTATCCTCAACGCGAACATAGAAAACGCCGTCAGAGGATTTAGCCATTGAATACGAAACAAAGCAGGTAAAAAGATTGCCGAAATGCAGAAATCCCGTAGGGCTCGGCGAAAAACGGCAAACCTTTGCGCCTTCCTTCAGCTCTCTCTGAGGAAAAAGCTCTTCGTAATACTCAGGCGTTTTATCAATATGTGAAAATAAAAGCTGTGCAAGTTTTTTGTTATCATCCATAATAAAATGCGTCCTTTTGCTGACTTTTTGCTGTTTCTTAAAAAATTGATATAATATTATTGCATAAATTAATATAATAATCAATATAAAATTAAAAAATTGTGATTTGTTGAGCCCTTTGGCTCACAAATCACAATTTAAGTTTCAAGTACCGAGCCCCGAGCTCCGAGTTGTCGGGTCGCTTCGCTCCGATTTTATTATTGTTTGAGCGCAGCGAGTAACCTGAACTCGGAACTTGGCACTCGCAACCAGCAACTCAAATAATGATTTTTCGCACAAGCGATAAATCATTATTTGATTATTCATTCAGCTCTTTTCCGGCATAGATATCGGTGAAGGTTTTATAATAGGGATTATCCCAGGTTATATCCTCGGTGCTGACATATGATTTAACGCAGGCTTTAACGGTTACAATCTGGGGTTGATTGTTAACAAACATCAAAATATCGGTGCAGGTTTCGTTAGGGTTAAGCGAGGTTTTATCACCATTTGCCTTTGCATAATCATAAGTAACCGTTCGGATATATCCGCCCTCGCCCGTTTCATTTGGCTGACGGATTTTAATCGGATTTCCGTCCTTATCAAACGCGCAGAATGCAACAATAAAGCTCTTTGCGCTGACATCCGAGCTGTTGAAAACGGAAGCGCCCATTGCATCGTGGGTAAAACGTTCTTCCGAGCCCTTATAGTAATAGTGAATACCGCTTACATACATCGGCTGCTGCCTTAAAATCCCATCAAGCTCTTCGCCCGAAACAGAGCTTACCTGCTGTGTTACTTCCTTATCCTTGCTTAATCCCGGCAGAAAATCCCCGCCCTTCATAACAAATATTGCGGCAATAATTCCCAAAACGGCAACAATGCTTACAACAAGAATAATTATAATATTTCTTTCTTTTTTCTGCATAAAAATCACCTGAAAACAGTTTAAACAAATACTTAAACTATGTCAATGCATAAAAAATAAATTTATGCTTGACCAGAGAGCTTTTTTATGCAATAATAGTAGGGCATTCGAGGTGTGGCTCAGTTTGGTAGAGCACTACGTTCGGGACGTAGGGGCCGCAGGTTCAAATCCTGTCACCTCGACCAAAATGAGGGGAGTCCTTAATGGACTCCCCTCATTTTGCTCTCGGACAGGATTTGAAATGGTTCGTTTGCGACCGCTGCCAGTGGCAGATAAAGGGAGCAATAAGAACTGCCGAACGGTCAAAATTTGTCGGCGCTCCAAGCCGTAACAAATTTTGGGGACCGTTGGTCGGATGACCGTTACCTCTTTGGCAACATTGTTAAGCACAAAGAAAATTTGGGAGAAAGCTCCAGTGGAGCTTTCGATAGTTGAGAAGAAAATCCTGGAACCTCGACGAAAACGGCAAGGGTTCGACGCCCTTGCCGTTTTCAAATAATAGCTTTTATAGTTGTTGTTACAATCACAAACCCTGCTAAAAATGCGATTTTATCCATTTTCTATGCTCCTTTCTATGTTCCTTTTCAAAAAAATAGAGCTAACACCTAATCGTGTTAGCTCCAGACTGTAGAAAAACCTCTTGAAGAAATCAAACTTCAAGAGGTTTTTCTACAGTCCTCTTTAAGTAAAATCATGTAGTTGTCAAAAGCCTTGTTCAAAATTTCCTGGGACTTGAAACTTTTTTGGTGCTTGTATTTCGTCAATTCTCATATCTAAAATATTGAGTTTATATATAAACTCAACACAGATATCCTGCATATACTTATTACCAAGTAAATCGTCAAATGTTAGCGTAATTATTGCGGAAATAATATTCTCCTTGAATCCATTTGTATCGGCACAAAACATTGGATATAACATTATACATTTCTGCAAAGGCATTAGAGGAAATGTAGCTAAAACTTGCTCTTTAAGACTATCCGTGGATATACTACACTTTGTGTTTTTTGAAATCCCTTTTCCTATATTGTAAAGCTGAAGTTCATACGCTTGAATAACAATTTCTCCTCCCAACTTTTCTGTCAAATCTATTTCCTGAAAATCTCCAGTCTCACATGTTTTGATTTGTAAGTCAAAGCACGGTAAGCATTCCAACCGTTTCGTTTCTTCAAACTGCTGTTTAGATACTTCTAATTGTGAATATGCAGCTTTTTCAGATTTTCTGTTAGTTATGAAAATAGCTATCGTTGCTCCTACATATATAGCTGTTATAATAACCATAATCCAGTCAGCAAGATTGTTTCCATTACAATTACACATATCCTATCCTACCAATTCAAGTAATTATACTAATCCTTTCATACTATTTTTATTTTTCTTCAACTAATGCTTGATACATTTTCATTAACTCGGCAACGCATTCGCTCTCGGTCATATTGCGCCAGTCAAAACCGTATGCCTGCATAACTGCTTTATCGTTTTCCTGATGTGCTTTACGAAGTTCAGACGGCATAGTCAGCTCGTCGTATAAATCCGCAAGTGAGCAGTCAGGATATTTAGCCCTTGCGTCGAGTATTGCCTGTGCTGTTTGCTCAATCTTTGCCTTTTGCTCATCGGTAGGATTACACCATGGGAAATTGTTATATACAATATCTTTTGAATAACGGTAATCGCTTTTTAATCTACCTGCAACAGCACGCATCCAAGCCATATGAACATTTGATTCTAATATTCCTAAGTGATACAAAGTTGCATTAGGAAGTATTCTAACTGCATTACTACATAATGATGTGGGCTTCATAAAACCCATAGGTATATACTTTCTGCGTTCTGAACTTGTTTCAGGAATAATAATATAAGTATTTTTCGGGAAATTCTCAACGTGAAATCTTGTTGGGGTATCCGCAATTTTTCTTGTTCCCGCACTTGGACTTTGAAGTCTATAATCTCTTACTGCTTGAACTCGTTTCATACACTCAGGCATTTTTCTTAATTCGTTTGGTGGACAGTCACCAATCCATAAGCAATAACGAGGTTTATTATTAATGAATTCTGTTGAACCATACCATGGCATAAAGTATTTTTCAGATAATGGTTCTTTTTTTACAAATTCAGCTTTTTCATCAGGCGTGAAAAGATAATTGCCTCCATCAATTGGTTTATTACCAATTCCAATTTGAGGAACATCACAAATCGGTTTGTTTCTGCTTTCCGCAAAAACATTGTTTGCGTTTAATAAATATCCATTGATATTGTCAACAATCTTATAATTATCAGATTCAAATAATCTTTTGCTTTGTTTTTCAACATAACTAAACCCAATAATTACGCAGTGAACGTGGGCTTTAATATTAGCTTCACTATCCCATCTAAAAGTTCTATGTGCAAAATTGAATACAATTCCATTTTCAAAAAGTGGTTTCCACAGATTTGCGACACTTTCACCTTGAGAAACAGAATTTGTAGAAACAAGTGCAGCAAAAACACTTGTTTCTTTCATATAATCAGCGGATTTTTTATACCAACAAGAAACATAATCAAGATTGCCTGCGTTTTTCCATTCTTTTCCGAATACTCCAAGTAAATCTTCTTTTTGTTCTTTGCTCATTAATCTTGCGCCTACAAATGGCGGATTACCCATAATGTAATTAAGCTCGGAAGCAGGTACAACATCATTCCAGTCTATACGCAGAGCGTTACCCTCAACGATATATGCGTTTGTAGTAAGTGGCAGGAAGTCAATGTTAGTGTGAACAATATCCTCGGTCTGTTTCATCATCTGACTTTCGGCAATCCAAAGCGCTGTTTTTGCAACGGTAACGGCAAAGTCGTTAATCTCTATACCATAAAATTGGTCTATTTTTACTTTTATAATATCGCCCGAATCCAAAACAATCTGGTCTTGGTTTCTTAGTCCTATGGCTTCGTTTTCAAGTTTACGGAGTGATAAATATGTTTCTGTTAAGAAGTTACCCGAGCCGCACGCAGGGTCAAGGAATTTAAGACCTGAAAGCTTTTCGCAAAACTCGTCAAGTCTGCTGTTTCTTGTTTTAATCTGCTTTAACTCTTTGATTTCTTCAAGCTCAGCCTTTAAGTCATCAAGGAACAGAGGGTCTATTACCTTGTGAATATTCTCAACAGAGGTGTAGTGCATTCCGCCGCTTCTTCTTGTTTCGGGATTCAAGGTGCTTTCAAATACAGCGCCGAAGATAGTCGGGCTGATTTCAGACCAATCGAAATCGGCACTTGCATTTTCAAGAATAAGCTTTATGATTTCATCGGTAAACTGCGGAATTTCAATATTATCATCAGCGAATAAGCCGCCGTTAACATAGGGGAACGCAGCTAATTCATCATCCATATATGGGTCTCTATCCTCAATCTTTGTATTGAGAACACGGAACACATCAATTAATGCTCTCCTGAAATTACGAGTATCAAACTGTTTCAAATAATCGTGGAACATTAAATGTTTACCGAAAACATCAGCATCCTCTGCATAGAAGCAGAAAACAAGGCGCACACACAGCACATTAAGGCTCTTTTGTGAATCTTCATTATCGGGATTAGCATACTGTTTACGCAGCGCATCATAGAGCTTACCTACAATTTCACCCGCTTGAATTGATATTTCTTCTTCACGCTTAATGTTTTCATCCTTAGTGTCTACAAGGAAGTTAAGGCGGTAATATTCCTTAGGTAAATCCTCTAACAAAATGCTCTCAGGCTCGCCGTTAGGATTCTCCATATCATAGACAAGAAACTCCTTGAAGTTGCAGGTAACAATCCAGCGTGGGCGCTGTGAATAGGGAAGCTCGGAGCTATAACGCTTAGCCTGTTGAAACGGCGTTAAAACAGAGCCGTCTGATTGCTTAATGCCTTTGCGTAAATCCTTATCAATGCTTTTCTGCTCAATCATTACATGGGTTGAGGGAATCATAACATCAATAAAGCTCGTATGGTCGAGTTTAACCTGCTCTTCAAAAGTTACATAGTGTGACGGTTTTTCAACACCGTAAACCTGACTTAATAGCTCAATCCAAAATTTTTGGCTTTCGCCTTTTTCGTAGCCCTTGCCCTTCCAGTATTCGGCAAAGCCTTTTGCAGCTTTTTTGATTTCTTGTTCTTTTCTTGTGTTCTGCATATTAATACCCCTATATTAATAAGAAACTATACGGACATAATAACATAAATAACAACATTATTCAATTATTTGAGCGCATTTGTTTTGCCGTAAAGGTTTACTGTCCAATTAATCCCCCCGTTTTCCCCGATTATTTCTGAGATAGTCCGAATCTTTGTAAAATATATTGGGCGCATTCAGCAGATACTCACGACCTCTCCCTCGAATATTTGCAACTGACTTTTTCCCTTATAAAACAAGGCTTTTAGGAGAATTGGTAATATATGTAATGGATATACTACCGAATCACTCCCAAAAGCCTATCTCGCAGGAATATTGATATTACTGTGATTAAGTTTCCTGCGTGGGTTTAATAAGTCGCAGTTCACCTCGACCGAAAAAAGCAAGGGTTTGATGCCCTTGCCGTTTTCAAATAATAGCTTTTATAGTTGTTGTAACAATCACAAACCCTGCAAAAAATGCGCTTCGTAATTAATAAGTTATAACACCAAATTTTAAGCCTCGGCTTTTGCCGAGGTTTTTGTTATTTCCCCTTAGCTTTTTCAAGTTTGCATAAATTATAATTCTATGCTAAAATACCTATGTACCTTCTATACCCCAAAAAACTATTTAACCCCACACTCAGCAAGGAGAAAAATTATGAAATCAAACGCAATTTATCAGGTTTCAACGCTGCAGGCGTTAGCACTTGGATACACAAGACCCGTTGCAACGGTTAAGGAGCTGCTTGAGCACGGCGACACAGGGCTCGGCACATTTGAGAATGTTGACGGCGAAATGATTATTTTAGACGGCGTGTGTTATCAGGCAAAGCAGGACGGAAGCATTGAAAGCTCGGACGATGAGGCAGGCGTTCCGTTTGCGGTTGCAGGCTTTGTTTCGGGCGGAAGAAGCTTTAATATGGGCGAAATGCCGAACATTGATTCCATAAAAACAGAGCTCACTCTTAAAATTGAAGAGGATTTCGGGCTTAACAGCATTCATATTGCGCGTATTGACGGATTTTTTGAAACAATTCACGCACGCGCAGGCGCGCCATACCGTTCGCAGCACGTTTCTTTAAAGGATATTCTCTCTAAAACGCAGAAGGATTTTTCTTTTGAAAAAACATACGGAACACTTGTCTGCGTTTATTATCCGGACTATATGGACGGCATTAATGCTTCTGGCTGGCATATGCACTTTGTTTCAAAGGACAGAAAAAGCGGCGGCCATGTTTTTGAGGTTGCGATGAGCTCGGGCGAATGCCTGCTGCAGAAGATGGACAGAATTGAAATTCAGCTTCCGAGAGAGGCTGCGTTTGACACATATTCGCTTAAAGAAGCATCAAACGATGAAATTGCAAAGGTTGAGCAGGGTAACGGCTGATTTTGAATGACGGTATCGGGAAAAAATTCTCGCATAAATATTGAAAAAAAGGTGATGTTTATGGCAAAAAAGATTATTGTTGCAGGCGGCGGTCACGGCGGAATTGCCTGCGCCATGCTGCTTAGCAAGGCAGGCTTTGATGTAACGGTTTACGAGAAGAACAGCCGTGAAAATATGGGCTACGACTGGACCGATATTTTCAACGGCAAATCCTTTGGCGATATAGGGCTTGCGCTGCCGCCGAAGGAAATGATTCTGCGCTCTGAGGAAATGAGCTTCCTTCCGCCTTCGGAAAGGCTTATTTTAAGAGCAGAGGGCAATAATTTTGAAAACTCCAACATTAAAATGGAGCGAAAGGAAATATATAACTACATTATTCCTGCAGCCGAGGAAGCAGGCGTTAAATTTGTTTATGAAACAGATATTATCTGCCCCGTTATGGCAGGCGACAGAGTTATCGGCATAAAAACCGACAAGGGCGATTTTCTCGGCGACCTTGTTATTGATGCCTGCGGCTGCGATTCGCCCGTTCGAGCAAATCTGCCCGAGTGCTGCGGCGTTCAGGCTGAAACAAACGCATATGAAAAGTTCTATGTTTACAGGGGCTTTTACAACCGAGGCGATGCAGGCGAAATCAGGGATAAATACAAGGTTTATCTTATGCCGAAGGATGTTTTCGGCATTGCCTGGGTTGCCGATGACAAGGATTACAGCGATATTTTAATCGGAGAATTAACGCCGTTTTCAAAGGAAGAGGCGCTTGAAAAAACAGAGCGTTTCAGAAAAGAAAACCCCGTTCTCGGAAGCGAGCTTCTGCGCGGCGGCGATATGGTTACCATTCCCGTTCGGCAGACTCTTGCCGTTATGGTTGCGGACGGCTATGCCGCAATCGGCGACAGCGCTTTTATGACCGTTCCGATTATCGGCTCGGGAATTGCAAACGCCTTCAGGGCGGCAAAAATCCTTGCCGACACGGTTATTGCGGACAAAACGCAGACTTATTCCGCTGAAACCCTCTGGGATTATGAATACAATTATCAGACAAGGATTGGCTTCGGGCTTTCCTCGCTTGCACTTGTTAAGCTTCTGCTTACAAAGCTGACAACCGAGCAGCTTGATTATCTGTTTGAAAGCAAAATAATAACAATCAAAGAGCTTCAGGTTTCGGACGAGCCGGGCGCTTCGCCGATAGACATTAACTCAGAGCTTCTCGGCAAAGCCTCTGCACTGATTAAAAACAAAAAGCTGCTTTCGCTGATACTCGGGCTCGGCAAGGATATGGCGCTGCTTGCAGGAATTAACAAAACCCTTCCGAAATACTACAGCCGCCGTTCCGTTCAGGCATGGGCAAAAAGATACGAGGCAGTATTTAGGCATTAGGGAATCGAACCCAGTAAGCCTTAAATTGCATATTTCACGCCCCTTTTTCCGCTTTTTGTTTTACCATACGACAGTATGCTTGCACCAAAAAACGAAAAAATGAACGCAAACTATGGAATTTAAGGTGCTTCGCAGTTTTGCCCTGTTCATTTTTTGCCAAGGCAAAGCGGTGAAGCAAGGCTGGCGCCTTACAAGACGCTTTAACACAGTATTTGTGAAAAAGGGACGGGCAAAACCTTGCTTGGTTCGAATCCCTAATGCCTAGACTTTGTATCCTTGTTTGCCTACACGCTGAAACGGGGAACTGCAAATGCAGTTCCTCGCTTGTTATTATATTGATTTGATGCTGAACAGCTTTATGATGAGCGCGCCTTTTTGATAGTATTAAAAAAGTATCAAATAGATTTGACATTGCACTAAAAAATGTTTACCATAATTAAATACGATTATTAATTCCGAGGTGACGTGTAAAAATGATTATCAGAAGCGCAAATATAAACGATGCAAAGCGTTTGCTTGAAATATATTCCTACTATGTTGAAAACACGGCGATAACATTTGAATACGATGTTCCGTCAATAGAAGAGTTTTCAAAACGCATTGAAAATATTCTGACAAAATATCCCTATCTTGTGCTTGAAGAAAACGGTGTTATTCAGGGATATGCCTATGCTTCCGCGTTCCGACCGAGAGCCGCTTATTCCCATTGCGCCGAGCTCAGCATTTATATTGCTAAGGCATCAACGGGCAGGGGATACGGCAAGGTGCTATATGCCGAGCTTGAAAAAGAGCTTGAAAAAATCGGAATAATCAACCTCTATGCAAGTATTGCAAGCCCGATTGAAGAGGATGAATACCTTACAAATAACAGTGAGCAGTTCCACGCTCACCTCGGATTTAAAAAGGTTGGCGAATTTCATAAATGCGGATATAAATTCGGGCGCTTTGATAATATGATTTTTATGGAAAAAATACTCAGGCATTAGGGGTTCGAATCTCTAATGCCCAGAAATCCCTAATGCCTGAATAATCATTTTTTATTATTCGCAAAGAAGCTTGCAAACCATATCAAGATTTTTGCGGATTTCAAGGTGCTGGGGGCATTTCTTTTCGCAAATACCGCAGTCCTTGCATTGCTCAAAGGTTTTGCCCTCGTTTTTAAGATAATCGCGCATCATATTCTTTGCGTGGTCTTTCAATCCGTAAACATTGTAATAAGTAAACATTTCAAAAATTCTCGGAATGTTTATATCAGCAGGGCAGGGCTGGCAGTATTTGCAGCCTGTGCAGTATAATTCCGAAAACTTTTTGATTTCCTCAATCGCCTCGCCGAGCTGCTGCCATTCCTCTTCTGAAAAATATGTGCTGTCGGATGCAACCTCTATGTTTTGCTTAACCATATCAATGTTCTGCATTCCCGAAAGCGCGCAGTTGAGATTCGGGTTGCCGAGGCAGAATTTGAATGCAAGCTCGTAGGTTGCAATGCTCGGTTTTCCCGTAAGCTTTGAATAAAGGTCGGTCGGTGCAGCAAGTCTGCCGCCGCCAACGGGTCCCATAGCTATGGTGCCGAGTCCCTTTTCATTGGCATATTTTATCATTTCTTCATTGGAACGGTCCAGCAGATTATACTGGCAGAGCATTGATTCCATTTTAACGCCCTGTTTTTCAGAGGTGTCTATAATATGCTTTATAACACTCGGGTTATCGTGAAACGAGAAGGAAATATGGCGGATAAGCCCTTCCTCTTTTGCTTTTGCCGCAGCCTCAAGAAGATTGTTTTTCAGCATAAGATTATCAAATTTATCGCGGTTAATTCCCCAGAAGTGATAAAAATCTATGCGGTCGGTGCCGAGGCGCGTTAAGCTTCTTTCAAGCAGACGGCGGTATTTATCGGGTGTTAAATCGTCGTCCATCGGGCACTTTGTTGAGATAAGAATTTTATCGCGGAAGTCCTTAACTGCATGACCAACGGCAGCCTCGCTGTTATGGTTGCAGTAATGGGGTGCGGTGTCGAAATAATTAACGCCGTTTTCAAAGGCGTAAGAGAGCATTTCATCAACTTTATCCTGCTCAACGAAGTTTTTATCGCCCTCCTTGTATTCGGGGAAACGCATACAACCGAAGCCGAGCGCTGAAATCTTTTCGCCTGTCTTGCCGAAATCACGGTAATTCATAGTAATATCTCCTTTCGGGTATAAAAATCCTAATTTAATTGCATTGTAGCAAAGGGGAAATGCCTTGTCAATCTTCCTTAATGTAATACAAACAGTGTTTAAATAATGTAAAAAACATATTTATTTCAATAATACGGAGAGAATTATGGAATTTATTATTTGCACATCAGAGCATCTGGATGCTGTTATCGAAATGTATTCAAAGGTTCTGAAAAAGCTTGAAGCAACTGTTAACTATCCCAAATGGAGCGAGGAGCATCCGAGCAGGGAATATATCTGTGAGTCCGCTGCAAATTCAGAGCTTTTTGCCTGCGTTGAAAACGGAGAAATTCTCGGCGCGGCAGTTTTAAGTGAAAACCCCGAGGGAAGCTATGAGCTCGGCGACTGGAAGGCTGATTTAAGCCGAGGCGAATACCTTGTTGTTCACACGCTTGCAGTAAGCCCCGAGCACGAGCGCAGAGGCGTCGGAAGCTTTATGGTTGACGGCTGCATAGCTTTTGCTAAGGAAAACGGATATAAGGCTCTGCGGCTTGATGTTCTTAAAGAAAACTTTCCTGCGATTAATCTTTATAAAAGCAAGGGCTTCATTTTTGCAGGAACAAAGGATTTGCTCAGAAATATTGAGGGCATTCCGTTTTTTGATTTATACGAGCTGAATATTTAACATATAAAACCCTTTGACAAATAAAATGAAGAAAAAAGCTTATTTCACTTTATTATCATTTTGAAATGGTGTATAATTAAGAAAAAATATATAAGTGGTGAAAAATATGAAAAAGAAAATTATTTCATTATTATTATCCGTTGCTGTGCTTATGACGGCGCTTATTCCTTTTGCCGCATTTGCAAAAAGCAGCACGCCCGTCTGGGATAAATATTCAAAAGAGGGCAGCTACAAGGTGAGCTCGTTTACATTCACTATTCCCGAAAACGATTTCACCTATAAGGTCTGGTATCCGAAGGATATTAAGAATATGAGCAAACGCCCGATTATTCTTTACTGCAACGGAACAAGCGCAAACTACGAAAAAAAGCCGACAACCGTTACATATCTTAAAAAGGCTGCGTCCTACGGCTTTGTTTGTTTAACAAACACCGATGAAAACACAGGACTCGGAACAAGTATGAACTTAGGAATGGATGCGCTTATTATATTCAACGGCGATAAGAAGCACAGACTCTATAACAAGCTGAATCTCGATAAGGTTGGTCTTGCAGGTCATTCCCAGGGCGCAACCTGCTGTATGAATCTTGCAAGCAAGGGCAATTATGATAATCTTAAGCATTTCAAGGCTATTTATGCCTGCTCGCTTCCAAGCCCTGCAATAGCGGCGTCGGGCTTGCAGAACTGCCCCTATGATTCCTCGCTTGTTTCCTTGCCGACTCTGCTTGTTTCAGGCTCGGGAACAACCGATAACGCGTTTATTTCTCCGCTTGAAAGCAGCATAATTCCTGCGCTTAACAATATAAAGAATGATGTTTACGCGGCAAGAATGACGGATGTTGAACACGCCGACAGCATTTATGACACGCATCCGTATATGATTGCGTGGTTTGATTATAAGCTCAACGGGAATAAAACCGCCGAGAAGGCATTTGTCGGCAAATCCCCGGAGCTCAAAACAAACAAGAACTTCCAGGATTTCAAAAGGAAGATATACTGCAAAAAGGTATCTCTTAAAGCGGTTAAGGCAAATAAAAAAGGCTTTAAGGCTGAATGGAAAACCGTAACGGGCGTTAAGGGCTATCAGCTTCAGTATTCAACCTCGAAAAGCTTTACTGAAAAAACAACCAAATCTATTACTCTTAAGAAAACAACTGCATCAAAAACAGTTAAAAGCCTTAAGGCAAAGAAAAGCTATTATGTTCGTATACGCACCTATCGAACGGTTGGCGGAATAAACTATTACGGCAAATGGTCTGCCGTTAAAACGGTTAAAACAAAATAACGGCTAAGAAAGGGTTAATTTATGGACAGTCAGGATAAAAAGGCGTTTATAGGCTTTCAGCAGGGTGAGCTCAATGCCGTGCTGATGTATCGCAAATTTGCAGAGATAACAAAAAATCCCGAGTGGAGGGAATTATATCTTGAAGCCGCAAAGGATGAGGGGCGCCACGCCGCAATACTTAGCAAGTATACGGGTGAAACGCTTCAGCCCAAAGAGTTTCAGGCAAATCTGCTCGGCTTTCTTTACAGAATTATGCCGAAGAAAATTGTTCATTTCGGCGTTTCAAAGGGCGAATATGCAGGCGGCAACGGCTACCGCCCGTATGTCGGAGATAAATATCCCGAAATCAGCAAAATGATGGAGGATGAATACAGGCACGGCGATATATTCAAAGCTCTATAAGTTATCAATATACAGCACTCCGTTAAGCTTTTTCGGAGTGCTTTTTTATGCTTTGCATTTATTGACAAATGCATATTTTTTGATTACAATCAAAGTAGTATAATTTTATTTAAAGAAAGGTGGGTGTGTTTTGAAAAAACAGATAAAAAAGAGGCTGAAGGCTGCTGTTGCCGTTGTTGTTGCAGCAGGCATTGTAACAGGAAGTGCCTGTTTGATTTTTAATTCCGACCGTTTTAAGAAAGGCGATATAGATATGATTAAAAACGACCACACAAAATCATTTGCAACCGAATACACCGAGCTTGTTGCTTATGCAGGCAATGATGAGGACAGCAAAAGCTGGATGCAGGGAATGGTTACGGGCAACGGCGAAAACGGCGCTGTTATTGCAGGCTCACCCTACGGCGACACGATTATCTATCAGAATATTAATTTCATTATGCCCTCAAACGACCCGAGATACACTCCCGATGAGGTAACAGGCGAGCTTGACGATGCAAGACAGGCAGTTATCAATATGGATGATTCGTGGGATATAAACGGCAGAAATCCGTCATATTTCTATGCTTTTCACCCGGGACCTGTTTTAAGATTCAAGAGCAAAAAGCATATCTGCCGCGATTATATCCGCTGGACTGATTTTGAAACTGCCGAGGTGGGCGTTAAATACACCGATATCAACGGAACATGGCAGCGAACAACCTTCTCTTCAAGAGAGGATAATGTAACCATCACCAAAATTGAAAAATCAAGCAGCGGCAAAAAGATTAACCTAACCATGTCGCTTGACGATTGCTATTCAATGAGGGGCTTCAGGGACGACACCCAGAATATGCGCTATAAAAAGCTTGTTGAGGAAAATGCCGACTACATAGCTCAGATTGCGCATTATCCCGATTACGAAAACAGCGAGCTTAAAGAGGGCGGTTACTGCGGCTTTACAAAGATTATCGTTGAGGGCGGCAGAAAGGAAAGAATTGTTCTAGATGAATCAAACGATTCCGAAAATGTTGCAAAGGATAAGAATCCTGCCGTTAAAATCAGCGACGCCGATGCTGTTTATCTTATTACGAAGTCTGACAGAACCTTTGATATGGGAAAGATGGCTGATTTTGAAGGTGCTGAAAGCTATGACTTTCTTGATGAACTGAATGAATATACCTCCTCTGTTGCCGAAAAGTATACAAAGGACGGCAAATTCAGCTATGAAAATGCGCTCAAGCCTCATCAGGAAAAGCAGTCCGCGCTCTTCAATGCAGTTAAATTCGACCTCGGAGACGATGAAAATAACGCCCTTGCAAACGAAGCTTTGATTAAATCACAGCAGGAAAGCGATAAGCTTATTCCGACCATGGTTGAGCGTGCGTATAATCAGGGAAGATATGCACAGATTTGCTGTGCAGGAACAACCTTCCCGAGACTCTACGGAATGTGGACGGGTGAGTGGAATCCTTCGTGGAGGGGCATTTATACAATGGACGCCAATGTTAACCTGCAGTCCTCGGGAATGAATACGGGCAATATGCAGGTTGCAGGCGAAAGCTATATTAAATTCGTTCTTAAGCAGATTCCCGACTGGCAGGAAAATGCAAAGAAGGTTTACGGTATGGAAAACGCCATTCAGGTTCCCGTAAACACCGATGGCGACAGGGCAATGATGGTTGAATACTATAAGCCCTATCCGTTTGAATACTGGAATGCAGGCGCAAGCTGGATGCTACTTCCCATATATGAATACTGGGAGTGCTACGGCAACACAACTATTGAATATTCGGGCAAAGAGCTCGACCTTGAAAACGATATTCTTCTTCCGCTTTTAACAATGCAGTCAAATTTCTGGGAACAGCTTGTAACCCCTGAATACTACACCGATGTAAACGGCAAGGCTTGCTATAAAAAAGGAAAGAAGAAGCTTGAAAAAGGCGAAAAATACTTAATTGTTCCCTCATATTCACCCGAAAATGCACCGCAGGGATATGATTCACCCATAACAGCCAATGCAACAATGGATATTTCTGCTGCAAAGGACGGCATCAGAATGACAATCGAGGTTGAAAAGGCGCTGAAAAAAGACGGCTACGAGGAAAGAATTGCAAAGTGGGAAAACCTTATGGCGCTTCTTCCCGATTATAAATATGATGAAACGGGCGCGCTTTGCGAATGGGCTATGGATGAATATAAGGAAAACAATAAGCACCGCCACATCAGCCATTTATATGCCGCATGGCCTGCGTTTGAAACTCAGGATAATGAAAAGCTTGCCGATGCCTGCAATCAGGCAATCGAAAACAGAAACAAAGAAAATCAGGGCGAGGACGACACAGCGTCTCACGGCTGGGTTCACAAGGCGCTTGTTGGTGCAAGACTTAAAAATTCCGATTCGGTTTATAATTCGCTTTATATGCTTATGTCGGATAATCTCTATTACACCTCAATGATGACCGACCATTATACCCACGACGGCTGGGGCGTTTTCTGCACCGATACTTCAATCGGAACAGTCGGCATTATTGATGAAATGCTTCTTTATTCAAATCCCGGTGAAATTCAGGTGCTTCCTGCGCTTCCGGGTGAGTGGAAGGAAGGCAGCATTGAAGGCTTAAGGGCAAGAACAAATGCCGAGGTTAGTATGAAATGGACTGAAAAAGAAGTAAAAATAACAATCACAAGCGATAAAAAGCAGGATATAACAGTAAGCGTTTTCGGCGGTGAGGAACAGAAGCTTTCCTTTGCCGAAAATGAAACAAAGGAAATAACCCTGAAAAGATAGAATTAAACATAATGCTTTTTGGAGGAGATTATGAAAAAAGATAAAGAAAAGAGAAAAAAGATGGGCAGCGTTTTTTATATCATTGTTTTAGTTATTGCATCCCTTGTCGGCTTTGCTTTGCTTGAACTCGGCAAAAACACCCTGCTTGGATGGGGAATAGTTATTGCCGCATTGGCAGGGCTGATAGTTTTTGAAGTACTGAAAACCAAAAACAACGGATTTTTGATTCACCTGCTTCTTGTTGCCTCCTTTTTCGGAATTATTGCAGGGGCGTTTGCGCTTTCAGCTCCTCCCTATAAACGCGTTCCTGCAGTTGATGTTAAAAACCCCGAAGTAACCGAGGTTGTTTCGGTTAATGAGGGCGATATAACGGGCGTTTTCAACGAGGATAAAAGCGTTGAGGTCTATGCAGGCATTCCCTATGCCGCACCGCCCGTAGGTGAGCTCAGATGGAAGGAGCCCCAGCCTGCCGAAAAGTGGGAGGGCGTTAAGGCTTGCGACACCTTTGCGCCTATGAGTATGCAAAAGCAGGACAGCGAGATAATGAATTCCTTAACTCAGATAGTCGGCTACCGCAATTTTAAAATCAGCCTTAAGGATAACTACCGCGAAGCAGTAAGCGAGGATTCGCTTTATCTTAATATCTGGAAGCCCGCAGGCGAGGTTAAGGATGCGCCTGTTTTGTTCTTCATTCACGGCGGCTCTTTAACAAGCGGTCATTCCTCGTTCAGTGAATACAGGGGCGAGAATTTGGCTAAAAAGGGAATAATTGTTGTTAATTTCGGCTACCGTCTTAATGTTTTCGGATATATGGCAAACGAAGAGCTTGCCTCTGAAAGCGAAAACAAAACAACGGGCAACTACGGTCTTTTAGACCAGATTGCCGCGCTTAAATGGGTTAACGAAAATATTGCTTCCTTCGGTGGTGACGCTTCAAAAATAACTATTGCAGGCGAATCGGCAGGCGCTTCAAGTGTAGGCGCGCTCTGCGTTTCACCGCTTGCTAAGGGGCTTTTCAGATATGCCATTGCAGAAAGCAGCGGCATAACCCCGAAAACGCCTTATCACACCTTCAGAAATTATAACGACGCTCTTGAACAGGGCAGAAAAACAATGGAAGAGTTCGGCGCAAAAAGCGTTGATGATTTGCGTAAGCTTTCAGCAGAGGAGCTTGTTAAAACAACCGCAAACAACAGCGCAATGACCGTTGACGGCTATGCCATTGCAGAGCAGCCCTATCTAACCTATGAAAAGGGCGAGAATAACGAGCAGGCGCTTCTTAACGGCTATAATGCAAACGAAGCGGATGTTTTCAATCTTTTCACCGAGGTTAATGAAAAGGAATATAAAGAGGGACTTAATACCTTGTTCGGTAAATATGCCGATGAAGCGTTTGAGGCTTATCCCGTCGGAAGTCATCCGCTTGAATATGAGCTTGCCGTTGAAAAGGGCGGCAGCGCTAAGGGCGAATATAACCATATTCTCGGCGGAACATGGTTTGCCTACAGCCATAAAAAGTGGAGCGATTATATGGCAGCGCAGGAAAAGCCCGTTTATTTCTATTATTTCAGCAAGGATAACGGCTCCTTGCGCTCGTATCACGCTGGCGAAATGCCCTATGCCTACGGCAATTTGTGGCGGCATGGCGATAAATATGATGACAGCGATTTTGCTCTTTCCGAAACAATGCAGAGCTATTGGGTTAACTTCGTTAAAACGGGCAATCCAAACGGAAACGGCTTACCGCAGTGGAATAAATACACCGCCGAGCAAACAAAGCTCTTGCAGTTTGATAATGAAGTTAAAATGATAGACGACCCGTATTCAAAGCTTTATCCGATAATTGATAAAGCTCAGAATCAGTGATTTTCTGTAAAAAAACACCGCACAGGATTTTTCCTGTGCGGTGTTTTAGTCTTTATTAAAAGCATTCAATAACATCCGAATCCGATTTAACAAATGCTATGAATTCATCGATTTCGGCTGATGTTTCCCAAAAGCCTTCCGTGAATTTTTCTTTTGTTTTTGTTAAAATCCATTCGCCCTTCGGAAGATAAACGGTTTTCTTCGTCTGCCCTCTGTTAACAATCGGGGCGAATAAAATATCATCGCCGAACATATATTGCTCGCCGAGGCAGTAGCAGTTTTCATCCTCGGGGTAATCGAAAAACATCGGGCGCATAATCGGATAGCCCTTTTCGGCTGCGATTTTCATATGCTTTTCAATATAGGGTCTGAGGCGTTCGCGAAGGAACACTAAATCCTTTAGAATTGCAAAATTCCTCTCGCCGAAGCTCCAGATTTCATTCGGGTCGCCCGAAGCCTCTTTAACATCTCTTTTCTTTTCGCCGTGGCGGTTGCGGTTGCCGTGAAGGCGCATAACAGGGCAGAAAACCCCGTATTGAAACCATCTTACAATCAGCTCGCGGAACTCGTCGCTCTGTGTGTCGCCGCCCCAGAAGCCGCCTATATCAGTGTTCCACCAGGGAATACCGCACATTGCCATATTAAGCCCAGCCTTAACCTGCTCTGAAAGGCTTTCAAAGGTTGAGGGAATATCACCGCTCCAGACGAGTGAACCGTATTTCTGCGAGCCGAAATAAGCGCATCGAGTCAGAGTAACGGGCTCTTCATCGCTTATCTGCTTAAAGCCCTCATATGCCATTTTTGAATAGTAATAAGGATAAATCAGCGCGTATTCATCGCCCCTGCCGATATGGAAGGTTAAGTCCTTGAAATGCTCGGGGTGAATTTCGGGCTCAGCCTCGTCAAACCAAAGCGCGTCAATGCCGTTATCAAGGTAGTTTTCTTTTAATTTGCTGAAAACAAACTCCCTTGTTTTCGGGTTTGTTACATCAATTTCAGCCTGCGGACCGTAGAAATTGAAAACCTTTCCGGTGCCGTCGGCAGTTTTTATAAGCATACCGTTTTTCAGCATATAATCATAGTTTTCGCTGTTTTCGTTTATCGTCGGCCACATCGAAACAATAAGCTTTGTTCCCATTTCGTGAAGCTCGTTTGCCATTGCCTTTATATCGTGCCAATACTGAGGGTCAAATTTATAATCGCCCTGCTCGGTCCAGTGAAAATAATCGCAGATGATTGCGGAAAGGGGAATGCTCTCAGCCTTGTATCGCCTTGCAACCTCAAGCAAATCCTCCTGCGTTTCATATCTTAAACGGCTCTGCCAGAAGCCCGTTGCCCAGTGTGGCATAACGGGCGCATAGCCCGTTAAATCGGCGAGAACTTTTGCAGCCTCTTTGGGATTGCCTGCAATAACAACATAGTCGATTTTCCTTGCTGCAAAGGAGGTCCACCTTGTTCGGTTGTTTGAAAGCTCAACATTGCCGATTGAGGGGTTGTTCCAAAGAAAGCCGTAGCCGAGAGAGGAATAAACAAAGGGAATTGAGCATTTTGCGTTAACATGGCGCAAATCAAATGAGCTTCCCTTTAAATCAAACTGACCGCTTGCCTCGTGACCGAGTCCGTAGAAATGCTCATTATCGTGGGGCTCAAAGGTTGCCCTTGAATAATATGTTCCGTTTTCGTTGCTCTCGTAAAAACGAAAGCCCGAATCAAATGCAAGCTCGTGCTTTTCTTCAAGGAAGGGAACGCCGTCTTTATAAAAGGTAACCTTGCCGCGGCTTTCAAGCTTAACGCAAACAGAGCCGTTTTTTATTTCGGCAAAATGCTCGCTTTCAGTGATATTCATATCAAGCATTTTCGGCATAAGCGTGAAATTTTCTTCAAAATATTTTCCGTCGGGGAACGCTTCAAAGCGAAGCGCATTTTCACCGCAGGCGGTTATTCTGATTAAATCTTCATTGCGTTTATAAATAACTTCATTGTTTTTTAAAGTCAGATTATTCATAGCGTATCCTCCTTTATTCGGGGCTTTCGGTGTGCTTGTTTTACATATGTATTATATATTTTCCATAAACTGTTTGTCAAACTGTGGCACAAACTATTGACATAACCGATTATTTATTATAAAATACAAGGTGAAAAATTTTTAATTTTATGGAGGTAAAATTATGCAAAAATCATTTAAAAAGGCAATCGCATGTTTACTTGCAGTTCTCATGGTTGTCTTCTCAATGCCTTTCTCGGCATTGGCAGCTGTCGGCGATTATAATCCCGACATTCAGCTTCAGTTTTCATCATTCTTCAATGCTGAAGACGAAACAGACCCGACTGTAAAGGACGCATCTTCGGATACATGTTATGAAAGCTCATGCCTTGCAGCATTCCCGATTCAGTATGATGCTGAAAACGGAACTCTCAAAGCAACAAAAGAGGATATCAGTACTTATAATACCTTCTGGGAAGCAGACGCAGTTGATGAAGATTGGGTACTTGGCGATGGCGATGTTTTCGCAGTAACAATCAGAATTGATAATGTTGACATTGCTGCATCAGGTAATATTAACATCAGATTTTCAGACAACATTACCCCTGCAGGTCTTTATTCCTACAAATCAGGTAAAACAACCAAATACGCTTTCGGAACACTTCCCGAGGGCGGAACCGAGGTTGTTGGATTTATGAAGCCCGTTGCAAAATTCTCGGCAAGCAAGCTTTATGACGGTATGAACGACACCATTCTCGGCGACTTAAGCTGCATTCAGGAAGACCCGAACGCTGCTGCAGACGACGGTTGGAGCGACGATATGATGAGCGCAACTCTTGTTTGCTCAGGCGACTATGTTAATGTTAGCTCAATCGATGCTTCAAACGGCTTCTTCAATATTTCAGACGGAACATACAGCGACACAAACGGCTACACTTATAACAATCAGTTCATCGTTGCAACATTTGTATTTGAACTTACAGACGCTTCTAAGCCCGTTCGTTTCGCACTTCAGGACCCCACAGGTGAATTCGACAGCGAGCTTAACAACGCTTGCTACTTTGCTAAGAAGAGCGAAGGTCTTGCAAAAGAAAACGCAACAACCTATGCTCCCAACGGCAAAAATGCAGGCTCAATGAAGATGACCTTTATGGGCAAAAACGATAATATCGTAACCGTTACATTCAAGAATGCAGACGGCAGCGTTATTTCTTCAGAAACTTACGCAAAGGGCGATGAATTAGTTGCTCCTGCACTTCCCGAAACAGCTGTAGGCGAACTCACCCACACAACTTATGCATGGGATACAGAGCTTCCTGCAACAGTTACAGGCAATGCAACATATCAGGTTGTTTCAACAGAGGAAGAACATGATTTCTCAATTGCCCATGTAACTAAGATGCCCACTTGCTCCGAAAAAGGCGTAATGACCTACACTTGCAGCGTTTGCGGTGCAACAACAACGGATGAAATTGAAAAATCCGCTCATGTTGAGGGAACAGCAGTAAGAGAAAATGAAGTTCCTGCAACCTGTGAAGCTGAAGGCTCATATGATGAGGTTATTTACTGCACAGTTTGTAAAGCTGAAATTTCAAGAGAAAAGAAGACTATTGATAAGCTTCCTCACAGCTATGCTGCAGTTGTAACAGCTCCCACCTGCACAGAGCAGGGCTACACAACCTACACCTGTTCAGAATGCGGCGACAGCTACACAGGCGACTACACAACTGCACTCGGTCACGATTATGTTGCTGTTGTAACAGATCCCACCTGCACAGCACAGGGATATACAACACATACTTGCTCAAGATGTCCCGACAGCTATGTTGATACTTACACCGACGCACTCGGTCATACAAATGCAGAAGCAGTTAAGGAAAATGAAGTAGCAGCAACCTGCACAGAGGGCGGTTCATACGACGAGGTTGTTTACTGCTCAAGATGTAAGATTGAACTTTCAAGAGAAGCTAAAACAACAGACGCTCTCGGTCACACACCTGCAGCTGCAGTAACAGAAAATAAAGTTGCAGCAACATATGATAAAGCAGGTTCATATGACGAGGTTGTTTATTGCTCGGTATGTAATGAAGAGCTTTCAAGAGAAAAGAAGACCATTGCTAAGCTTCCAAAGACCTCACTTGCAAAAGCAACCGTAACAGGCGTTGCAGATAAGGTATACACAGGCTCAGCAATCAAGCCTGCAGTAACAGTTAAGCTCGGTTCAACAACTCTTAAGAACGGAACTGACTATACAGTTACATACACCAACAACAAGAATGTTGGCAAGGCAACCGTAACAATTACAGGTATTAAGAAGTATTCAGGCACCATTAAGAAGACCTTCAAGATTAATCCTAAAGCAACAAAGCTCACAAGCGTAGCTGCAGCATCTAAGGGCTTCACAGCAAAATGGAGCAAGCTTACAACTCAGACAACGGGTTACGAGATTCAGTATGCAACCGACAGCAAGTTCACAAAGAACAAGAAGACAGTTACAATCACAAAGAACTCAACAACCTCAAAGAAGGTAACAAAGCTTACAGCAAAGAAGAAGTATTATGTAAGAATCAGAACATATAAGACCGTAAGCGGAACTAAGTATTATTCAGCATGGTCAGCTTCTAAGACTGTAACAACAAAGAAATAGTGACCGGTGATCAGTAAGGGCGGATATCATCCGCCCTTTTTTAATTACGAATTACGAATTACGGTTCGTTTGTGAGCGCTGCCGGTGGCAGATGAAGCGAACAAAAAGAACTGCCGAACGGTCAAAATTTGTCGGCGCTCCAAGCCGAAACAAATTTTGGGAACCGTTGGTCGAGAATGACGAATTTCGGGGCGCGGAAATGCGCCGAAGGTTTAACATTTGTTTCATTTATCGAATTTGTAGGGCGCGACCCCCGGACGCGCCGCAGAGAAGAGTTCGTTTCATTCATCCGTTGTTGTAACAAATGCGTTATTGCAACGGCGCATTAGCGTATACAGGGGTCAGACCCCTGTATACGCTAAATGACGAATGACGAATTACGAATGACGAATTGTGGTTTCTCGCTACGCTCGGTCAATAATAAAAGCCTCCCCTGTGTAAGGGGAGGTGGCTGCCTTGGCAGTCGGAGGGGTTGTAACAAATGTGTTATTGCAACGGCGTGTCGAGGGCGTCGCGCCCTACAAATTCGTTAAATGATACGAATACTAAACTTTTGGCGCATTATTGCGCCCCGAAAACTCGAAACTCGAAACTCGCAACGCGCAACTACGTATACAGGGGTCTGACCCCTGTATACGTTAAGGTGTTATTGCAACGGCGCGTCGAGGGCGTCGCGCCCTACGATAGTTCGCCGAAACACATTATATAATAGCCGTGCGCAAGACCATATAATTCCGCATTCAAAATTAAATCTAAATATTTCCGGTTGACAAAAATGAAAAAACGGGTTATAATGGAACAAATGTTCGATAAAGCGATGAGGGTTGACTTTTTAAACAATCCCTCCGCCTCGCAGGCTCGGCACCTCCCTTTGGTAAAGGGAGGCAAGAATAGGTTAGGTGATTATATGGAAAGAACGATTCTTCATGTTGACTGCAATAAGTTCTATGCCTCTGTTGAATGCCTTTACAGACCCGATATAAGAAACAAGCCCGTTGCTGTTGGCGGAAGCCCCGAAAGCCGCCACGGAATAATCTTAACCAAAAACGAAATTGCATCAAAATACGGTTTAACTGTTGGTGAGCCTCTCTGGAAGGCAAGGCAGAAATGCCCCGATTTGATTATTGTTCCGCCGAATTATCCGCTTTATCTGCGCTTTTCGAAGCTTGCAAGAATGATTTATGAGGATTACAGCGAATATATAGAGCCCTTCGGTCTTGATGAAAGCTGGCTTGATGTAAGCGGCGATATGAGAAGCGGTGAAGAGATTGCCGAGGAAATCAGGCAAAGGGTTAAGGATGAACTCGGAATAACGGTCAGCATAGGCGTAAGCTTCAACAAAATATTTGCAAAGCTCGGCTCTGATTATAAAAAGCCCGACGCCATTACGGTTATCAGCAAAGAAAATTTCAAAGAAATTGCTTTCCCCCTTCCGTGCACTGATTTGCTTATGGTTGGCAGGTCAACGGGCAGAAAGCTTTTGTCCTACGGCGTAAACACAATAGGGGATATAGCAAATTCCGATATTGAGTTTATGAAAAGTGTTTTCGGAAAACACGGCGAAATGCTCTGGAATTTTGCAAACGGGCTTGATGCATCACCCGTTAAGCACAAGGATGAAGTAACGCCCCTTAAAAGCGTTGGCAATTCAACAACAACTTCAAGGGATTTGGTTAATCTTAATGATGTTAAAACTGTTTTCAGGGTGCTTTGCGAAAGCGTCGGAACAAGGCTCAGAGAGCAGAATTTAAAGGGCAAAACAATAACAATATGGGTCAGGGACAGCGCCCTTAATTCATTCACAAGGCAAAAAAGAATGGCTGCCTATACGGATATAAGCACCGAGCTTCTTGATAATGCAATGCAGCTTTTTCTGAAAAACTACACGGGCAATTTCAAAATCCGTTCCCTTGGCGTTTCGGTTAATGATTTTGATTTTGAATACGAGCAGTTTGATTTTGCAAAAAGCGTTGAAAAAAGGGATAAGCTTGAAAAAATCGAAACAACAATAGATGTTTTAAAGCGCCGTTTCGGAAACTATTGCATTGTTCGCGCCTGCCAGCTCGGAGATAAAGAGCTTTCGGGCTTCAATCCCCACGATGAACACATAATCCACCCGATAAGTTACTTTGCATAGAGCAAAGTAAAATTACGAATTACGAGTTACGAATTACGAATTTCGGGTCGCAAGCGACGATTATAATTTTCTTCTGCAAGACTCAAAACTTGAAAGGACTAAGTAAAATGATAAAATTTGATGTTCCCGAATATAATAACCCCGATAAGCACTATACCGAGGTTAAAGCAATTTTTGATATGGAGGGCAATATTATGCCCATATCCATGAAATATAATGACGAAGAATTTGAAATAGACCGTATAACGGATATCCGTCCTGCCGCCTCGCTGAAATCGGGCGGTGCAGGCATCCGCTACACCTGCTTTATAGAAGGCAGGCAAACTTATTTGTTTTTAGAGGAAACTAAATGGTTTTATGAAAATTAAAGCTTAAAATGAGCTGCGAGTTCCGCGTGCCAAGTTCCGAGTTTGAGGTATACGACCAACGGTGCCCAAAATTTGTTTCGGCTTGGAGCGCCGACAAATTTTGACCGTTCGGCAGTTCTTCGTCCAAAGATAATCCGCGAT